>NZ_JQMQ01000005.1:6600000-6858095 GCF_000744815.1 Phaeacidiphilus oryzae TH49
TAGTCGAGGAGCTCCTTGATCGCCGTGGAGGCGTCCTCGGCACTGGTGCCGCGGTTGATCAGGGCCCGGCTGCGGCTCTGGAAGAAGTCGTGGTCGGCATAGGGGACGCCGAGGAGGGCGCAGATCACCAGTGAGGGGACCGGGAGGGCGAAGGCCTCCACCAGGTCGGCGGGCCTGGGGCCGGCCAGCATCCGGTCGATGAGGTCGTCCACGATGCCCTGCACGGTGGGGCGCAGCGCCTCCACCCGCTTGATGGCGAACGGCGCGGTGACCATCCGGCGCTGGCGGGCGTGCTCCGGGTCGTCCATCGAGATGAAGGTGCGGCCCTGTCCGCGGCTCTGCTTGGTGCCGGGGCTGGAGTGGGGGTAGTGGGGGTGGGTGTTGTCGGCGCTCACCCGGGGGTCGCCGAGGAGGGCGCGCTGGTCGGCGTGGCGGGTGATCAGCCAGGGGGTGCTGCCGTCCCACAGCCGCACCCTGCTCGCCGGGGCCTCGCGCTGCAACGCGCTCAGCTCGGGCGGCGGGTCGAAGGGGCAGCCGGTGGCCCGGGCGAAGGGATAGTCCGGGATCGGGGCCGAGGGGGTCGAGGGGGCCGAGGAGGCAGTGGCGGGGACGGTGGGGGCGGAGGGGGCGGCGGCGGACTCGGCGGCAGGCGTCATTCCGGCTCCAGTCTTTCGGCGGGGCCATGACAGCTCGATGAGCCCATCGACCCGCCGAGGGAGGAAGTGGTTCGCCCTCTGTCCTAACACCGTTAGGTACGTACGGCAATCATCCGGCCGCTTGCCCGTCAGCGGGACGGCGTGATCCGGCCAGTCGCCGGCCAAGGCCGCCGGCCCATCCGGTGGAGCAGCAGGTCCTGCGCCGACGCGCCCGGGCCCGGGCCCCGGCCGTCCGGTGCGGCGAAGAAGCGGTGGGTGGTCGCGGGCCCGGCCGACACCGGGGTCTCGGCCAGCCCGGCGTAGATGTCGTCCAGGAACCGCCGGATCCAGTCGACCAGTTCGCCGTCTAGCCGGTCGTCGGCGCCCACCGCCCGGGCGAGGTCCCAGGTGTGGACGACGCTGTCGGCGGTCCGCACCGCGAGTGCCTGACGGCCCGTCACCTCGCCCAGCGGGTAGTCGAGTACCCGGTCCAGGGCGCCCGGCGCCGAGAAGGCCTCGGCGCAGTCGCCCACCGAACGCTGGTATGCCCCGACCGGGTCCCCGCCCAGCGCGTCGGCCTCCCGCAGCCGGAGGAAGTCCGCGCCGGCACCGCCCCGCAGCAGGCCGAGATAGCCGAGGTTGCCGCGGGTCATGTGGTTCACCAGTTGCCGGACGTCCCAGTCCGGACACGGGGTGGCCGCGTTCCACTGCCCGGGCCGTACCTCGCGCAGCCGGGCGGCGAACCCGGCGCCGGCCCGGACGTACCGCTCGACCAGGCCCTCGGAGAAGTCGCTCATCACCCCAGTCTCGGCGTCCGCCTCGGCTGGGTCCGGCGGCGGAGCGACCTCGCGCTCGGCGCCTTGACAGTCCCCGCGCCGCCCGCCGATCATCGATCGGTCGAGCGAAGGGGAGCGCAGATGACCGAAGCGTCCGCGGACACCGGTATGCGGCCCCGGGAGCTGGCGCCCGGGCAGCGCACCTGCGTCTGGGTGGCCGGTACGGACTCCGCGCCCCCGCGGCTGGTCCACGAGACCTCGCACCTCCTGCTGGAGGCGCCGAACTTCGGCCCGGACGGCCGCTCCCTGCTGCTCAACGGCGCCGGCCGGCTGTGGCGGCTGGAGCTCGGCGACGGGCGGGCGGCGGAGCCGAAGGAGGTGCCGCTGCACGGCGTCCCGCCGATCAACAACGACCATGTCGTCTCACCCGACGGCCGGCACGTCTACCTGTCCGGCATGGACGGCCACCTCTACCGGGCCCCGCTGTCCGGCGGCGCGGGCACCCGCCTGACCGGCGAGGACGGCAGCCTCCACTTCCTCCACGGGATCGGTCCCGACGGCGGCACCCTGGCGTATGTGGCCATCCCCCGCGGCACCGGCGGCGGGCCGGGCCGGCTCGCCCTGATGCCGGCCGAGGGCGGCCCCGGCCGCCTGGTGGACACCGGCGACGGCCATCTGGACGGACCCGAGTACGCGCCCGACGGCCGGTGGATCCTCTTCAACAGCGAGGCGTTCACCACCGCCCCCGGGCATGCGCAGATCGTCCGGATGCCCGCCGGGGGCGGCCCGCTGGAGCGGCTGGTGGACTCCGAGACCGTCGACTGGTTCCCGCACCTCTCGCCGGACGGCCGGTTCGCCACCTATCTGTCCTTCCCCGCGGGCACCCTCGGCCACCCGGCGGACCTGGACGTCACCGTCCATCTGGTGAGCACCGAGGACTGGCGCACCCCGCTGCGGAGCTTCCCGCTCTTCGGCGGCCAGGGCACGCTGAACGTCAACGGCTGGTCGCCGGACAGCAGCCGCTTCGCCTTCGTCTCCTATCCGGTCAGCTGAGCGGCGGAGACCGGCCCGCCGGCGGGGAGCCGACGGGCCGTCAGGCGGAGGTCCGCAACCGGGGCTCAGGCCTCCTCGACGTCCGAGAAGAGCAGCCGCACCCCGCCGGTCGCCAGGTCGAACACCTTGGCCACGAAGGCCGAGGCCTCCTCGGTGGTCACGGCCCGGCTGGCCGCGTCGTAGTCGGTGAAGTACAGGTCGAGGACCCGATAGGCCGGGGTCGGGCTGCCGTCCTCCTTCGGCCAGACCTTGGCGCTCTCGATCCGCGTCACTCCGGGGATCTGCTTCGCCAGCCTGATCTGCTCGCGGTGGCCGGCCTCGAACTCCTCCGGGGACTTCGGGTTCTCGTAGATCGCGGTGATCTTCGTCGGCATGGTTCCGGCTCCTTCTCCGCCCTTACCGGGCCTTCCAGTTGGCATTGTCGGGAATCGACTTGTCGGGCACCACGACCTGGATGAGCGACGGGCTTCTGGTGTTCGCCATCGCACCCGCCACGGCGTCCATCAATCCGCCGTAGGTGTCCACTCGCCACCCCTGGCAGCCGAACACCTCGGCCAGCCTGCTGTAGTTCCAGGGGTGGAGCAGGCATGACCGGTAGAACGGCTCGTCGGAATGGAAGACCGAGGCGTCGGCGAGCCATTGCTCCACGCCGTAGACGCCGTTGTCGATCACGAAGATGATCGGGTCGAGTCCGAACCGGGTCTGCGTCGAGAGGCATTGGGCGGTCATCTGGAAACCGCCGTCCCCGGAGAAGACCATCACCCGCTGGTCGGGCCGCTTCGCCAGGCAGAGTCCGGTCGCGGCCGGCGCGCTGTAGCCGATCGACGAGTACGAGGACTGGACGACGAACCCGCCCGCGCCGACCACCTTGAGCAGCAGGCTCCCGAAGTAGTTCATGCTGGCGTCGGCACCGATGAGGGTGTGCCGGTTGATGTACTGCTGCATGAAGTCGTAGAACCCCTGGTACGTGATCTCGCCCGAGGTGCGCAGGGACGGCACGGTGTAGGTGGTCTTGGTGAGGGTCTTCCACGCCTTGGGCGGGATCTTCGCCGCCAGCAGGCCGTCGACCAGATGCTCCAGCGCGACCTGTCCGGAGAATCGGGTGCCGAACTTGACCGCGTCGAACGAGGCGAACGCGGTCTTGTCGTAGTCCGGGCTCCAGCCCAGCGAGTTGATGTCGGTCAGCCACACGCCGAGGGCCAGGATGAAGTCGGAGTCCCGGGCCAGGTCGGCGGCGGCCTCCGAGGAGGCCTGGCCGTCCAGGACGCCGATGAACAGCTCGTCGTCCTCGGACAGCACGGCCTTGCTGAGGAGTTCGGTGACGAAGGGGATGTTCAGCTGCCGGATCAGGCTCAGCGTCTTCTCCTGCAGGCCGAGCCGGTCGACCTCGACGCCGACCCAGATCAGCGGATTCTCCGCGTGCTCCAGCGCGGTGCGGATCTCCGCGATCGACTCCTCCAGGCTGCCCGGGTCGGACAGCACCTCGGCCGGCCTCAGACGGCCCTTCGGCGGTTCGCACTCCAGGTCCACCATGTCCTGGAGGAGCTCGATATAGACCGGGCGGCGCTGGCTGACGCACTGCGTCAGCGCGTAGTCGATCAGCATCGGCGCGGTCACCGGATTCTCGATCCGCACCGTCGCCGCCGTGATGTGCTCGAACGACTGCATGTCCGTCTCGCGCCCGCTGATGAAGTGATGGGCGCTGAAACCGGTCTGCTCGAAGACGATGGTCTTCTGGATGCTCGGCGTGCCGTTGATCAGCACGATCGGCACCTTCTCGGCGTAGGCGCCGGCCACCGCGTTCACGGCGCACAGCGCGCCCGCGGAATAGGTGACGCAGAGCGCGCCGATTCCCCGCAGCCTCGCGTAGCCGTCCGCCGCGTAACCGGCGTTCACCTCGTTGACTTCCTCGATGATCTCGATGCTGCTCGGGGTGACGTACCGGTTCAGCCAGTCGATCGAGTAGTCGCCCGCGATGGAGAACAGATGCCCCAGGCCGAGCTGGCTGAGCCGGTCCACCAGATACTTGCCTACCGTGCTGGTCTCGCTCATGGATGGGATCCCTCCGCGGTCAGTAGTCGCTGGCTCCGCCGAACAACCGGGGCAGGTAGATGTCGAATATCCCCGGGCATCTGCGTTCGGGATACCGCTGGAGCAGGAACGCCCGGAAGGCGTCGCCCGTCAGCCCGTCGCCGATGGCCTGCCGGGCGGCCGAGAGGTACTCGATGACGCGGGCGACCTCGTTCTTGTCGGCCGGCAGGCCGTGGCCCGGCATGAACAGCTCGTACTCCGAGACCAGCATCTGCTGCAGGACCCGCACCCAGTGCTCCAGGTGCTTCGTCAGATAGGGGTGGGTGCCGCTGTAGAGCAGGTCCTGGGCGAAGTACACGCCCAGTTCGGGGAGTCCGACGGTGAGGTGGTAGTCGATCTCGGTGTCCGTCACCCGGTCGAAGACGTATCTGACCCCGTCGATGGTCTCCTCGCCGGGCCGGACGCCGTGCTTGGGCACGACGATCTGGTCCGGGACGAGGTCGCCCAGCTTCCAGTGGTCGGCGCGGGACTCCTCGCCGTGCTCCTGGATGAAGTTCATGGTCTCCGGCAGGGTGTGCACCGGCACGTCGGTGAACGCCGCCCCCAGGCCGAACCAGTGGTCCGGGTGCCGGTGGGAGAGGTACAGCCGCTCGATCGGCTTGCCGAGGCCGTCCGCGTACTCCCGGAAGGCCCGCGCGTAGGGCACCAGGAACTGGCTGTCGATCAGGACGAGTTGGTTGCGGGTCTCGACGATGTGGGTGGCGTTGGCGATGTTGCCGGCGGCGAAGGAGGAGACGAAGGTGTGGATGCGGACGTCGCCGGCCTGCTTGACCACCATGGCGATGGGGTCTGTGACCTGACCGAGCATCAGGAGCCTTTCGGGTCGGGCGGTTCGGACGCGGGTCGCGCGGTTCGGGTGGTTCGGCTGGTTCGGCTGGTTCGGACGGGTGGGGCGGTTCGGGGGCTCCGGGCTCAGGCGGGGGAGGCGGTCCGCTCCCGCAGTTCCTCCAGCGCGGCCGCGGCCACCTGGTAGGCGCTGTCCACGCCGGGCACCGGGTCGTCCTCGCCGGGCCGCCAGAACCGCCGGCGGGCCATCCGCATCGAGGAGACGAACGGCGGGATCGCGTTGAACACCTCGACCAGGTACGGCCCCCGGTAGACCGGATCGATCTCGTCGCGGACCACCTGCCACGGGATCCAGCTGTCCCGCACCGCCCCCCGGTCGGGGGCGGAGATGTGGACGTAGTGGAGGCGGTTCTGCCGGACCGCCCGCGCCAGATCCGCGGAGAAGGCCGACGGGCCGCGGCTCTCCATCACCAGCTGGGCGGTGTCGACGGTCACCCCGCCCTGCGGGTGGTCGAGGGTGTCGAGGAAGTCCAGTACCTCCGCGACCATGTTGGGCGGGGGCGTCTCCCAGCTCTTCACCGGCTCGATGGCGAGCTTCACCTCGCGGGCCTCGGCGTACTCCGACAGCTCCTCGAAGACCGCGCGGGCCGCCCGGTAGCGGGGCTCCATCCAGTCCTGGAGGGCGTCGCTCCACAGCGGCTCGCCGTCGTCGGTGAGCGGGAAGACGCCGTAGGGGTAGAGGAACGGCCCGGACATGATGGAGTCCCCGCCCAGCACCCGGGTGATCTCGACCCGGGACTCCAGATAGGACAGGGCCTGCCGGCGCTGCTCCTCGTACGGCGAGGTCGGGTCGAAGGTGCGGGTGGTCCCCACGTTGGTGGTGAACTTCACCCCGGAGAGCCCCGCCCGGTCGAACGCCTTCCGCAGGCCGATGTAGGCGTCGATCTCCCGCTTGTGGTCGACGCCCGGCGGCTGGGTGGCGATGTGGACGTCGAAGCCGCGGTAGCCCATCTCGGTGAGGGCCTTCAGATGGCCGATCAGGGTCTGGCCGTAGCGGGCGTCCTCCGGCCGCAGGTCGGCCGTGAACATGAAGAAGCTGAAGAACACGTCTCGTCCGGACGGGGGGTTCATTCCTGCTGTCCTCCGTTCCCTACCAGCCCAGGACGTCGGCGAGGTAGGCGCGGGCCTTCTTGGCGTACGCGAGCGGTACGGCCTTGTTCGGGTCCTGCTCGGCCTCGACCATCAGCCAGCCCTGGTAGCCGGCGTCGGCCAGCACCTCCAGGATCGGCCGGAAGTCGATCCCGCCGTCCCCCGGCACGGTGAAGACGCCGAGCTCGACGGCCTCCTGGAAGGAGAGGCCCTCCTCCCGCACCCGGCTGACGACCTCGGGCCGGACGTCCTTGAGGTGGACGTGGCCGATCCGGTCGGCGTGCGCCCGGGCCAGCTCCAGCGGGTCGTCGCCGGCGAAGGCGATGTGGGCGGTGTCCAGCAGCAGGTGGACCAGGTCCGGATCGGTCGAGTCCATCAGCCGGTCGACGTCGGCCCGGGTCATCACCCCGGTCCCCATGTGGTGGTGGTAGCTGAGCTTCATCCCGGCCGAGTTGGCGATCTTGCCGAGCTCCTCCAGACCCGAGGTGAGGTTCTCCCACTGGGCGTTGGTGAAGACCGGCCGGTTGGCGAACACGTCCACCGGGAGGAGATGCGAGGAGGCCCCGAACTCGGCCACCACCAACTCGGTGCCGCCCAGCGCCTTGATGTGGGCGAGGGTCTCCTCGAAGGCGGCGACCGTCTTCTGCCGCATCTTGGCGACGGTGAAGTAGGTGCTCGTCCAGGGCTCCGAGACGCGCAGCCCGCGAAGGTCCAGAGCGGCCTTCAGCTCGGCGGCGTCCGAGGGGTACTTGTGCCCGATGCTGCAGCCCTGGAAGCCGGCCAGCGCCATCTCGCTCACGGCCTGGCCGAACGGGATGCCCGCGTCGATGGCGGGGAAGTCGTCGTTCCACCACAGAGTGCAGCAGACGCCGAGTCTCACCCGGTCCGGGCCGAGGCGGGCGGCCGGATCCGTCATTTCTTCGCCCCTCTCAGATAGCGGTCCTCGATGCGGGGCGGCTCGGCCCAGGCCCCGTAGCCGGGGGCCTTGGCGCCGGGCGGGTTCGCCCCGATGGCCCGCCACAGCAGCCCCTCCTGATAGGAGGCTGCGGTGACGGTGGACGTCTCGTTGGCGCCGCGGGCGCCGTAGGCGTCGGTCCACTCGGGCGGCAGGGCGTACCACATCCCGGCGAACCAGAGCTTGATCACGTTGCGGGCCACCGGGCCGATCCGGTCGTCGCTGAAGACCCGGTGGCGCAGCGCCCGGTCGAGCCGTGCCCGGTCGACGGGATCTTCGCCGACGGGGCCTTTCTCGACGAGGCCTTTCTCGACGGAGCCCCGGTCGCCGCCTGCGGTGTCGCCGGCCGCCTCGGCCCGCGCGGCCCGGTGGGCGGCCAGCAGGTCGGTCACCACCTCGTCCCCGCAGGCGGCCCGGACCTTGGCCAGATACTGGTGGGCCAGCCCGGTGCCGAGGAGGTCGGTCTCCCCGAAGGCGGTCAGGTCCACCGAGAGGGCGAGGAACTCATCGAAGGGGACGGGCGACTTGTCGTTCATCGCTGCACCTCCTGGGTGGGCTCCGGGATCTCGAAGGTGGGGGCGGCGTGGAGGCCGCCGCTGTCCGGCAGCGGGTTGCGGACCAGCCGGTCGAAGCCGTCGCGCAGCCGGAACATCTCGTTGACGGCCTCCTTCAGCAGCTCGGGACGCCCGTTGAAGGCCCGGGTCAGCAGCGCCAGGAAGGCCGCGTAGTCGGAGTTGAACTCCCGTGCCACCCGGGCGAGTTCGGAGCCCGGTGGGTAGTCGGACAGCCGGGCGCTGACCTTCACCTGGTAGACGTCGTCCCAGGAGACGCTGAGCGGCGGCCCGGAGGGCGCCTCGGGGTCGTCGCCCACCTGGTAGTAGCGGCCGAGCTGGAGCTGGCGGAACCGGTAGTAGTGGGCCAGCTCCCCCTCCGCGTCGTAGATGCCGGAGTCGAGGCCCTCGCCCTGGGCGGCGATGAACCGCAGCGCCCGCCGGGCCGAGTCCAGGTCGGAGACGGTGGTCACGGCGCCCCCGCCGGAGTAGTAGTACTCCGGCCCGATCTGCAGCGCCGGGTCCCCGCGGAAGAGCCCGGGGTCGGCGGCCGCCACCTTCTCCAGCCCCTCGATGATCTCCTCGTAGAACTCGCCGATGCTGTAGAAGTGCATCCCCTCGGCGGTGGGGCTGGAGACCAGCATCGGGCTGCGGTCGCCGGTGGGGATCAGCCGCGCGTCGGCGCTGGGCGCCCGGCCCGGCCGCTCGATCTTGCAGAAGGTGTCCACCGCCTTGGGGGTGAGCGGCCGCAGGTCGACGGTGAAGTCGTCCTCCCCGTCCGGCAGCCGGGCCGGATAGGAGGGCACGAAGCCGGGGCGGGTCAGGTCGGGCTTGCCGCCCACCGCGTTCAGGACGTTGGCGGTCAGGGTCAGATGCAGCATCTCCTCCACCGCGGCCACCCGGATGATGTGGGCGGCGTCCGAGTTGGTGGTGGAGCGGATCGAGTAGTAGGCGGTGAGGTAGGTGGGGATGGTCGCGTGCTCCAGCGCCATCGCCGCGTGGAGGTAGCTGATCAGGTCGTCGCGGTCGCCGATGGTGGACGCGGTCACCGGGCCACCCCCTCGCTCGGGCGGCCGGGCGCGCCGGCCGAGGTGATGCCGACCGGCGCGGTGTCCGAGTCGAGCTGGGCCAGCATGGCCCGGGCGCTGCGCAGGCACAGGGCGGCGACGGTGAGGGTGACGTTCGAGGTGCCCACGGTGGGCATGCTCCCCCCGCCGACCAGGTAGAGGTTCTGGTGGTCCCAGGACCGCTGGTCGGCGTCGACCACCGAGGCGGCCGGGTCGCTGCCCATGCTGTGGGTGCCGGCCAGATGGTTGCCGCCGCGGATCTCGTACCCCTCGCCGCCGTACACGGCGTAGCCCCAGAAGTCCGGGTCGTATGCGGTGTGGTCCTCGGCGCCGAGCCGGGCGAAGATCCGCTTGGACAGCTGCCTGGCGTACGCCACCCCGCGCATCGTGTAGTCGGGGATGTCGTAGGTGAGGACCGGCCGCATGTTCCCCAGATGGTCGGTGTAGTCCGGGTCCACGGTCACCCGGTTGCTCGGGTTGGCCGGGACCTCGACCATGAACGCCAGCTGGAGCTGCCGGGAGACCCGGTCCACCAGGCCCTGCCGCAGCGACTCGCCGTAGCGGCCTCCGGCGTCGACGAGGGCGAGGAGGTCGGTCATCGGCGCGCCCCGGGCCCAGCCCCAGCCGTCGTTGTGGATGTCGACGCTGAACGCCGCCTGGTGCCGGCGGAATCCGCCGCCGCGCAGGTCGGTGATGCCGCCGGTGCAGTTGGTGCCCCGGAAGGTGCCGGCCACCTCCGGCAGCAGCGCCCAGGCCAGCAGATAGGCGTGGTCCATGAAGTTGCGGCCCATCAGACCGCTGGAGCCGCGCAGCCCGGAGGCCAGCATCAGCCGCGGGTTCTCCACCGCGTTGGCGGCCAGCACGAACAGCCGGCCGCGGGCCCGCATGGTGGTGAAGCCGGGGCTGTCGGGCCGGTCGTAGCGCCGGTACTCGATCTCCGTCACTCGGCCGGTCTCCTCGTCGATGTGCACCTTGTGCGCCACCGCCTGGGCGACCAGGTCGACCCGGCCGCTGCGGAGGGCGGCGGCCAGGGTCTTGCCGGCGTTGTACTTGGCCTGCACCGGGCAGATCGGCACGCAGTTGTTGTTGCCCTGGCAGCGGCCGCCGACCTCGACCTGGTAGGTGCTCACCGCGCCCCGCGGCCGGTAGCCCTTCCCGCCGTCGTAGGCCGGGTTGGGGATGCCGTTCCGGCCCTGGGGGAACGGCCTCACCCGCAGCTCCCGGCGCTCGCCGTCCAGGTGGACCGGCATCCCGTCGACGTCCCGGGCGACCATCCGGTCCAGGTAGGAGAGCGGCAGCCCGCGCATCGGGTACACATAGCCCTCGTCGAAGGAGATCCCCAGGTACGCCTGGTCCTCCACGTCGGCGGAGACGCCGATCTCACGCTCGGCCTCGGCGTAGTACGGGGCCAGGTCCTCGTAGCCGAGCGGCCAGTCGGCCCCCTCGCCGTAGAGGCTGCGCATCCGGAAGTCCTCGGGGAGCATCCGCAGCGTCTTGGCCTCCCAGTGCATGGTGGTGCCGCCGAGGACCCTGGTGTAGGTGGTGTCGGAGGCGAAGGGCCCGCTCTGCACGAGGTAGGAGGAGGCGTCGGGGGCGCCCGGGGTGATCCGCCGCGCGTCGGTGCCGCGGGGCATCGGGGCGTTGGCGGCGTCCGGGTAGGGCGCCTGGTTGTCCTTGCTGATCGCCGAGTAGAAGCGGTCGAGGTAGCCCTCGTAGCCGCGGAGGGTGAGGTCCTCGGCCGGACCCGCCTCCAGGACCAGCACCCGCCGGCCCGCCTCGCTCAGCCGCGCGGCGATCAGCGCGCCGGCGATCCCGCCGCCGACGACGACGGCGTCGTAGAGGACCTCGGCCGCCGCGGCGGGGTCGGTGCGCTTCGCCGCCCCCTCGGGGAACTTGGCGTACATGGGGCGGTCACCCCTCCTCTGCGAGTCGGTCGGCCGCGGTCACACGGCACCGGACCGGGCTCGCATCGCGGACAGGTAGGAGGCGTAGCTCCAGGTGAGGTTGTGGACACTGCGCTCGAAGCCGGTGCTGCCGTCGAACTGCTCGGAGAGCTCGAAGTGGTCGCTGTGGTAGACGACCGCCCGCACCATGGCGTCGCCGGTGGCCACCAGAGCGGCGGCGGCAGCGGCCGGGGCAGTGGAGGCGTCGATGCCGGACTGGGCGAAGAAGGGCGCGGACAGCCCGTCCAGCGGCACCTTGCCGCTCGTCTTCACCTCGGCCGCCAGCCGGTAGTGGAGCTCGGCGACGTTGCAGGTGGAGAGGGCCCAGGGGTGCCCGCCGAGCACCGGGTGGGAGGTGTCGCCGTCGTAGACGTCGCCCGGGTAGCGGCCGAACATCGGGCCGATGCCGAACTGCTCCTTGTCCGCCTTGTTGATCGGGTAGAAGGCGATGCCGCCCTCCTCCCACTGTGCCCGGAGCTGGGCCGCAGTGGCGAGCAGTTTGGTGTCGGTCACCGGGACCGCGCCGTAGAGGGCCGCCTGCACGATGTCGATGTTGGGGTCGTAGCCGCTGACCACCGGGTTCTGCGGGGAGGGCTGGGCGCCGCCGCCCGGGTCGGCCATCATGCTAACGTACTTGGCGCCGTCCCAGTGCCCGGCGAGGGCCTGGCGCAGCCACTTGACGGCGGGGCGCAGCCCGGTGGGCTTGTCGATGCCGACCACGGTGGAGGCCTGGACCTCCTCGAAGCAGCGCAGCTGGGCGGAGCGGGCGAAGAAGCTGTAGCCGGTGTGCTCCTCCCAGAGGTTGGTGGTGGTGCCCTGGTAGACGCCGAGGAGGTAGGCCACATTGGCGTTGACCAGGTCCACGGCCCGCTTCTGGGTGCCGAGGTCGAGCTTGTCGTAGGCGGCCAGGACGGTGAGCGACTGGAGGGCGGGCCCGTCGTTCTGCTCGGTCCACGGACGGGAGTCGCCGGCGATGTTGAAGCAGGCGTGGCCCTTGGTGGGCTGGGCGTTGGAGTGGCAGAGGTCCGCGAACTGCACGTAGTCGTTGAGGGTCTGCACGGCGCCGTCGGGGGTGGTGGGGAGGTCGGCCTTGGCCACCTCCATGACCGTGATGGCCCCGTCGCGCACCCAGTTGAAGACGTAGTCCTCGTCGATCCCGGGGGTGTCGGCGGGGAAGGACGGGGCGGCGATGACGCAGCCCGGCTTGGAGTCCCGGGAGATGTCGCCCGGGGACTGCGGATCACTGAAGATGAATCCGTCGCTGGCGATGTTCCGGAACATGAAGCTGAACATCAGCGGGGTGAGCGAGGGCAGGTCGATCGCCCCCGAAGCAAGGGAGACCTGGACATTGGCCCGCCCCTGGGCGGTGCCGGTGATCCGGTTGGTGCGGGCGGACGTGCCGGGTGTGCCGGTGGACTCGGACATTGCTGAACTCCGTTGTCTTTCCAGCGGAATGATTTCCTCCGGTCGGCGCCGTCGCCGCGTCCATGAGCAGCCGCCAGCGCAGGCCTGGGGCTTCCGGCGAAAAGGGCCGGATGGACGGCGTGAAAGGGTGTGAACGGCTCACACCCGGCGCGTGGACCGCTGCCGCGTCACCAGAGGTGCGCGGGGACCAGCGAGGGCGCGTCCGGCACGGCAGGCCGGCCGGTCGTCTCGGACGAGGGTTTTCGCCTCGGGGGCGCACTGGGGAGAGCGGGCGCATGAAAGCGCCCCGTTCGCTGCCATTCCCAGAAACGCGGTAAAAGGGAATGCATCCCTCCGCCCCCCCGTGTTCTCAAGAAAGTGCGCCATGCAAAGATTTTTTCGGCGGGCGTCCTACTTGACGACGCCCCCACTTTGCGCTTCGCAGGCTACTGCCGGCCGGGTGGACGCCGCAAGACAAAGGCCGAATGTTGCCCGCGGGGCCGGGAAAATACCGTGCGACTGCTGTTGTCCCCGGGAATTCACCAGGTCACCGGGAGGCGGAAGAGGCCGTTGATCGGTGCGTGGAGCTTGAACGGGAGTTCGGACTCGGGCATGGCCAGGCGGAGGCCGGGGACCCGGCGCAGCAGCGTCTCGAAGATGATCTGAAGCTCGATCCGGGCCAGCGGCGCGCCCAGGCACTGGTGGACGCCGAAGCCGAAGGCGAGATGGTCGCGGGCGGCGCGGTGGATGTCGAACCGGTCCGGGTCCGGATAGTGGTCGCCGTCCCGGTTCCCGGAGAGGTTCAGCGGGATGATCGCCTCGCCGGCCGGGATGGTGGTGCCGCCGATCTCGATGTCCTCCTTGGCCACCCGGACGATGATCAGGTGGACGATGCCGAGGTAGCGCAGCAGTTCCTCGACCGCGCCCGGCACCAGCTCCGGCCGGGCGGCCAACTCGGCGCGCTGCTCCGGATGCTGAAGCAGGGTCAGCACGCCGAGCGAGGTCATGTTGGCGGTGGTCTCGTGCCCGGCGACCAGCAGGGTGATGCCGGCGTTCAGGACGGCCTCCTCCGGGATGGTCCCCGCCCGGACGGCGGCGACCAGCTGGCCGAGGATGTCGTCGCCGGGGTCCGCCAGCCTCCCCTTCGCCGCCACCAGCTCGCCGAGGTAGTCGTGCAGCCGGCGGCGGGCGGCGGAGGCGGCCTCCGCCGCGCCCGGCCGGTCCGGGTCGCCGCCGCCCAGCAGCTCCTCCGAGGCCCGGTTGAAGAACGGCCGGTCCTCGCTGGGCACGCCCATGATCCAGGCCAGCACCGTGGACGGGATCGGCAGCGCGAACGCGTCGACCAGGTCCACCGGGCGGTCGGTGCGGGCCAGCATGGCGTCCAGGGTCTCGTCGACCAGTGCCTGGATCCGCGGGCGCAGTGCCTCGGCCCGCCGGATCAGGAAGTTCTTCCGGAGCAGCCGGCGGAAGACGGTGTGCTGCGGCGGGTCGGTACGCAGGAAGGAGAGCTGCTCCGGGGGGATCGGGGGGAGGTCGAGCCAGGGGTAGCCGGGCAGGCTGCCGTCCGAGCTGGCCCGCGGGTCCGCGAGCACCGCGCGGACGTCGTCGTAGCGGGTGACCAGCCAGCCGGGCCGGCCACCGGTCAGGGTGACCCGGCGTACCGGCTCCTCGGCGCGCAGCCAGGAGTACACCGCGGGCGGGTCGATCGGCGGGCGCGGCCAGGGGAAGGGCGCGTCCAGGTCCTGGGCGGGCCGGCGCAGCGGCGGCTGGGGGAGCTGGGCTTCCGTACTCATCCGGGCACCTCGTCCTGATCGGGCCGTCCGGCCGTCGGGCCATCGGGCCGTCGTGGGTGGCCACCGTCCCGGGCGGGCCCCGGACGCCACGGCCGCCAACATGACGCATCCGGAGCCCCCGCGCAACGGCCCCCCGTCCCGACCGCCACGTTCCAGCCGCCCTGCGGGGACGCCCGCTCGCGGGCGTGCCGGCCGGAGGTCGGCCACGCGGGGGGGAGGAGGACGCCGCCGGCTCGGCCGGCTCAGGCGCCGCCGCTCGCGAGGGCCTGGACGAGGCGGTCGACGAACTCCGCCTGCGCGGGGTTCAGCCGCCGCCCGGCCTCCGCCGGGTCGAACCACTCCGCGCGGTCCACCTCGGGGAACTCCCTGGTGGTGCCGGACCTCGGCGGCCACTCCATGGTGAAGGTGTTGCTCTTCAGCGCGGAGACGTCGAACTCACCCTCGGCGGCCCAGGCGGTCACCAGCTTGCCTCCGCGGAGCCTGATCGTCCCGAGCTCCAGGAGGCCGTCGCCTCCCACCCGGGCCCCGGTCTCCTCCTCGAACTCCCGAAGCGCCGCCGCGAGGGGATCGTCGCCCTCCTCGTACTCGCCCTTGGGGATCGACCACGCGCCGGCGTCCTTCTTCGCCCAGAAGGGGCCGCCGGGATGCACCAGCAGCACCCGTGGCCCGGCGCCGTCCTGGACCCGGTACAGCAGGATTCCGGCACTGCGTTTCGGCACGTCCGCGTCCTTTCCTCGGCGCCCCCGCGGTTCTCCTCGGCCCGCCCCGAGGGGATGGTATCGGCGCGACCCG
Source organism: Phaeacidiphilus oryzae TH49 (assembly GCF_000744815.1). Classification (NCBI taxonomy): domain Bacteria; kingdom Bacillati; phylum Actinomycetota; class Actinomycetes; order Kitasatosporales; family Streptomycetaceae; genus Phaeacidiphilus; species Phaeacidiphilus oryzae. Next base: position 6,614,996 of record NZ_JQMQ01000005.1, read on the forward strand.
GTAATTCGGTTGCGCCGCCGCGAGGGGCGGATAGGGTCGGCACGTCCTCGCAGTGGACGAGAGTGGACGAGAGAGAGGGGGGTGAGTCGCATGGTCGCCGCCGACACGCGGCGCGCCCCGGTGTGCGCGCCAGACGACTTCCCTCTTCCTCAGCCCACCGGCTGACCTCGTCGTACGCGGTGGGCCCATTCGCAGGAGACCGCCGCAGTGCGAGAGTTCGACCGTGAGAGCGACAGTTTCACCCGTATCCGGCCCAAGGGCGGCGACCGTCGGGAGGGCGGCAGCGGCCGCGGGGAGGCGGCGCTGGACGACGCGTTCGCCGAGTACGCCGCGCAGTTCTGGCCGCAGGCCGCCGAAGAGGCGGTGACCGCCCCCGAGGTGCTGCCGGACGGCGTCCGCTGGACCACCTGGGACCAGTCGTCCCCCACCGAGCGCGGCCCGCTGCCGCACCCCGACTGGGTGATCACCGAACTGGGCGCCCAGGACACCGAGTTGGGGATCGTGAAGACCGGCAAGGAGGCGGACGTCTTCCTGCTGGAGCGGGCCGTCCCCGGCACCGGCCGCCGCACCCTGCTGGCCGCCAAGCGCTACCGGGACGGTCAGCACCGGATGTTCCACCGCGACGCCGGCTATCTGGAGGGCCGCCGGCACAAGGAGTCGCGGGTCAGCCGAGCGATGGAGAAGCGCACCGCCTTCGGCCGGCAGGCGATCGCCGGGCAGTGGGCGGCGGCCGAGTTCGGCGCGCTGTGCGGCCTGTACGAGGCGGGCGCGGCGGTGCCGTACCCGGTGCAGATCGTCGGCACCGAGATCCTGATGGAGTTCATCGGGGACGAGGACGGCACCGCCGCGCCGCGGCTCGCCCAGCTGCGCCCCGAGCCGGACGAACTGGAGGACCTGTGGTGGCAGTTGGGCGCGAGCCTGTCGGTGCTGGCCCGGGCCGGCCACGCCCATGGCGACCTGTCCGCCTACAACATCCTGGTCGACCAAGGCCGGCTGGTGCTGATCGACGTCCCGCAGATCGTGGACGTGATCGCCAATCCGCAGGGCCGCGGCTTCCTGGAGCGCGACGTGCGCAACGTCGGCGCCTGGTTCCGCTCCCGCGGTCTGCACCCGGACCGGGTGGCCGGACTGCTGGCGGATCTGGCCCTGGACGCCGGCCTCGACTGACCGGGGCCTTTGGTAAAATGCCTGGTCAGTCGCCGTAAAGCCGCTCTGGAAGGATCGCCGCTCGTGAGTGCGACGTTGGTGGCCAAGGATCTCGCCGCGGGCCACGGCGAGCGGGTGCTCTTCTCCGGACTGGACCTGGTGGTCGCACCGGGCGAGGTGGTCGGCCTGGTGGGCGCGAACGGCGCGGGCAAGTCCAGCCTGCTGCGGCTGCTGGCCGGGGTGGACGCCCCCGAGGACGGCACGGTCCGGCTCAGCCCGCCCACCGCCACGGTCGGCTATCTGCCGCAGGAGCCCGAGCGCCGCGAGGGCGAGAGCGTACGGGAGTTCCTGGCCCGCCGCACCGGCGTGGCGGCCGCCCAGCGCGAGCTGGACGCCGCCACCCAGGGCCTGGTGGACGGCGCTCCGGGCGCGGACGACGCGTACGCCTCCGCGCTGGACCGCTGGCTGGACCTGGGCGGGGCGGACCTGGACGAGCGCGTCGAGGAGGTCGCCGGGCAGCTCGGTCTCGGAGTGGACCTCGGACTGCCGATGACCGCGCTGTCCGGCGGTCAGGCCGCCCGCGCCGGCCTGGCCTCCCTCCTCCTCAGCCGCTACGACGTCTTCCTCCTCGACGAGCCGACCAACGACCTGGACCTGGACGGGCTGGAGCGGCTGGAGGCGTTCGTCGCCGGCCTCCGCGCCGGGACCGTCCTGGTCAGCCACGACCGCGAGTTCCTGACCAGGACGGTCGACCGGGTGCTCGAACTCGACCTGGCCCAGCAGCAGGTGAACCTCTACGGCGGCGGCTACGCCTCCTATCTGGAGGAGCGCGAGCGGGCCCGTCGGCACGCCCGCGAGGAGTACGAGGAGTACGCGGACACCCGGGCCGGCCTGGAGGCGCGGGCCCGCACCCAGCGCAACTGGATGGAGCACGGGGTGCGCAACGCCCGCCGCAAGGCGAAGTCCGGCACCGACAGTGACAAGCTCGGCCGCGCGACCCGGCTGGAGTCCACCGAGAAGCAGGCCGCGAAGGCCCGGCAGACCCAGCGGATGATCGAGCGGCTGGAGGTGGTCGAGGAGCCGCGCAAGGAGTGGGAGCTGCGGATGGAGATCGCCGCGGCCCCGCGTTCCGGCGCCGTCGTCGCCACCCTTCGCGGAGCGGTGGTCCGCCGCGGCGACTTCACCCTGGGACCGGTCGACCTGCAGATCGACTGGGCCGACCGGGTCGCCGTCACCGGCGCCAACGGTTCGGGAAAGTCCACCCTGCTGGCCGCGCTCCTCGGGCGGCTGCCGCTGGACGAGGGCTCGGCGGCGCTCGGCCCCGGCGTGCTGGTCGGCGAGGTCGACCAGGCGCGCGGCCACTTCCTGGGCGACGCCCCGCTGGCCGACGCCTTCCAGGCCGCCGCCCCGGCGCTCGAACCGGCCGACGTCCGCACCCTGCTGGCGAAGTTCGGCCTGAAGGCCCAGCACGTCCTCCGCCCGGCCGGCTCCCTCTCACCCGGCGAGCGCACCCGCGCGGCCCTGGCGCTCCTCCAGGCCCGGGGCGTCAACCTGCTGGTCCTGGACGAGCCCACCAACCACCTCGACCTGCCCGCCATCGAGCAGCTGGAGTCCGCCCTCGACTCCTATCCCGGCACGCTGCTGCTGGTCACCCACGACCGCCGGATGCTGAACGCGGTCCACCTCACCCGGCACCTGACGATCGAGGCGGGCCGGGTCGGCAGCTGAGTGCGGCGGGCACCGCCTGCTTCCGCCGAGGGCATTCGGCGCCATATCCGTGGTGCGATGGGCCGAGGCGGCCGGAATTCCGGTGGCCGCCGGTTGTAGGTTCGCATGAATCGCGGTCGGAGCCCGGGCGCCGCCTTGACCGGTGGAGCCGTCGCGGCCTAGCTTCTAGCGCACCGGCTCGGGAGTTGCCGAAAGGGGGCGAAGTCGGATGTCCACCATCTCCGACCTGCATCGCCTCGCCCAGCTCACCGTCTGGGTCCCGGGCCGGGTGGCCCACGGCCGCTGAGCGGCCCGCCCGGAGCGCCCCTTCGCGGTCCCGGCACCGCCGGTATCCGCGTTATCCGGTATACCCGGTATATCGGGTGTGCCGATGTCCAGGCGCTTCTCCGATGTCCTGAATTCCGAATTCCCGGCGGGCTGCGCCGCCGAAACAGAAGGCACCTGAAATGGCGACTAGGACAGGTATGTCGATCGCGCCCGGAAACGAGGCCCGGCCATGGTAGCGGCGCGCATCGCGGTCAACGGCGAGGAGACGCCGATCTCCCCGGCCGCGCCCCACACCTCGCTGCTGGACTTCCTCCGCGAGCGGGGCCTCACCGCCACCAAGGAGGGCTGCGCCGAGGGGGAGTGCGGCGCCTGCTCGGTCCTGGTGGCCCGCCCCGGGGTGGACAGCCCCACCGACTGGGTGGCGGTCAACGCCTGCCTGGTCCCGGTCGCGGCGCTGGACGGCCAGGAGGTCGTCACCGCCGAGGGCCTGGCCACCGCCGGCGAGCCCGGCAGCCCGCCCGCCCTCCATCCGGTGCAGCGGGAGATGGCGGTCCGCGGCGGCTCCCAGTGCGGCTACTGCACACCCGGCTTCGTCTGCAGCATGGCCGCCGAGTACTACCGGCCGGACCGCTGCCCCCGTCCGGCAGGGGCCGACGGCGCCGACCCCGAGCACGGCCCGAACGGTTTCGACCTCCACGCGCTGAGCGGCAACCTCTGCCGCTGCACCGGCTACCGCCCGATCCGCGACGCCGCGTACGCCGTCGGCGCGCCCACCGAGGACGACCCCCTGGCGCGGCGCCGTGAGCAGTCCCCGCCGGAGCCGGTCGCCACCCACTACGCCCAGGGCGGCGGGGAGTTCCGCCGGCCCGGCACCCTCTCCGAGGCGCTGGGACTGCTGGGCGAGCGGCCCGACGCGGTGGTGGTGGCCGGCTCCACGGACTACGGGGTCGAGGTCAACATCCGCTCCCGGCGGGCCCCCTGCGTGATCGCCGTCGACCGGCTGCCCGAACTGCGGGAGCTGCGGGCCGAGTCGGACTCGGTCGTGATCGGGGCGGCGCTGACCCTCACCGAGATCGAGCGGCGCCTGGACGGCTCCGTCCCGCTGCTGGCCGAGCTGTTCCCGCAGTTCGCGTCCCGGCTGATCCGCAACAGTGCGACCCTGGGCGGCAACCTGGGGACCGGCTCGCCCATCGGCGACAGCCCGCCGGTCCTCCTCGCGCTGGAGGCGTCGGTGCTGCTGGCCGGCCCCGAAGGGGAGCGCGAGGTGCCGCTGGCCGACTACTTCACCGGCTACCGGCAGAGCGTGCGCCGGCCCGGCGAGCTGATCCGCGCGGTGCGGATCCCGCTGCCGCTGTCGCCGGTCACGGCCTTCCACAAGATCGCCAAGCGGCGCTTCGACGACATCTCCAGCGTGGCCGTCGCCTTCGCGCTCGACATCGGGGACCCGGGGGAGGGGCCGGCCGGGGAGGCCGGCATCGTCCGCAGGGCGCGGATCGGCCTCGGCGGCGTGGCCGCCACCCCCATCCGGGCCCTCGACGCCGAGGCGGCCCTGGAGGGCAGGCCGTGGACCGAGGAGACGGTCCGGGCCGCGGCCCGGGCGCTGCGGGCCCAGGGCACGCCGATGAGCGACCACCGCGCCAGCGCCGAGTACCGCTCCGCGATGCTCGGCCAGAGCCTGTTGAAGCTGTACGCGCAGACCACCGAGGCGGTGTCGGCATGAGCCATCTGTCCGAGCGTCCCGAGAGGCCCGTTGTCGGCCTCTCCATGCCGCACGAGAGCGCGAGCCTCCACGTCACCGGCGCCGCGCTGTACACCGACGACCTGGTCCACCGCACCAAGGACGTGCTCCACGCCCACCCCGTCCAGGTGATGAGGGCGCACGGCAGGATCACCGCGCTGCGCACCGCGCCCGCCCTCGCCGTGCCCGGCGTGGTCCGCGTGCTGACCGGCGCCGACGTCCCCGGCGTGAACGACGCCGGAATGAAGCGCGACGAACCGCTCTTCCCCGACGAGGTGATGTTCCACGGCCACGCCGTCGCCTGGGTGCTCGGCGAGACGCCGGAGGCGGCCCGGCTCGGCGCCGCCGCGGTGGAGGTGGAACTCGACGAACTCCCCTCCCTGATCACCCTGCGGGACGCGATCGAGGCCGGCAGCTACCACGGCGCCCAGCCCGTGATGCTCCACGGCGACCCCGAGGCCGGCTTCGCCGAGTCCGCGCACGTGTTCACCGGCGAGTTCACCTTCTCCGGGCAGGAGCACTTCTACCTGGAGACCCACGCCTCGCTGGCCCAGGTGGACGAGAACGGCCAGGTGTTCATCCAGAGCAGCACCCAGCACCCCTCGGAGACCCAGGAGATCGTCGCGCATGTGCTGGGCGTGCCGAGCAACGAGGTGACCGTCCAGTGCCTGCGGATGGGCGGCGGCTTCGGCGGCAAGGAGATGCAGCCGCACGGCTTCGCGGCCGTCGCCGCGCTGGGCGCCAAGCTGACCGGCCGCCCCGTCCGGTTCCGGCTCAACCGGACCCAGGACCTGACCATGTCCGGCAAGCGCCACGGCTTCCACGCCGGTTGGCGGATCGGCTTCGACGCGGACGGCCGCATCCAGGCCCTGGACGCCACCCTGACCGCCGACGGCGGCTGGAGCCTGGACCTCTCCGAGCCGGTGCTGGCCCGCGCGCTGTGCCACATCGACAACACCTACTGGATCCCCAACGCCCGCGTCGCCGGCCGCATCGCCAGGACCAACACCGTCTCCAACACCGCCTTCCGCGGCTTCGGCGGCCCGCAGGGGATGCTGGTCATCGAGGACATCCTGGGCCGCTGCGCCCCTCGACTCGGCCTGGACCCGATGGAGTTGCGGGAGCGCAACTTCTACCGCCCGGGCCAGGGCCAGACCACCCCGTACGGGCAGCCGGTCACCCAGCCCGAGCGGATCTCCACCGTCTGGCGGCAGGTCCAGGAGAACGCCGGCGTCGCCGACCGCCGGCGCGAGATCGCCGCGTTCAACGCCGCCCACCCGCACACCAAGCGGGCGCTGGCGCTGACCGGCGTCAAGTTCGGCATCTCCTTCAACCTCACCGCCTTCAACCAGGGCGGCGCGCTGGTGCTGATCTACAAGGACGGCTCGGTCCTGATCAACCACGGCGGCACCGAGATGGGCCAGGGCCTCCACACCAAGATGCTGCAGGTGGCCGCGACCACCCTGGGCATTCCGCCGCACCGGGTGCGACTGGCCCCGACCCGGACCGACAAGGTGCCCAACACCTCGGCCACCGCCGCGAGTTCCGGCGCCGACCTGAACGGCGGGGCGGTGAAGAACGCCTGCGAGCAGTTGCGCGAGCGGCTGCTGCGGGTCGCCGCCGGCCGGCTGGGCGCGAACCCCTCGGACGTCCGGATCGTCGAGGGCGTGGCGCGGGCCCTGGGCGGGGAGGAGGAGCTGGGCTGGGACGAGCTGGTGCGCACCGCGTACTTCCAGCGGGTCCAGCTGTCGGCCGCCGGCTTCTACCGGACCGAGGGGCTGCACTGGGACGCCCGGTCCTTCCGGGGCTCCCCGTTCAAGTACTTCGCCCACGGCGCCGCCGCGACCGAGGTGGAGGTGGACGGCTTCACCGGCGCGTACCGCATCCGGCGGGTGGACATCGTCCACGACGTCGGCGACAGCCTGTCCCCGATGATCGACATCGGCCAGGTCGAGGGCGGGTTCGTGCAGGGCGCGGGCTGGCTGACGCTGGAGGACCTCCGCTGGGACACCGGCGAGGGCCCGCACCGCGGCCGGCTGCTCACCCAGGCCGCCAGCACCTACAAGTTGCCGAGCTTCTCCGAGATGCCCGAGGAGTTCACCGTCACCCTGCTGGAGAACGCCACCGAGGAGGGCGCGGTCTACGGGTCCAAGGCGGTCGGCGAGCCCCCGCTGATGCTGGCCTTCTCGGTACGGGAGGCCCTGCGGCAGGCCGCCGCCGCGTTCGGCCCCGCCGGGGTCGAGGTGGAACTCGCCTCCCCGGCCACGCCGGAGGCGGTGTACTGGGCGATCGAGGCGGCCCGCGGCGCCGCCGCCGAACCCCCCTCCGGGGCGGGGGCGCGGGGAACCGGCGCGAACGCCCTGAGCAATGCGTGACCTGACCGGGGTGGGGCCTGACCTGACCTGGGCGGGCCCTGACCTGACCTGGGTGGGCGCGGTCGCCCGGTTGCGGGCCCGCCGGGAGCCCGGCGTGCTGGTGACCGTCGCGACCGTGCGCGGCCACGCCCCCCGCCGGGCCGGCGCCAAGCTCGTCGTGGGGCGGACGGAGAGCTGGGGCTCGATCGGCGGCGGCAACATCGAGGCCGCCGCGACCGACCGGGCCCGCGAGCTGATCGGCAGGGCCGGAGCGGAGCCGGAACTGATGGAGTTCGCCCTCAACGACAAGGCCGCCAACCGGCACGGCGTGCAGTGCTGCGGCGGAGCCGTCACCGTCCTGCTGGAACCGCTGCTGGTGGTCGAGGCGGTGGCGGTCTTCGGCGTCGGCCACGTCGGGCTGGAACTGGCGCGCATCCTGGCCCGGCAGGACCTCGACCTCCACCTGGTGGACACCCGCGCGGAGGTGCTCACCGAGGAGCGGCTCGGCGTCCTCGCGGACGCCGTGGCGCGGATCCACGTCCGCCACACTCCGCTGCTGCCGGAGGAGGTGCTCGCGGAACTGCCGCCGGGCGCCCACGTCCTGATCATGACCCACGATCACGCGGAGGACGCGGCGCTGTGCGACGCCGCGCTGCGCACCGAGGGCCTCGGCTCGATCGGACTGATCGGTTCGGCCGCCAAATGGGCGCGCTTCCGCAAGCGCCTGGCCGAGGAGGGCGGCCACGACGCCGCCGCCATCGACCGGATCAAGACCCCGATCGGCATGCCCGAGATCACCGGCAAGGAGCCGGCGACGATCGCCCTGAGCGTCGCCGCCGACCTCCTCAGAACCTTCGAGGCCGCCGCCTCGTAGGCGCCCTTCACCTCATATCGAACCGGGAGGACCCCACCCATGACCACCACCACGCCCGGCCCCGGCGTCCAGGAGTTCGAACTCGCCTCCATGGCCGCCGCGATCGACCTGGCCTGCGCGAGCGTCGCACGTGGAGGCGGACCGTTCGGCGCCATGATCATCAGGGGCGGCGAGGTCGTGGCCCGCGGCAACAACCAGGTCACCGCGAACCTCGACCCCTCCGCCCACGCCGAGGTCAGCGCCATCCGCGCGGCCTGTCAGCAACTGCGGACCTTCTCCCTGGAGGGGTGCACCCTCATCACCTCCTGCGAGCCCTGCCCGATGTGCCTGGCCACCGCTCTGTGGGCGCGGGTCGACCGGCTCGTCTTCTCGGCCGACCGCCACGACGCCGCCGTGGCCGGCTTCGACGACCGCAGGTTCTACGACCTCTTCGAGAAGCGGCCCCAGGAGATGTGGCCGATGGCCGTCGAGCACCTCGACCTCCCCAACCGCACGGCACCCTTCGACGCCTGGGTGGCCAAGGCAGATCGCGTCCACTACTGAGTGCTGGGGCGGCGATGGGGGCCGCGCCGGACCGTGCCGGGCGGTGCCGGGCGCTCTCGGCGCTGCCGGGCGCTGCCGGGCACGGCCGGGTACTGCTTGGCACGGTCGGGTACTGCTTGGCACGGGTGGGCACTGCCGGGCCCGGTGGCCCGGTGCTTTGGTGCTTCGGTGCTTCGGTGGCCCGGTGGCCCGGTGCCGGGTACGGGACGCCGCCGGTCAGGCGTAACGCGGGGTGGGCGGGATCGGGCGGCCGGCGCGGACCGCGTCCACCACCCGCCGGGCATCGGCGAGGCGGTACTCCTCGCCGTAGACCGCGCCCTCCCGCCGCGGTGCCTCCATCACCGCGCAGTCGGCGGTGCCGCCCAGATCCACCGGGACGAACCCGGCGTCCTCGATCAGTGCGGCCACCGTCGCCTTCGCGTCCGGGTCGTCCCCGCACAGCCACTGGACGACCCGCTCGGCACCGGTACGCCCGGCGGCCTGCGCCTGGAAGGCGGCGGTGAGGGTGTTGAACGACTTCGTGTACCGCGCCCCGGGCAGCCGGCCGGCATTGAAGTGCGCCGCCGTCTCACCCGGGGACGGCAGCGGCGGGCCGCCGAACTGGTTGGTGGTGTCGATCACGATCCTGCCGCGCAGCAGTGGCCCGATCCGCTCCAGGACGCCGGGCAGCTCGTCCCACGGGACGGAGACCACCACCACCTCGCCGAAGGCCGCCGCGTCGGCCGGCGAGCCGGTCGTGTGCGAGGGGCCCAGTTCGGCGGCCAACTTCTCCAGCCGCTCGGGATCGCGGCTGAACGACACCATGATCTGGTGACCCGCGTCGGCCAGCTGCCGGGCGATCCCACTGCCGATCCGCCCGGCGCCGACGATTCCGATCCGCACCGTCCCGCCCCCTTCGAGAGCCCGAAACCCTTCTGGGTACACGGTCGCCGCCCGGGCTGCGGGGGACAAGTTCCCGCACCCGAAATGACGTCGGGCGTTCCTCATCGACGCGACGCGGCGCCGTGTGGTGCGGCGTGGTGCCGCGCGGCCCGACGCGCCGGCTCAGTCCGCCAGGTCGACGCGCACCGTCAGCAGATTGTTCCCCATCGCCCGCACCGCCGAGCTGTTCATCCGGGGCAGCGCGCGTAGCCGGGCCTTGGGGTCGTCGTCCGGAAGCAGGTGGGCCGTCCCCGTGTGCCACCGCCCCTTGAGGCGGACCCGCACCGCCGGGTCCGCCTGGATGTTGCGGACGTACTGCGACTTCTCCCCGAACTCCGACACCAGCCAGAAGGAGCCGCCCACCCGGCGGCCCCCCACCGGTGTCAGCCGGGGCAGCCCGGTCTTCCGCCCGGTCGTCTCCAGCAGCGTCTGCAGCGGCAGGCGGCGGGAGAAGGGGTTGGCGACATGGCGCTGGAAGGCCGTGACGATCCGGTGCTTGCGGTCGGTGCGTCCTGACATCGATCAAACCCCCCGCTGGGTATCGGTGTGCGCTTCGAGGCGAAATCCTAGTCAGTCGCCCACCGATCCGCCGGGACGCGGCCGTCCGGCGGGTGCGCGCGGGCACCCGCCGGACGGCCTCCTGAGCACGAGGCTGCCAGGTCAGCCGCTCTGCTCGGCGGTGAGGACCCGGACGGAGGCGGCGCTCGCGTACAGGTCGACCGGGCCGCTGCCGCCGGTGCGCACCTGGAGGTGGGTCGAGGCGCCCGGGGCGACCGCGCCCTCCACCGTCAACGTCTGCGGAGTGCCGGTCAGTTGGACGGTCTGGCTGGTCAGGTCCTGGCTGCCGTTCCAGAAGTCCAGGTAGACCGTGCCGGTCCCCTCCAAGGTGACGGAGGCCCGGTAGCTCTGGCCGCCGGCCAGCGGGGACGGCGGGTCCACCCAGATCCAGGTGTTGGGAGCCGCGTCGGCCTCCGTCCAGTGCACCGCGCTCGCGCCCTCCGGGGTGGTCGCGCTCGACACGCTGCCGGGCACCGAGCCGACCCCGTTCTCCACCGGCCCGGACCAGTTCAATTGGCCGGTCGGGGTGTCACCGAGGAGGTTGGGCCCGGTCGGAGTGAGGATCACCGGCTTGCGTCCCGGCGGGAACCGCAGCGTCCCGGACGGGTAGGACGGCGGGGCGTCGGCGGCGGCCGCCGCCCAGCCGGTGTCCGGGGTGTCGGACAGGGTGAACGCGAGCCGGGTGGTGGCGGGCTGCCCCTGCGGGGCGTCCGTGCCGGTCAGCAGCGAAGCGTCCAGCCAGGCCGGCGCCCAGGACTTTCCGTCCACGGCCAGGCTGTGGACGTACGCGCTGGTGGAGGCGCCCGGCGCGGTCAGGTCCAGCTGGTGGCCGCCGGGCAGGGTGAGCAGCGCGCGGGAGAAGATCGGCGCGCCGAGGGCCAGCACCGGAGTGCCCGGGGTCGCCGGATACATGCCGAGGCTGGACCACACGTACCAGGAGCTCATCGAGCCCAGGTCGTCGTTGCCGGGCTCGCCGCCCGGCGTGGCCGCGTAGACGGAGTCCAGCAGCCGGTGGACGGTCGCGGTCGTCTTGTACGGCTCGCCCGCGTAGTCGTAGATCCACGGGGTGCCGAAGGCGGGCTCGTTGCCGGCCCACTCGTAGGGGAGGTTGGGGCCGGCCTGGAGCTGGGTGAAGTAGTCGTCCAGCCGGCTGATCGCGGCGGCGTCGCCGCCCATGGCGGTGATCAGCCCGCCGATGTTCTGCGGCACCGACCAGGTGTACTGGGCGGCGTTCCCCTCCTGGAAACCGGACTGGCCGAAGGCGCCCATGCCGTCCGTGGTCGGGCCGAACTCGGGGAACTGCCCCTGGGCGTCCCGAGGTTGGATGTAACCGGTCGCCGTGTTGAAGATGTTCGTCCAGTTCTGCGACCGGTCCAGGAAGGTGCGGTAGGTGGAGGTGTCGCCGAGCGCCTTGGCGACCTGCGCGATGCCGAAGTCGGCGGTGGCGTACTCGATGGTCTCGGAGGCGCCGTTCGGCTCCGGCGAGAGCGAGCTCTGCGTCGTGTTCGGTATGTAGCCGAGCTGCTGGTAGGCGTCCAGCTGCGGCCGCTCCACGTACCAGCCCTGGCCCTTCTGGGCGTCCGTGGGGACCGTGGTCGCGCCCTTGACCATCGCGGCCAGCGCCGCCTTGGCGTCGAAGTCGCGCGCGCCCAGGGCGTAGGCCTCGGCGATGATCGAGTCGGCGGCGTCGCCGTTCATCACGTCGGTGTAGTCGTTGGCGAAGCCCCACTTGGGCAGCCAGCCGCCCTGGGCCTGGTCGTTGAGGAGCGAGGTGACCATCTGGCTGGTCTCCTCCGGGGCGACCACGGCCAGCAGGGGGATCTCGGAGCGGTAGATGTCCCAGCCGGAGAAGTTGGCGTACTGCGCCTTGCCGGGGGCGGTGCGGTGGACCTGGTCGTCGAAGCCCGGGTACTGGCCGTTCGCGTCCGAGAAGACGCTCGGTTCGAGCATCGTGTGGTAGAGCGCGGTGTAGAACTCCTTGCGCTGGTCCGCGGTGCCGCCCCCGATCCGGATCCGGGAGAGCAGCGCGTCCCACTGCGCGCGGGTGCGCTCGGCGACCGCGCCGACGCTCCAACCCGGGTCCTCGGCACGGAGGTTGGCGGCCGCGTTCGACTCACCCACGTAGGACAGCGCGACCTTCATGGTCACCTGCCGCTGCACGGCGGTGTCGAAGGTGACCCAGGCCCCGGACTGGAGCCCCTGCGTCTCCGCGACCTGGGTGCGCGACTGCGCCCCCTTGGCCTCGGTGCCGCGCGGGGCGACCGGGGTGCGGGTGCGGCCGGCGGGCTTGCCGTCGGGGCCGGCCGGCACCCGCTGCGCCCCGGGACCCCGGGTGCTCGCCTGGGTGCTGCCGGCGGTCTTCACCACGGCGTCCTTGCGCAGCGACACGGCGGAGGCCACCAGGTCGACCGGGCCGTCGCCGGCGGTGCGGACCTGGAACTGGGGGGTGCCGATGGAGCCGGTCGGAATCCCGGCGTCGAGGGTGAGGGTGACCGGGGTGGAGGTCAGCTTGACCGGCTTGCCGCCGACGTCCTGGGTGCCGTTGTAGAAGTTGAGGTAGACGTAGCCGGTGCCCTGGAGGGTGACGCTGGCCTGGTAGGTGGCGCCCTGCGCGAGGGTGGGCGGCGTGGCCTGGATCCAGGTGTTCGCGAGGGCCTCGGACTGCTTCCAGGAGACGGCGCTGGAGCCGTCGGAGGTGGTGGTGGGGGAGATGGCGGCCGTGGTGCCGCCACTGGCCACCTCGTGGTAGCTCCACGGCAGTGAGCCGGTGGGCTGGGTGAAGAGGTTGGGGCCGGTCGGGGCGGTCTGCCAGGTCCCGTAGGAGGAGAACGGGCGGGAGAAGGTGGCCACGAAGTGCACCGGGTAGGTGCCGGGCGAACCGCAGAACTGTCCGGCCGTCTCGGTGCCGACCACCTCGTTGTCGCCGACCACCTTGACGTCGGCGGCCTGGTTGCCGGACTGGGCGTCGCCCATCTTGAAGAGGAGGTTCGCGGCGGAGCTGCTGCCGCTGCTGCTGGGATACGTGAAGGTCCCGATGCCGGTGCGGGTGGTCGCCGCCAGGTCGGCCTGGACGGACTGCGCCGGGGTGGACGGGTTGAGCTTCACCGAGTACGAGCCGGGGGAGGCGTGCTCGTCGCTGTGCGAGAAGGAGTCGGTGGTGTTCACCGGGTCGTCGCCGATGGCTCCGACGGTCGGCAGGACGGGGAAGTCGCCGAAGGCGCCGCAGCCCGGCCCCGACATGTGGGTGAGGCTGAAGCCGGTGGTGGACGAGTCGTCGTAGTTGTAGCCGCCGCCGTCCGGCCGGGAGGGCGTGTCCGGGCTGAAGGACATCATCCCGAACGGCGCGGAGGCTCCCGGGTAGGTGTCCACCTGGCCGACGGTGGCCCCGCCCGACCCGGTGCCGATCAGCGGGTCGACGAGCGCGGCCGGATCACCGACCAGGGCGTCGCCCGCGGCCGGCCCGGCGAGGGTGGGCACGCCGGCCGCCGAGGCCATCCCCCCGCCGGCGAGCAGCCCCGCCGAGGCGGCGGCGACCACGACGGTCCGCAGCCACCGTCGTCTGAATTCGTCTCGAAGGCGCATCTGAGGCGACTCCTCTTCTGACAACGTTATCGAGGAGCGTTCTACAGTTCCGCGCCACCACCCCACAAGCCCCCGGACGCAACCAAATCCCCGACATTCCCCCCAACCGCCCCCGCCATCCCCGAACCAGGCCCTCACGCGCGCGCGGCTCGCAGGCGTCGCCACGCCGGCACCGTGCTCAGCGGTGCACGCCGTGGACGAAGGCCAACTAGATGCCGGCACCGAGGGATCCGGCTACGGATGTCTCCGTGCCGGAACTGGAGCAGGACCCCCAGGCTCTGGCAGCGGGGGATATCGGCACACCACCGACGAGGGCGAGGGCGCCTTCCTCGAACCGTGCCTGCGCACCTGGTACTCCGACGATCCCGCGTGACGACCCCGCAACGGGCGCGCACGCCGCCAGTAACCTGTAACCGAGCCCGGCGCCGCCACGGACGACACCCGGCTGATCGCCTCCCGGCAGGCTGGAAGCCAGTGACCGCCGGGACCGGGGCTGCACTCGACGCTGGTCCGGCCCAGCCGGGCGGCGCGTCCTATAGGAGGGCAGTTCCGCACCGGCAGTTGCTCAGCGTTCGGGATCGTGTCGCGGGGTGCGGCGCCTTGGGGAACGCTGTCGCTGGCGGGACGCAGCACTGTCCGGAAGAGGCGGGGGCGAAGGCAGGAGGGGTTGTACGGGCGGGCGTTCCTGGCTGTCGAGGTTCTCGAGCGTGGGCAGCACGGCGTCGTCAGTGGTGGGCCGGGGGGCTCGCGCTCGGAGTGGTGGCGCGAGAATGTGGCGGCGCGTCAGTTCTGCGACGTCGATCAGCGGCCGCGACAGTGCTCGTTCGAGCAGAATGCCCTGCTCCGACTCGATGGCGGTGAGGTGGGCGAGGGCGCTGAGGATCTCTACCAGCTCGTTACTCCACTCCGGAAGCCAGTGTTCGCTGTGCACGCGGTCCAGCGGGCTGCCGATCCGGCCTCGGGGGTGGGCACTCCGGGCGGTGAGCCAGCTGTCCAGGACGTTGCGGCCGCCGACCTCGTAAGACCGCATCCGCTCGGTGACACCGGTGAAAACACCGGCGCCGACGCGAAGGAGCCCGGATTGCGGATCGTGGCTGTGATCTGCGGGCAGGGAGCGTGGATCGACCTCGCTGGTGTAACGGATCTCTGGATGCGCCTGTTGCCACAGGCCTCGTCTGCCCGGCGGTCTTCCGTCGGTGGCGTCCGCACAGCGGCGGCCGAAGGTGGAGGCCCAGATGACATGCCTTCCCAGCCGGGCCGCTTCCTCCCATATCTCCCGATCGGCGGTGAGTGGAATGTGCACTCCGGGCGTGTTCAGCTCATCCGAGAAGTGATCGGTGAAGCTGGGATGGCCGGTGATTCCAGCGATGTAGGCAATCAGATCCTCGACGGAGATCCTTTGAAGACCGTATGAGTTGGCGAGATGTTCAAGCAGGCCCGGCGCAGTGTTCGCTGTACCGTCGGAATGCTTCATGGGCAGCACTCGGCCGCCGTTGCCATTGAAGTAGTGAACGTCGGGTACTGCCGAGGAGAAGAGGAGCGCCGGCCCGGAAGTGATGGGTTGGCGGTGCTGTTCGACCAGGAAGACTTGCCCTTCCTGCTGGGCTGCGCGCCAAAGGGGACGCCGTGGGAAGTCGACGACCCGGCTGTCAGGAATGAGCCACTGCCGGTCGAAGGCCCGGCGAGCGATCTGGATCGGAACCGGACACGGTCCGTGTTCCGCGTCGAGGAGGGCGGAAGAACGATCCATTCCTGGGAATGGAGCCGGATCGCTGGTCAGTGTTCGATCCCTTGTCGTCTTGAGAAGCGACGCTTTCGCTTGCGGGTCGGGCTCACGGACCAGACGGTCCCAACGCGTGTTCAAGACCTTGGGATCCGGGTGCACCACCCAGGTTCGGTTGGGGGTGACCCCGGGGCTGTACCAGGGCAGGAGGGCATCCAGGGCGGGGAAGCCCTCCCAGTCACTGGTGGTGGCCGGCGTGAAGGGCGCGAGGGGGTCTGCGTGTGTGATACGCCATTCCGGTCCGCCGATCTTCAGCCGCGAGAGTTGGAGCTGCTTCTCCTCGCGCGTGCCGGTGACTGCGGCGTAATGGACGGGCGCGGACGCGTGGGGATCGGCATCTTCTCGGCGGACGAATAGGGCCACAGCCATCTCCTGCTGAACGCCCGGGAAGAAGCGGCTGTTCTGGGGTGGCCGTTTCCGTTCTGGGGTCAGATCGACGATCCAGCCTTCGCTGCAGGTGCGTCGCAGATAGGCGCGCATCCCACTGAAACCCGGCCCTCGAATGAAGCCCGCTGCGCTGAGGAAACACACCACGCCGTGTTGGTGATCGTCGTGAAGCTCGAAGACCTTGTGTGTGGCCCAGCGCCAGAAGTAGACATATAGATTCTTCAGCTTGTTCTCGAATCGTGCGAACTCGCCACCGAGGCGGAAGTCGTCCAGGGGCGAGGGACCTTGGCCTTCGCCCCTCTCCTCGATCCAACCGCCCTCGCCTCGGGCGCGCTCGCGCGTCGGGGGGTTGCCGATCACCACGGTGATCCGTTCTTCACGTTTGATGAGGCTGGCGGCCTCCGCGTCCTCACGTAGGGGATCGAAAGACGATCCGGGATCGTCGAACAACGTGCTCGGCTGCCACGGATCCGCCAGTGTGTCCGTCACGTGCAAGCGCATGTCAGGGAGGCGAAGCCGGGCATTCAGTCCACGCAAAGTTTGCGCGATGCGCATCTGCGCAACAGCGAATGCGCCCATCTGGCGCTCGAATCCCATGAGCCGGCGAGCGAGCTCCTCGACCGCTTCGGCACGAAAACCGAGGTTGCCGTCGGAGCTGCGCCGCTCAGCCACCAGTTCCACGATGGCGGACAAGAAAGTGCCAGTGCCCATGGCCGGGTCGATGATCGCCACTGCGGGGTCTGCGAAACCATCGGGGCAATGCAATTTGTCGATTAGTACCTCGTCGACGAGGCGGATCATCTCCTGGACGAGGCTGGCTGGGGTGTAGTAGGTTCCCGAAGCCCGACGGAGGTCTGGGTCGTACTCCTGCAGAAAATGCTCATACAAGTAGACGTGGACGCCGGGCTCTCGCGTCCGCACAGACACCCAGTCGACTGCGTCCGCGACCCGCACGATCATGTCGAGGCTGTCCCGGAATGGCTCTTCGACGTGATCGGTGAGGAGTTGGAGCGTGCGTCCCATCACCGAGTGCTCAATGCTCAGTTTTCGGCCGACCTCGTGCAGACTCTGGCCACTGAGCGGGATGTCCTCGGAGCCGGCCAGCAGCAGGGCGAAGGTGACAGTCTGGGCGTACCGATCTGCGAACGCTGAGTTCTCCTCGCGTTCGTCGGTCGAGGGGAAAACGCTACGCTCCAAGGCACGCGCGAGGCGCGTGAAAGGACGCCGACCTCGGGAAGCCATCGCCTCCGCGGCGAGACGATCTTCGACTTGCTCGCGCAGGAATCGGCACAGCGGAGCGATGGATGCGACGACCTCCCGCATTGTGGTGAGCGGCTGGGGCTGCCAGATGAAGAAGGCGCGAAGCAGGGCTTCAAATGCGTCCTCCAGCCCAGCGAGCACGCGTAGTCGGCTTCCGGACCGGTAGAGATCGCCCTCGAAATATATTGTTTTGCCCTTTTGCTGGCCGAAGCGGTATAGGATCCACGTTCGGCCGTTGGTGTAGATGAGGTTGGGCAGTTTGGACATGCCCTCCCACTGCTTGCGGTCGCGCCCCGACAGGCCGCCAGGTGTGATATCCGCCTTGCGCGGGCCCTTGAGCTCGACATAGCCCACGATGTTGCGACGTAGGCTGCCGACTCGCGCCGCTAGGTCGGGGCGGATTCGGTACTCCCGCACGGGAGTCTCGGCGTGAAGGTACACCTCTAAGCCGATCTCGTCGGCGGCGGCGAGGAGTAGGTCCTCCACTGCCCTGCGGATTCCGGCTTCGTCTTGACCGTGTGCCAGGGCATCCTTGCAGGCGACTCCGAATTGACTGACTATCCGTGCGATCCAGCCTGTACCCGTCATGGCGCCCCCGGGGCTGATGACTGGCCCTAGATATGCCAGAGTCATCACGTTAGATGATCGCGCGTGGGCCGTCGAGAGGGCGGTTGGCGCCAAGTTGCGCTGACGGGAGCTGGACAGGTTTTCGATCACTGGCTGACGCAAACGTTGCCGAGGGAGGCTGGAGCGGCCCCGGAGTACTTGACTACTGACTTTCAAAGCGTGGTGTCGTGAGGCTGACGGTTGGTGATCGCTGCGGTATGCCGTCTGTGTGAGGTATGCGCAAGGTGGCGGGCTGACCGCTGAGCGGCGGGCCTTTCGCGAGCGGGTGCGAAGGGAGGCGGCCGAGCGGTTCGCCCGGGGCGAGGAGAACGCGGTCATCGCGCATGACCTGCGGGTGAGCGTGCGCTCGGTGCAGCGGTGGCACCGGGCCTGGG
Organism: Phaeacidiphilus oryzae TH49; assembly: GCF_000744815.1. Taxonomy (NCBI): domain Bacteria; kingdom Bacillati; phylum Actinomycetota; class Actinomycetes; order Kitasatosporales; family Streptomycetaceae; genus Phaeacidiphilus; species Phaeacidiphilus oryzae. The sequence goes on from NZ_JQMQ01000005.1 coordinate 6,633,138, forward strand.
CCGAGGGCGGCGCATCCGCGCTGGCCTCCAAGGGGCCGGCATCGCTGCCGCTGTTGAGCGAGGAGCTGTTCGCGGTCTTGGAGCGGGAGTTGGACAAGGGTCCGCTCGCCCATGGCTGGCCGGACCCGACCTGGACGCTGTCGCGGATCAAGACCGTGATCGGCCGCCGGTTCCACAAGAGCTACACCGTCCAGGGGGTGGCCGCCCTGCTCAAGCGGCACGGCTGGTCCTGCCAGATGCCGGCGGGCCGGGCCATCGAGCGGGACGAGGCGGCGGTGGCCGGCTGGGTGAGGGAGACCTGGCCGCGCGTGGAAGGACGGCGGCGGCGCTCGGGGCCTGGCTCGTCTTCGAGGACGAGGCCGGCTTCTCGATGACGCCGCCCACCTGCCGCACCTGGGCCCGCCGCGGGCGCACCCCCGTGGTGCGGGTCAGGGGCCGTTCCCGCCGCCGGCTGTCGATCGCCGCGCTGGCCTGCTACCGGCCCGGCCGAGCTTCCCGGTTGCTGTTCCGGCCGAGCGCCGACGCCCGCCCCGACGGGCGCAAGAGCTTCGCCTGGACCGACTACCGGGACCTGATCCGGGCTGCCCACACCCAACTCGGCGGACCGATCGTGCTGGTCTGGGACAACCTCAACACGCACCTGACCGCGGGGATGCGCCGGTGGAGTGCCGGACAGGACTGGCTGACGATCTACCAACTCCCCGCCTACGCACCGGACCTGAACCCGGTGGAGGGAATCTGGTCGGTACTGCGCCGCACGACGCTGGCCAACCGGGCCTTCGCCGACCCCCAGGACCTGATCACCGCCGTCCGGCGGGGCCTGCGCCAACTCCAATACCGCCACGATGTGCTCGACGGTTGCCTTACCGGGACCGGCCTCGTCCCGACCCCACCATGACGACATCACGCTTTCAACGTCAGTAGTGCTCGTGTCCTGGAACGGGCCGCAGTCGCCGTCGTCTCGTCGATGCGTCGGTCACTCTGAGCAGCGGCCCGAGTTGAGTGCAATGACCGGTAGTTTTACAGATCATCTGAACATTGAAGAGCCGGTCGGTTTGGCCACGAAACGTGTGGTACGTTCCGTGCCGTTCCCAGAACTGAAAAGAGTGACCCCGGCGGTGCTACCAACACCCCGGGGTCCGGCACAAGGAGCAGGACCTCCTCATGCACATTCATCGTAGCGCGCCCAAGCGCGCCTTCACGGTGTTGCCCAACCAAGCCCTCCAGGACCGACGGCTGTCCTACACCGCGCGCGGCCTGCTGGCCAACCTCCTGTCCCGCCCAGACGGCTGGCGTGAGGACGGCCGCCGCATGGCGGACACCAGTCCGCAGGGCCGCTGCGCCGTCGCCAAGGCGCTGCGCGAGCTGGCCAGGGCCGGGTACTACCACGTCGTGAAGATCCGCCGCCCGGACGGGACCTTCCGAACCGAGACCCACGTGTACGACACCCCCACGGCAGCCGCAACGGGCGAGCCGCCGAACACACCACGCCCACCGGCTCCCGCCATCCCGGGACCCGGCGAGTCGCCTACCGGTCGTCCGGTCGGCCAACCAGAACAGAACCGGAAGAAAGGAACCACCCTCCCGGCCGCCTCCCCTGAGCTCAGCCACGCCGCACGCGTCCTCGCCCGCATCGTCGGCCCGGAGCCCCGCCTCCCACTTGGTGCCAGCGAGTCCTTGGCCCTCGCGCCGCTGGTGGATGAATGGCTCCAGGGCGCCCGATCCGAAGGGCAGTTGGCATCCGCCCTTCTCTGCGGCCTGCCCGCCCGGGTCCACTCTCCGATGGCGTTCCTCAGCAATCGCCTCGTCCGAAAGCGCCCCGTTACGCCGGCCGAACCCCCGCCTCCGCGTTGGACGGAATGTCCCACCTGCGGAGACCCGGTCGCCCTTCAGGGGCCTTGCCGCTCCTGCGCCGGACTCCACCCCAGCCCGGCTCCCGGGTCGGCGGCTTCCGCCGATGCCACCGCCCGCGGCTTGACCCGGGTCCGGGCCGCGCTTCGCGGCCCCAGCCGCGCCGCGGCGGCCTGATGGATCGGCCACCGCATTGCCGCCAGGCGTCCAACCACGCCGGGATCCAGGTACGTTGACCGGGACCGTCGACAAGACGGCCGATTCCTTCCCCCGGGCGGACGCCGTGAACCTGGGCGGCGTCTGGCGGTGGCTCCCGGGCGGCCAACCGGCAGCCGTCGGCCGAACCGCGTCGTCCGGCCCAACGGTGCCCGCGTCGTCATCCGGCGAACCCCGGTGAGAAGAGGAATGCGCTGCTCCAGGGGCTGTGAGTTGTATCACCTGAAAGGGGGAGTCCGCTTTTGGGTACTGACGCGAGCGAGAGCCGCGGCCGACAGTGAACCCGCTGGTCAAAGCCGACGCAGCGTCACCAAGCGGGCGGCCAGCGGTGGTTGGGATCAAGTTGGGGGCTGGGGCAGCCGGGGCCCGAGTGACCTTTTGTTCGGTCCTGAGAATGCACGGAACGCCCTCGGCGGACGCCGTAGAGGCACAGGATGCACCAGCGTCCTGGCGGGGACCCGAGGACCCCGGCCGCCGAACGAAGGATCAACCACCCCGTGAGTCATCACCTCGATGCCCTGGCGGTAACCGCCCTGGCAGTACGAGTACTGGTGCGCGACCTGGTCGCGCTGCTTCGCCGGTTCGCCGCTGCGGGAGTCCGGACGGGCCTGCGCGAACTCCGCAGTACCGCGGACGTGGAGCTGGGAGAGCGCCGGTGAGTGAGGAGTCCCTGGCCCCGTCATCCCCCTCCGACTCGCCCTCGGAGGTCGTCGCGTCCGCAGAGATCGGCGCCGACCCGGTGACGTCGATGCCGCTCGACCTTTCGGCCTTCCACCAGTACCACCGCACCGAGTACGTCCAGTACGCCGAGCGACAGCTGGGCTGCCGCAGTGACGCTGAGGAGGCGGTCGACCAGCTCTTCGAGCAGCTGGCCCGCACCTGGGCCGAGGTGCTGCGCAAGGAGAACGTCGCCGCCTACGTCTGGCAGGCCCTCAAGCACCGCGTGATCGACCTCGCCCGGGCGCGCAACCGGCGCCCGCGGCTCTGCGAGGCCCAGGTCTTCGACACGGTGGGCGTGGTCGCCGCAGAGGACCCGATCGCGGCTGTGGAGAACGCCCTCGCCGTCCGGCAGGCCCTCAGGGCCCTGTCCGAACGCCAGCGGGACGTCGCCCACCTCCGCTACTTCGAGGGGTACAGCACCGCCGAGACCGCCTCCCTCCTGGGCATCAGCCCTGCCGGCGTTCGTTCCATAGAGCGCTATGCCCTCCGCCACCTCCGCCGGCTCCTGGACCCGGAACACGAAGGAGAGACCCCCTGATGGCATCCCTGGAGAGCCTGCTGGCAGACCTCCGCCTGATTCCCACCGCCCCCTACACCAACGAGGACATCGCAGCCGCGGAGGCTCGGATAAACGCCCGCCTGGCGCGGTGGGTAGCTGCTCCCGAGTCCAAGGCGGAGCCCGAGCCGGCGGCCCCCGTCCGCTCGGAGACCGGCCGGCCGGGGGGCCGCCGCGAGGACGCGGAGCTGGATCTCGCGGAGCTCTGCCATACCTTCCTCACCAGCCCGGGCAGTCGCAGAGAGCTTCGGGTGTTCATCGACGACGCCCTGCCCGACTCGGGTGGCGCCCGCATGCTCGGCTGCGTCCTCGCGCTCACCGGTGGACTGGACGGCGCCCGCTTCTGGTGGCAGTACGCCGCCGGCGCGGGCGACCGGCCGGCCGCCTACTGCCTTGCCCTCTACCACCGCGCGCACGGGGAGGAGCGCGAGGCGGACTGGTGGAACACATGGAACAGGCAGTACCCGGCCCCGGCCGAGTCCACCGGCGGCGATCTGGAGCAGGCGCGCGCCGACGCCCGGCAACAGCTCCGGCGGGCGCTGCTCGAACTCGGCATACAGAACGTGCAGAAGCCGCCGACGACCGGCTCGCTGCTACGCGTCCTGCGTCGGCTGCGCGAGCCAGGGCAACTGCCCGCACGGGGCGCCGTGGCGGCGCTGGTCGCCTACGTTCCCGCTGCGGTGGGCTACCGGGACGAGGACGTCGAACTGCCGCTCCCCGACCCGGACTTCCTCGAACGCGTCGAGCAGCTCCTGCTCATCGACGAGGCCGAGGAGGTCCCCGCACCCCCAGAGGGCGACACCCCCGAGCCGCTGCCTGAGCGTCCCGTCCAGCGCCGCCCGGCGGTCTGCGGACGATGAGATGTGGTCGGCCCCGCAAGCGCCGGCCTCGGCATCAAGGGCATCGGCGAGATCGGCATCGTCGGCGCTGCCGCTGCCGCTGCCGTCGCCAGCGCCGCCTGGCACGCCAACGGCGTCCGCCGCCGGCACCTTCCACTGCGTCCCGACCGCATCTCGCAGGCGACCGAATCAGCCCCGAACGCTCGAGCACTCAGGCGAGTTGAACCCGAACGGCCCGAGCCGCCGGCGTGGACGGTTCGCCGCCCGTCGGCGGCCGCTGTCACATTCCGAGGGTGTCGGACGTCTTCTGACCGAGCGGGCGTTGCATCGACCGGCGCCTCGAGCTTGGTGGCGCAACAAGGAGTTGACCCAGTGCAGGCAGCAGACAGTACGCGCAGGCGGTGGCTGGTCCTCGCCGTGATCGCGCTCGCGCAGCTGATGGTCGTGCTCGATCTGACCGTGATGAACCTCGCCCTGCCCTCGGCGCAGACCGCGCTGGGGTTCAGCAGTACCGACCGGCAGTGGGTGGTCACCGCCTACGCCCTCTCCTTCGGCGGGCTGCTGCTCTTCTTCGGCCGGCTTGCCGATCTGATCGGCCGCAAGACGACCTTCCTGACCGGACTGATCGGCTTCGCCGCCGCCTCAGCCGTCGGCGGAGCCGCGGTCGACTTCCCGATGCTGGTCTCGGCCCGCGCCTGCCAGGGGGTCTTCGGGGCACTGCTGGCACCGTCCGCGCTGTCACTGCTGGCCACCACCTTCCGCGAACCGAAGGAACGGGCCAGGGCCTTCGGGGTGTACGGTGCGGTCGCGGCAGCGGGCGGGGGTCTCGGGCTGCTGGTTGGTGGGGCGCTGACCTCCTACCTCTCCTGGCGTTGGTGCATGTACATCAATGTCGCTGTAGCAGCCGTCGCGGTTGTGGGTGGCGCACTACTGGTCGACCGTCAGCAGCGGGTGTCCGGCGGACGCCTGGACCTCCCCGGGGTGTGTCTGGTCTCCAGTGGGATGTTCGCCTTGGTCTACGGCTTCGCCAACGCCGCCTCACACGGCTGGAGCACCCCATCGACGGTGGGCTTCCTCGCGGCCGGTGCCGTACTGCTGCTGGCCTTCGCGCTGTGGCAATTCCGGGCGGCGCAACCACTCCTGCCACCCCGGTTGGTGCTGGACCGCAACCGCGCCGGCGCGTATCTCACCGTGCTGGTCCTGGGCGCCGGAACCTTCGGTGTCTTCCTCTTCCTGGTCTACTTCATGCAGTCGACGCTGGGCTACTCGCCGATCCGCTCGGGCATCGCGCTGCTGCCGATGGTGGTAGTCAGCGGCATCATCGCCACCCTGGGCAACACCAGGCTGCTGCCCAGGTTCGGCCCCAAGCCGATGGTGATCGCAGGTCTGCTGCTGGATTCGGCCGGGATGGTCTGGCTGACCCGGATCGGCGTGCACTCCGGCTATGCCGGGGCGCTGCTCGGCCCGATCCTGGTGACCGGCGCCGGAATGGGCCTGGTCTTCGGCGTGATCGCTGCCACCGGCACCTACGGCGTGGAGCCGCGGGACGCCGGAGTCGCCTCGGCGAGCATCAACACCGGGCAGCAGCTGGGCGGTTCGATCGGTACCGCCCTGCTCAACACCATCGCCGCAGGCGCCGCGGGCGGCTATCTGGTCGCCCACGTGCACGGCCGTCCGACCCCGCAGCTCCTGCAGGCCGCGGCCGTGCACAGCTACACCACGGTCTTCTGGTGGTGCGCCGCGATCTTCGCGGCGGGCGCGATCCTCTGCGGCGCCCTCCTTCGCCGGGGGCCGTTGACCGGCCCGGCCCCGCTGCCCGCGGGGCAGGCCACCCCCACGGTTCAGCCGACCGGGCGCCCGGTCAGAAGGTAGTGGGTTCAGGGTGGCCTGCCGGTGAGCCGCGGCTCGGTGAAGCCGACGTGGGCGCGGTGCACCGGCGCTCCGCCGCACAGCACTTCGCGTTGGAAATGGGCGCGGCCCCGGTGGTGGTGGCCGGCAGGAGGACCGGACCGAGACCCAAGCCATTCGACGCGTCGCCGAGGCCCGCACGCCACGGGAGCCAACCGTGGAGCAAAGGAAAGTGTCCGAGGTGGGAGTCGACCAGTAAGCCCACCTGCTGGCGCGGCAGACGACGCTGCGGGTCGGGGCCTGATCGGTGAACTTGTCGTCGTCGGCACCGTGTCAGGGGAGGGTGGTGTCCAGAGACGGGCATGTGTCGCAGGTTCCTCAAGACTGGTTCTGGATCACTTTTGGTGCCAGGGCCACGGAGCGTCACTGCAACCGAGATCATGAACGGTCGTGGCTCACGCTCTCCTCCGCGACCTCTGGTTCCACCACACCGACGACGTCGCACTCCGCACCATCACCCCGCGTGGAGTATGCGGATGGAGGAGGCCGGCGGCGAACGTGTGCAATGCCGGGACCTGGTCTCTCTGGACCGCGGCGATCCACGCCGTCGTGGGCGCCGACTCGCGCGGCTTCGACGGCGGCAAGGAGATCAATGGCCGCAAGCGCCACCTGGTCGTCGACTGCCTCGGCCTGCTGCTCGCCGTGCTGGTCACCCCCGCCTCGACCACCGACCGCGACGCCGCGCACGCCATGCTGCCACCCCTGCGCGCCCGGTTCTTCCGCTTGAAGCTCATCTGGGCGGACGGCAGCTACAGCGGGGCTCTGGTGGACTGGGCCGCCACCGCACTGCGGCTGGCGCTTCGGGTCGTCAAGCGCACGGAGGCCACGGCGGGTTTCCAGGTGCTGCCGCGTCGTTGGGTGATCGAACGCACCAACGGGTGGCTGATGCGCACCCGCCGGCTGGCCCGCGACTACGAGCGCACCACCGCGACAGCCGAGGCGATGATCTACTGGTCGATGACCGCGCTCATGATCCGCCGCCTGGCCCGACGCGCGCGCTGAAGCGGCCGTCCGGCTCCTTGACCAGCCAGTCCCGCTCGGTCATCCGCCGCGACTTGGCGCGCACCCGCTCCACCCGGGCCGCGGTGGTCTCCCAGCCCAGCCGGGCAGCGATCTGACGGCAGTTCGGCGGCCCGACCCCCTCCCTCGCCACCGCCTCGAGCGCCCCGATGATCCGCTGGTAGTCCGGGGCGAGCACCGCCGGCTCCACGCCGGGCCGCCGCTGGGGCACGGTCGTGCCCGGCGCTGCGGCAGCAACCGCCCCCGCGCCCTGCGACGGCGGAGCATCCTTCGTCTGGGCCTCGGCCAGCGCCGCCGAGAACTCCTCCTTGGCGATCACCGCCCGCTCGCAGGCCCGCTCGGCCTCTGCCAGTGCTGCAGCGGCACGCTCCGCCTCCTCGCGGCACTCCTCCAGGCGCCGACGCGCACCCAGCTCCCGCTCCTCCAGCAGTCCCATGGGCGACGGCATCCGGTCCTCCACCAGCGCGGCGACACAACGCCGTCATTTCTGACACCCGACCACCCGCACCATGCCTGACCTGCAGAAATCAAGAGACCATGTCCGAATTGATAACGGCCTCTGACCCCGTGCACCTCATCCGGACCCTGAGACGCAGCGCCCGCGAGATCCAGTACCGCAGCGACCTCATCGACGGCTGCCTCGCCGAAACAGGACTCGCCATCACGACATCACGACCGCAAGGTCAGTAACCCGAGGCTGATACAGGTCATGGGCATTGCTCTGACCCTGTTTTGTCGCAGGCGTGTTCGGGGTGCGTCGTCAGGGGCTGCTGATGCGCAGTACGACGGAATGTCCGGTGACGCGCAGGAGTTCCAGTCGCACGCCAGGGGCGTAGCCGAGGTCGCCGTAGGTCTGGCCCATGATCAGCCAGCCGTCGTGGGCGATGCTGCCGTCGGTGTCGAACTCGTCGTAGATCAGGGACGGGTTTGGTGGGGTGAGGTTCACCGAGGTGATTCGAATGCCGCTCACGCCCCCGGTCCCACCGAGCGGGATCTGGGCCGGGCCGGCGACGGCGACCTCACAGTGCGCGTCGGCGCAGGCACGGTAGTCCGTCCTGTCGGCGGCAGGCGGACCGTCGCTGAGAGTGGGGGTGTCCGACGTCGGCACCGAGACTGGGGCCGTGGAATGTGCTGAGGCTGAGCAGCCCGTGAGCGCGAGGGCGCCCAGGAGCAGCGCCCAGGGTGGAGGCGGCCGGTGGCCCCGGGGGCGAGGATCGCTCATGCGCCAGGGGGTGGGAGGCGTGAGCGCCAGCGGGGCAGGCCTTCCGCGTCCAGCGGAACGTGGGCTTCCCCGGCGTGCCCAGCGAGTACGACGGCGTCTCCGCCGGGGTCGGCTGCGGTCTCGGGGGCGGATTTCGCTGCCGGCGTTACCTGCACCTGCTCCACGGGGACGGAGCTGATCCGCGGGTGTTCGCGTTCGGCGGAGTCGGACTCAGCCACCCATACCCGGTCCCCGTCCAGCACCAGGCAGGTCACCCGGGCATTGTCCTGGCCGGAGCGGCGGGTGGCGAGCACGTCCTCGGGCAGTACGCCGAACTCATGCGACCAGGCCACCCGGAAGAGCGGCGCGGACGGGGCCTTGGGCAATGGCGTGACCTCCAGCCCGCCCTCCGGCATCGCGCCGTCCGGGGCGGTCACCAGCGCGCCGATGTCCAGGGCCACGGCCTCCACGAGATCCGCCAAGTCCGCTTCGGCCCCTTCCGGGGCGCCCGGGGAGAGCACCACGCCCCAGGAGGCCCGTGCGCCGGGCCGCCACGGGACGTAGCTCACCACCGCCTGGACGCCTGCGACCTCGACGCGGCGGTGGCACATCGGCATGGCGAGCAAGCTGCTGCGCAGAGCCGCGCGCACCGCACCGGTGGTGCCGCGGTTCTCGCCGATCGCCACCCGTTCCCCGTCGCTCAAGGTGATGTCGAGCGCGCCGCCGTGCACCAGAGAAGCGATCCGGGTCAGACCGATCTGTCGCACCTCGGCCGCGCCCGTGGCGACGTACAGTCGGCGTTCGCCCATCATCAGCCCGGCGGTCCCGCCGTCCGGCAGTCGCCCGACGTCCCTGGCCAACAGCCTCTCACCGGCGGTCAGATGAGCACGGAAACGCCGCTGAAGGATACGCAACCCCAGCCCCATGAAACCCACCATAGACGACATCGGAGCAATGATCTCCAGTGGACCTGAACCCGCGTCAGAACGGGGCCTCGCAGGTTGGAGCTGTCTTCGACATTAGGGCCGGGTTTCCAGCCGCGCCAGGTGCCGATTCCGTCCAGGCCGTCTCGGGTCTGCGTAAGAGGTCGTTTCATCCTTCTGTTTCATCCCTGAATATGGCTTTCATGTGCTGGTGTCGGGTCGCGTCAGGAGATGGTGTTCTCGCCGGTAAGGCGGCGGGCCATGAGGTCGGTCATGGCAAGATGGATCATGGCTTCGGAGCGGGTGGGGAGGGTTTCGTAGTCGCGGGCCAGGCGGCGGTGCAGCATCAGCCAGCCGTAGGTCCGCTCGACCGTCCAGCGTTTCGGGATCGGGGTGAATCCTCTTGTTTCGGGGACGCGTTGAACGATTTCGAGGTCGATGCCGAGGGTGGCGGCGTAATCGATGAAGTGCTTGCGGTAGCCGCCGTCGACCCAGACCTTGCGCAGACCGGGATGGTCGGTGGCGGCCTGCTCGAGCAGGGTGCGGCCGGCGGTGAAGTCCTGCACGCTGGCCGCGGTGACCAGCACGGCCAGCAGCAGCCCGAGCGTGTCGGTGAGGATGCTGCGCCTGGGGCCCACGATTTTCTTGCCCGCGTCGTTGCCCTGGCTCACGGTGGGGACGCTAGTGGAGGTCTTGACGCTCTGCGTGTCGATGACGCAGGCCGACGGGTGGCGGTGCCTGCCCTCCCGTAGGCGCACCAGCTCCGGCAGCAGGCCGCCCAACTGGGCGAAGACGCCGTCCTTCTGCCACCGAGCGAAGTAGCCGTAGACGCTTTGATGCGGCGGGAAGTCGTGCGGGAGATAGGCCCACTGGCAGCCGGTGCGGTCCACATGCAGGATCGCGTTCATGATCTCGCGCAGGTCATGCCTCGGCGGCCGGCCGAAGTCCAGGGCCCGCCCGCGGCGCTCAAAGCGCCACGCGGACAGCACCGGCTCGATCAACTCCCTGCGGGCATCGGACAGATCACTCGGATACGCGCGTCGTTCCGTCATGCCCTGGGCATATCGCCGCCCGGGGGCGTGCGCCCAGGCGCGCATCGCACCTTCTCGAAGCACAGGACAGAGCCGGGCGTCCTGGAATGAGACAGGCGCAAGCCGACGCCCGCCCCAGCTGCCACAAACACCGTACTAGCTGTATTGCCCACCAGCGTTGTTGACGGTGAGCTGTCCCGAGTTTCGTAGAGTCCGGTGGTGGTGGTTCAGGCGGACTGCGGGGTTTGCTCCTTGCTCTGCCAGAAGGCTTGCTCGTACTCGGCGGGGGGCACGTAGTCGAGCGCGGAGTGGAGGCGTTCTTCGTTATACCACGTGACCCACTGGAAGATCGCCCGCTCGACCTGGGCGACGTCTTTCCATGGGCCCTGCATCTCGATCAGTTCGGCCTTGAACGTGCCGTTCAGCGCCTCGGCCATCGCGTTGTCGTAGCTGTCCGCGACGGAACCGACCGAGGCGGAGGCCCCGATGTCGGCAAGCCGGTCGGTGTACCGAATTGATACATATTGAGGCCCTCTGTCGCTGTGGTGGACGAGCCCGGAGTCCTTCTTGATCCTCCGCCGCCACAGCGCCATCTCCAGCGCGTCCAGCGGCAGTTCGGTCCGCATGTGGTTCGAGACCTGCCAACCGACGATCATCCTGGAATGCACGTCCAGCACGAACGCCACATACGCCCACCCGGACCAAGTGCGCACATACGTCATGTCCGCCACCCACAGCCGGTCCGGGCCGGCCGCGGGGAAGTGGCGGTCGACCAGGTCCGGCGGACGCGGCTCCGACGGCTCCGGCACCGTGGTACGTCGCCGCTGCCCGCGGATGACCCCTTGTATGCTCAGCTCGGCCATCAGCCGCTCGACGGTGCAGCGGGCCGCGGCCACGCCCCGGCGCCCGAGCGCGCGGGTGATCCGCCGGGCCCCATAGGTGCCGCCGGATTCCGCGTGGATCTCCTCGATCAGCGGCAGCAGCTGCTCGTCGCGCAGTCGGCGGGCCGACTTCGGCCGGCTCTTGCGGGCGAAATACGTCGAGGGCGACAGGTCCAGCACCCGGCAGACGGGATCGACCCCGAGGCCCTTCTCACGCAGGTGGTCGATCACCTGCTCGGCCTCGTCCGGGGACGGTCGATCTCCTGGGCAAAAAACACCGAGGCGGCTTTCAGGATCTCGTTCGCCCGCCTCAACTCGGCGTTCTCCACCCGCGTCAGCCTCGGCCGGGCGGACCCAGTTGCGCAGGGCCTCCTTGTGGATGCCCAGGTCGCGGGCGACGTGCGCAACGGGACGGCCGGTGGAGCGGACCTCGCGGATCGCGCGCTCCCGCAGCTCGTCCGGGTACTTTCGTGGTGCTGGCACAGCTCGTGGATCTCCTCACGCCAAGATCATAGACCTGGCTTCGAGGACTCTACGAAACCGAAACAGCTCAGTGTGACGGTCTATCGGGGGGTGTCTATGCGGGCCAGGAGGTGGCGGAGCCGTCGGCGGACCAGATTCCGGCGACGCGAGGGGTGCCAGTGGACAGGCCAGTGATGCCTGCGGTGTAGGCGCGGGTGACGAACGCTTGGATGCGGAAGCCGAACACGACGCTGGCGCCGATCTCGGGGGCGTGGCCGGTGGGGTGGAGCTGGCCGTAGTAGTCGATGGCCTGCGCCGGGGGCAAGGTGGCATCCAGCAGGGTGGCCCCGTCGGGGTCGTGGCCGACGGCGGCCTGGACCTGGTAGGGCGGGAAGACGGGGTCGACGTACATTCCGCCGCCGAAGCAGTAGGCGCGTCCGCCGTGGTGGTGGCTGACTTCGCTGAGGTAGCAGACGGCGGGGAGTTCGGGAAGATCGCTCACAGCATGCCAGGGGGTGGTGCCGGTCAGGGCGTGCCCGGGCTCGACCTGCGTGGCACCGGCGGAGGCGAGGGCGGCGAGTGTCTCGGTGGAGGTGGTGCCGGGTGCGTTGATCTGGATGTCTGTGCGGCCGTGGTCGCGGAGTCGGTTTGCGGTCTTCTCCAAGGTGGTGAGGTTGTGGGTGCGGCGCACGGTGCGGGAGTCGCGGTCGAAGAGAAGGGCGGGGAAGGTGGTGATTCCGGCGAAATGGGCCGAGCCGAGTGCGTCGAATTGGTCGGCGACGGCGAGGACGTCGCCGGCGGAGAAGCCGCCTTCGTGGCCGGAGTAGAACTCATCGCCCTCCGCGTGCACACGCGCCAGCAGCGACTGGTCGCGCCCGGTGGCAGCAGCCGCCTTGGCCGCCTCACGCGCCTTGTCGTGGTTGAAGACGGTCCAGTAATCCGGGTGCATCGCCGCGGCGGCACCGGCCTCGGCTCGCGGTACCTGTACGAGGTGGCCGAGGTGGCCCAGGCGCATGCCGGCTCGGGTGGTGGCGCGGGCGCATTCCATGTCGACCGCAACGCTGGCCTGGATGCCGCCTGCGGTGATCGCGCGGCAGGCGTCGGGGTTGCGGCCGATCTGCTTGGTCATCGCGAAGGGGGTCAGGCCGAGCCGGGTGGCCTCGGTAGAGAGGGATCGGGCATTCGCGGTGATCGCATCGAGATCGAGGACGTAGGTGTTGGCCGGCAGTTGGCCCTGCTGGTGCAGGGTGATGGCGGCGTCGATCAGTGCGGGGTTGCGGCGGCGAAGCAGGTCGAGAAACACGGTGGTACTCCGATCAAGATGATTCAGATCGTGGCGGTGGCGGGATGACAGCGGAATCAGTGGGTGAGGGTGACCTTGTTCAGTCCGGCGGGCTGGTCGGGGTTGATGCCGAGCAAGGAGGCGGTGGCGAGGGCGAGTTGCTGGCCGCGCACGGTGGCCAGTAGGCACTCGCCCATGTGTCCGAGCACAGGCCATCCGGCGTCGGTACTGGTTCGGGTGCCGATCAGGTTGACCTGTACTGCGCGGCGGGTGAGTTCGCTGCGCAGGGCGCGGGTGTCGTCATCGGCGGGGCCGGATCCGGCAAGCAGCACGGCTCGGGAGCCGGGTCCGCAGGTGGCGATGGGGCCGTGGCGGAAGTCGGCCGTGGAGAAGCCGTGGGCCATGATGCGGGTGGTCTCCTGCAGCTTCAGGGCTGTTTCCAGCGCGGCCGGGTAGCACGGGCCGCGGCCGACGACGGCGATCTGGTGGTGTTCGGTGAGCCTTTCGGCAGTCCGTTCGATGGATTCGCTGTTGGCGAGGATGCCGCTGACGTGGCCCGGGAGTTGCGCGGCGTCCGCCGCGGTCAGGCCACCGGGTCCCAGGCCGCTGGCGATCGCGAGGACGGCGAGCATCTGGCTTGTCACGGTTTTCGTCGCGGGCACCGCCTGCTCGGGTCCCGCCGTGAGGTCGATGGTCCGGTGTGCGATGCGGGCCAGCGGGGAGGCCGGGGCGTTGGTGACCGCGATGACCGATGCGCCACAGGTTGCGTAGCGTCCGGCGATGTCGACGATCTCTGGCGTCTGTCCCGACTGGGACAGAGCGACCAGGAGCCAGCCCTTGAACTGCTCCGGCGCCCGCCGGTAGGCGGTGGCGATACTCGGCGCCACCAGGCAGGTCGGCAGCCCGCTCTGGTGCTCGATGGCATACCGCCCGAGCAGGGCGGCGTGGTCCGAGGACCCTCGGGCGAGGAATGCGACCCCGACGACCCGGCCCATGGCCTCGGCGAGGGCACTGACCTGCGAAGAGATCATCGCGAACCGGTCAGCAAGGCCGCCGAGGACCTCGGGTTGCTGGCTCATCTCGGCGCGCATGTGCTGGCCGAGTAGGGCGGTGCTCACTGTGTGCCTCCGGTCTGCAGGTCGGATCGGTCGGGGGTGGGCGTCTCGTCGTCGGTGTCCCGCACGCCGCGATCCGTCTGCTCGGCTATCTCGGTGCCCGTTTCTGTGTCGGATTCGAAGACGTGGCCCATGGCGGAGACCAGGGCTGGGCGCCTGGCGCTCAGGAAGAGCAGGTAGCCGGCGCCGATGACCATCCAGGCGGCAATGAGGTAGGGCACGAGGTTGTTCGGCCACGCGGGCATCGGATGGATCTGGCCCCAAATCGGCAGCAGCATCAAGATGGCGGTGGCCGCCGGGAGAACTCCGAGGCGGATCCAGCGGAACTCGGTGGGGTGCTCGCGCCGGTAGAAGCGGATGACCGCGAGGCTGATCAGGATGTAGATGATGATCATGCCCAGGCCCAGGACCGTGCCGGCGAAGCTGTACACGCCCAGCGGTCCGAACTTCGCTCCCATCAGGAAGGTGAAGGCGAAGGAGAACAGCATGTAGGCGCCGAGGGCGATGTGTGGGATGTGGCGGCGGCTGGTCCGTCCGAGCGCCTTGGGCAGGATCCCTTCGCGGCCCATCGCGAACAGCACTCGTACGAAGGAGTTGGAGCCGGAGACGAAGTTGGCGAACTGGCTGGCGATCACCGTGAGCATCAGGGCCCAGGTGATGCCCCAGTACCGCTGGGCAAGCGTCGTCCACGGGGAGGCATCGGCGGCGAATGTCTTTGCGTGGTTCGGGCCGTAGCCGATGGCCGCGCTGTAGGCGGTCAGCACGTAGAACGCGCCGATCACGATGACCGCGCTGAACAGGGCGATCGGGATGGTGCGCTTGGCCGTCTTGGCTTCCTCACCCAAGGTGGCCACCGACTCGAACCCGATGAACATCAACACTCCCCACAGCATCCCGGTGCCCAGACCGGAGGTGCCGCCCAGCGAGTGGCTGGGGCGGAACGGGGCAAGGCTCAGGCCGTGGTCGCCGCCCTTGCCGAGAACGGTCAGAGCCAGCCCGAGCATGATGCCGACTTCCAGGACGAGGAAGACCATCGCGACCTTGGCCGAGTCGGAGACGCCGAGCGCGTTGATGCCCCACACGATCAGCCCGAACAGCAAGGTCATCAGCTGCCATGCGATGTGCACGTGGAGCTGCGTGGCGAGGAACTGGGAGGTGTAGGTGCCGATCGCGGCCAGCAGCATCGGAGCGACCATGCCGTAGCTGAGCAGCAGCAGCCAGCCGGACAGGAAGCCACCCGCGGGCCCGAAGCCGTGCGTGTTGAAGGTGTACGCGAAACCGGCGGCAGGGATCTTGCGGGCGAATGCGGCGATGGTATTCGCGACCAGCAGACACGCAACCAGCGCTAGCAGGATCGCCAGCGGCAGCGCGTACCCCGCGCCTGCGGCGGCTGGCGGGGTGTTGAAGGCCACGCTCGTGGCCGGGCCCATGAAGGCCATGCACATCGCCACGGATCCGGCGATGGACAAGGTGTTGCGCCGCAACGCGTGGCGCGTGGTGGAGTCGCTCATCAGCCGGAGTCCTTACAGGCGAAGCGGTTATTGAAGACCATGTCCGCAGGGAAGGCCGTCGGGGCGGATCTTTCCTCCGCCGGGCCCGGGCGATCGCCTGCCATGTGGTCCAGGGCGAGCGCGACCGCACCGTGGAGCGAGGCGTCCTGCATGAAGTGTGCGGTAAGCACCTGCGGTGCAAAGGGCACGGCCCGGGCGAGATGCGCGGCCAGATTTGGCAAGATCACATCGGTGGAGGCCATCATGCCGCCACCCACCACGATCCGTTCCGGATCAACGAACACTGCGATGTTGGCGATGGCGGCACCCAGCACATTGAGGGCCTCGCGTACGATCTTCCGAGCTGGCGGGTCGGTCCGCTCGAACAGCTCCGCCGCAGTCAGCTCGATGCCGAGCAGCTCACTCGCCCGAGCGCCGAGCGCCTTACCGCCAACGATCTCCTCCAGCGGCGCACGCCCATCGGCGAAGCTCGCTGCAGAAGTGCCACCAGGATTGAGGTATCCGATCTCACCCGCGGCCTGATGAGCGCCGCCCAGCACCGTGCCGCCGACCGTCAAGGCCGCGGCGATTCCCGTTCCCAAACTGACGTAGACGCCCGGATCGACGCCCCGCAACGCCCCGAAGCGCGCCTCAGCCAAGGCTCCCGCGCGTACGTCGTTGCACACCGCCGGCGCATGCTCAATCTCCAGCTCCTGCTGGAGCCGCCGCGCCAGAGCGAGGCTGTCCCAGCCCGGCAGGTTCGGCGTCAGCAGGATCCGATCAGCCTGGATAACGCCAGGAGCCACTGCCGCGTACGCGCGAACCGGCGCACCGTAGGCATCCATCGCCCGACGCTCCAGGTGCCGAACGGCCGCAGCGGCCCGCGCCAATGCCTGGTCAGGGCCCTGCTCGGCCCGGGTTTGCATGCGCACCCGCTCCAGCAGCGTGCCAGTGCTGGATGCCAAGGCGATCTCGATGTTCGTCCCGCCGAAGTCGATGCCGACCGCTGCCGGCCCGCTCCGCCGTTGGCGGTCCTCGTATCCTTGGAACATGATGAAGAGTCTTTATTAAAGAGTCTTTAGCGTCAAGCCTCTCATCGTGATCAGCACAACAGCCCGGCTCTACACTGTTTGATCGACAACTCTCCGAGGTGAGCGATGGTCCACTCCGAGCAGTCCCCCGGCCCCCTGAGCGCCGCGGTGGCTCCATCGCTGCTGCGTCAGATGAACCAGCGACTGCTCCTCGACCGGCTCTTCATCCACGGCCCGGCCGTCCGTCCCCAGCTCGCTCGCGACACCGGCTTGTCCCTACCCACTGTGATTGCAGCTCTACGTGGTCTAGAGCAAGCCGGCCTGGTACGGGCCGCTGGACGCCTCGAAGCCGCTCAGGGCCGGCCGGCTGCCGCCTACGAGGCAGACCCGACCGCCGGGAGCGTCGTCGGCGTGGACATTGGGCGTGAGAAGCTGCGCCTGCTCGTCACCGACCTCGCAGGCCAGCCGCTCAGCCAACTCGAAGTCCGCAATACGGCCCGCACCGCAGGGGCCCTTGTCGACCTAGTCGAGCAAGCCGTCACCGACGCAACCACGCAAGCCGGTCTCGACGCCTCGACCGTGACCCATACCGTGATCGGCTCGCCCGGCGTGTTCGATCCCCGCCGGGGACGCATCATGTACGCGGCCAACCTCCCCGGCTGGCAACGCGCCGGCCTCGCCGAAACACTCGCCGAACGGCTGGGGACCGCGCTTACCATCGACAACGACGCCAACCTCGCCGCCCTGGGCGAGCACACCTACGGCGCCGCACGCGGCATGAGCCACGTCGCCTACCTCACCATCGGCACCGGAGTCGGCGTCGGCCTCGTCCTCGACGGCCGTCTCTACCGCGGACGCAGTGGCGCCGCCGGCGAGATCGGCTACCTCCCCATCGGCGACGCAACTCCCGACGATCACCCCGGCCGTCCGCGACGCGGCATGCTCGAAGAAGCCATCGCCGCCGACGCATTCGTACGGCATGCCATCGCCGAGGGCATGACGGGCCCCCTGACCGCCGAGTCCATATTCGTCTCGGCCAGAGACGGCGACCTCCGTGCGCAGCGAGCCGTGGCACGCGTGGCACAACACCTCGCCCAACTCGTCGCCAGCATCCTCGCCTTCCTCGATCCAGAACTCATCGTCGTCGGCGGCGGCGTAGGGCAAAACCTTGACCTCCTGGAACCCCACATCAAAGAAGCCCTCGTCCCGATCACACCCATGCGCCCAACTATGATTGCCAGCCCTCTCGGAAGCGAAGCTGTCGTCCGCGGTGCCATCGCAACCGGTATCACCATCGCCCGAGAAGCTGTATTCAACGCTCGCACACAGTCCAGTTGAGTAAAGGACTGGAAGAAATTGCAGGGTCATGTCAACCCAGTCTTCTCTTCTGAAGTCCCAGGTCAGAGCGATGCTGTGATGACTGACGGACGGGTCTGCCCCGAATACTTCCCGACCGGCTGGCCTGCGGCGGGCGCGGACTCTGGGAGGGGCGAAGGCTGGGACGTTGCCGTCACGGGAATCGCACGGACCCCGGATGCCGGAACACCTTCGATCCTGAGACGCTGGCCGAGGTCGTTGCTGCGACCGTCGATGGACTCTCGCCGCCCCTTACCCGATATAGCTCCCTGCAGCGCACGTTTACCTCATTCGATCCCTTGCCGGGCGACCGGTTGTTCGGTCGCGCGCCCTGCCTCCAGGAGACTGCATTTGGACTCGCCCTTGGCCCCTGAGCACACGGTCGGCGAACTCATCGACCAGCTGCCTGCGTTCGACCGCGACACTCGTGTCCGTCTGGCGATCAATCCGCTGTCCCCCATGGCGCACCGTCTCGGTGGTGTGCTGGGTTCGACGGACGAGCGCGGCGACCCGGTGGTCTATGTCGCCGAATCCGAGGCGGCCGAGCAATTCGGGTACCTGCCGCCTGACGTCGCCGTCGCGCTGGCCTGGCAGCCGCCGAGCGACCCTCCGCCTCGGCGGCGTCGAGCTGCGCTCCCCGACGGCCCTTGACCGTTCCGTATGACCCCGAGGAGGAGCCTCTGAACTCGCCCGATCCTGATGGGACTTCACACCCGCTGCCGCCCTACTGGGTTGCCCCGCGTCACCTCGCAGGTGACGACGGTGCGCTGGCCGAGCGTACCGGAGAGGCGCTGGGCCACCTGGGCTGGCGCATGTGGCCGACGGCCCGGGGCACCTGCGGACTCGGCGTTGGTGGAGTGGACCGCCTACTTCACCGAGGGAGTCCCGCACGAGTCCCTCGCTGACCTGTTGATCGCTCTCGACGCGCGCGAACTTCCTCATACGCGGAGTGGCTCTTCTCCGACGCTGACCCGCGAGGACATCCGCGAGATGATCGGGAGCATGGACGATGTGCTCCGCACCGTCCGTGGTGCTGATTCGGACGCCAAGCTGGAGGTCTATCGCGCCCTCGGACTGCGGCTGACCTTCGATGATGAAACGCAAACGGTGCTGGCCGAAACTCGGCCAGCACCGCCTGTGTACCTAGTGAACGTGTCCGAGGGGGGACTTGAACCCCCACGCCCGATAAAGGGCACTAGCACCTCAAGCTAGCGCGTCTGCCATTCCGCCACCCGGACCTGTGTCGTTCGCGCTGTCGGTGACCGGGTTCGCTCGGGGCCGTTGCGCTGACGTGGAAAAACATATCATGCAAGATCGTCGCAGCTCACCGCGGTCGGGGCCGGTCTTGCGGGCGTGATCGGCGTGGGTCGGCGGGAACCGGCCGGGGGACCCGGGACAATGGACGGATGTCCGATCCTTCCCCGCGTCCCGCGCCGGACGGCGACTCCAAGTCGTCGGCTGATGGTGCGGGTTCGGAGTCTCCCGCCGACACCGGCCCGGTCTGCTCCGCGTCCGCCCCCGGCCCAAGCGCGGAGCCCGAGGCCCAGCCCGAACCCGAGGCGCAGCCCCAGCCCGAGGCGCAGCCCGAGCCCGAGGCCAAGCCCGGCCCTGACGCCAAGGCCAAGACCAAGGCCGAGCCCAAGCCTGCCCCCGCCCCCGCCGCCAGCTCGACCTGCACCTCCGCCCCCGCGCCCCAACCCCCCCTCCGCGCCCGCCTCTCCGGCCAGACCGCCTGTGGCGACAGCATGCGGCGCACCCCCCTGCGCGAGTTCATGCGGACCGAGACCGGCAGCGCCGCCGTGCTGCTCGCCGGGGTCGTCGTCGCGCTGCTCTGGGCGAACCTCGGACCGGGCGGGTACGAGGAGTTCTGGAGCACCCGTTTCTCCCTCTCCCTCGGCTCCCACGGCATCCGCCTGGAGCTGCGGGAGTGGGTGAACAGCGGGCTGATGGCCCTCTTCTTCTTCGTGGTCGGCCTGGAGGCCCGCCGCGAGTTCGACATGGGCGAGCTGCGCGAGCGCAAGCGGGTCGCGCTCCCCGTCCTCTCCGGGCTCTGCGGCATGGTGGTCCCGATCGTCCTCTACCTGGCGGTCACGGCCGGGCACGGCGACGCCACCCGCGGCTGGGGCGCCGCTATGTCCACCGACACCGCCTTCGCCCTCGGCCTCCTCGCCCTCCTCGGCCGACGCCTCCCCTCCGCCCTGCGCACCTACGTCCTCACCGTCGCCGTCGTCGACGACCTGGTCGCGCTGATCGTGATCGCCGTCGCCTACGGTGGCCGGGTCTCGACCGCCGGGCTGTGCGCGGCCGTCGGGCTCTTCCTCCTCGCGCTGCTGATGCGCGCCCTGCGGGTGCGGCGCGGCCCGGTGTACGGGGCGATCGGGGTGGCGCTCTGGGTGGCCCTGCTGGAGTCCGGTGTCGACCCGGTGGTCGGCGGCCTCGCGATGGGCCTGATCAGCTACGCCGCCCCGGCCTCCCGCGAGGACCTGGAGCGGGCGACCGACCTCTTCCGGGACTTCCGCGAGCAGCCCACCCCGGAGTACGAGCGGAACCTCCGTCAGGGCCTCCGCTCCGCGCTCTCCCCGAACGACCGCCTCCAGCAGCTCTTCCACCCCTGGACCAGCTACCTCATCGTCCCGCTCTTCGCCCTGGCCAACGCCGGGATCCAGCTGAGCGGCAGTCAGCTCTCCTCGGCCTTCGGCTCGCCGGTCACCCTCGGCATCATCGCCGGCTACGTCCTGGGCAAGCCGGTCGGCATCGTCGGCACGGCCGCCGTCACCGGCTGGCTCAGCCGCGGCCGGTTGCGCCCGCCGGTCGGCTGGGGAGCGGTGACGGCGGGCGGCACCATCGCCGGGATCGGCTTCACCGTCTCCCTCCTCATCGCCACCCTGGCCTTCCACGGCCGGCTGCTGGACGAGGCGAAGATCGGCATCCTGACCGCGGTGCTCTGCTCCTTCCTCCTCACCTGGGCCGTCACCGCCGTCATCGGCGCCCTGCCGCGCAGGCTGCGCACCCACGCGCTCCTCGGCACCGACGAGGGCGTCACGGACCTCGCGATCGACGTCGACCCGGCGCACGACCACGTCCGCGGCCCGGCCGGCTCGCTGGTCACCCTGGTCGAGTACGGCGACTTCGAGTGCACCTACTGCGGCCAGGCCGAACCGGTGGTCCGCCAGCTCCTGGCCGGCTACGGCGACATCCGCTACGTCTGGCGCCACCTGCCGCTGACCGACGTCCACCCGCACGCCCAGCTCGCCGCGGAGGGCGCCGAGGCCGCGGCCGACCAGGGCGAGTTCTGGCGGATGCATGACCTCCTCCTCAACCACCAGGGCGCGCTGGGCGGCCGCGACCTGGTCGGCTACGCGGAACGCCTCGGCCTGGACACCGAGCGCTTCCGGCGGCGGCTGATAGAGCACGCGGACGCCCAGCGGGTCGCCGAGGACGTCGAGTCGGCCGACCTCAGCGGCGTCTCCGGCACCCCCACCTTCTTCGTCAACGGCCGCCGGCACGAGGGCGCGTACGACATCACCGGCCTCACCGAGGCGATCGCGGCGGCCCGCAGCCGGGCGGCGCTCCGCCGGAAGGCGAACCGCGCGGGCGGCGAGGCCCGGCTTTTCGCCAAGGGGGTCACCCGTCGGAGGTGAATCCTGAGTCACAGTCGCGTCGAGGCGGCCGGCCGGCCCTTCAGCGAGCACGGCGCGTCCAGCGGCCTGTACCGGTGGGAGGCCCGCTGTCTGGCGGTGGCGGACCGCCGACGGCTCGCGGAGAAGTTCGCCCACCTCGTCGGCCGGGTGGCCGAGGCGATCCACCGCGAGCCGCCGCTGCCGCCGGAGCCGCTGCCGCCGCTCCCACCGCCGGCACCGTCCGACGACCGGCCGAGAAGCGGAGGACGCTCGTGGATCCCCGGCTGCGCGCCGCCGCGGCGCTCGGCGCGGTCGGGTCCATCACGATGCATCACGTATCCATCGCCCAGCGCCGGGTGGAGGAGCTGCTGCTGACGTCCGCCTTCCGGGTGGCCGCGGCCGACCCCGCCGCGCCCGGCGGCGGGCCGCGGGCCACCGGGCCGCCGCCCAGCCGGTGCCGCCCACCCGTCGGGCGGAGATCCTGGCCGCCGCCGTGCCGCTGTTCGCGCGCGACGGGTTCGCCGAGGTCACCAACGGGCAGATCGCGGAGGCGGTGGGGCTGACGCCGTCCGCGATCTACCGGCACTAGGCCCCGCGGCCTGGGGCACGCAGGGCCGCCGTCCCCCCGAAAGGCGCCCCGCGTCGGTATCCCGACGGCTCGGGCCAACCGGCTCGGGCGGGGGCTCGGGGTCCAAGGCTCCAGCCGCCCGAGATGGTCACCACCGCGCGGGTCGGCCGGTGCCTCCGGCCCCTGAGGCTGTAGCCGCGAGGGCCCGGGCCGCAGCAGGCCCGGCCCGCAGCAGGCCCGGCCCGCAGCGCGCCCGCCGGGCACCCGCGCCGGCCCAAGGCCGACGCGAATCGTGCGGCCCGGTTGCCCCGTAATGCGCTCGCCATACCCGCCCGCCCCCTCCGGCCCGCCTGAGCGGAGTGGATGGCTCGTCCGGACCACCAGCGCATGCGAGCCCGAGCCGCCGTGTGGTCGCGTGGTGCGCATGGCAGAGCGACGTACCGGGTCGGCTACGAAGAAGTCCTCGTCCTCGCGCAGCGCGTCCGGCTGGGCGCCCGAGGACGTGGCTCATCGTGCCTGCCGGAGTCTGGAGATACTGCTCACCCACCCCGTCGAGGGCGTTTCGGCCGTGTGCCGGAGCGAGGACGGTTGGCGGGTCCACGTGGATGTGCTCGAAGTCGCGCGCATCCCGGACACCACCAGCCTCCTCGCCACCTACGAGGTGGACCTCGACGGCAGGGGCGAGCTCCTCCAGTACCGCAGGATCCGTCGCTACCGACGCGGATCGGCGGACGACTGACCGCATGCGTCCGCCCGACGCGCTCGAGAGGGCGAGGCCCCATGGGCACCACGACCACCTACAACGAAGAGACCGTATGCGTGCCGCGCGCCGGCACGCTCTACGACGTGCTCGAACTCATCCTCGATCGCGGCATGGTGATCGACGTCTTCATCCGGGTGTCGCTGGTCGGCATCGAGATCCTCAAGATCGACGCCCGGATCGTGGTGGCGAGCGTCGACACCTATCTCCGCTTCGCCGAGGTCTGCAACCGCCTCGACCTGGAGGCCAACACCCGCACCACGACCGTGCCGGAGCTGTTCGGCGGTGGCGGCGGGCTGGCGAAGAGCGCCGGCAAGAAGGGCGTGAAGAAGGCCGTCAGTTCGGTCGGCAGCAAGGTCAAGGAGGCCGTCGGAGCGGGCGACGGGGACGATGACGGCGCCGAGGAGGAAGAGGAGGAGGGCGGCGGCGAGCAGCGGGGGCCCGCGCCCCGCCGCCGAAGCACCGGTGGCTCCGGCCGATCGAGCAGCTCCGGCAGCGGCTCCCGATCCGGATCCGGCAGCCGGTCCCGTACCGCGACCCGCCCGGCCCGACGCAGCACCGGGAGGAACTGACCGATGGCCGCCCACGCCCAAGGCATCTACGTCTACGGCTTCGTCCGCGCCGACCACCGCCTCCGCTCCGGGCAGCGCGGGGTGGGCGCCCCGCCGACCGCGGTCCGCGCGCTGCGCCACGGCGACCTCGCGGCCGTCGTCGGCGACGCGCCCGCCGATCTGCGGGCCCGCCGCCGCGACCTCCTCGCCCACCAGGACCTGCTGCTCTCCCTCGCCGAGTACGGGCCGGTGCTCCCCATGCGGTTCGGCATGGTCGCCCCGGACGAGGAGGTAGTGCTCGCCCAGCTGGACGAGCGCCGGGCCGCATACGCCGAGGCCCTCGAACTCCTCGACGGGCGGGACGAGTTCAACCTCAAGGCGCTGCCCACCGAGGACGCCGTCCCGGCGCTCCTCGGCCAGGACGGCCGGGTCCGGCGGATGCGCGACGAAGTGCGGCGCAGCCCCGGGTACGAGGCGTCGGTCCGGCTCGGCGAGGCCGTGGCGGCGGGCCTCGCCCGGTTGGCCGGCGAGGCCGCTGAGCAGGTGGTGCGCGAGCTGGCCCCGTTGGCGGACCGCTGGGTGCGCGGTCCGGAGGTGGCCGGGTACGCGGCGAATGTGTCGTTCCTGGTCGCCGACGGTGCGCAGGAGGACTTCCGGACGGCCGTCGAACGGTTCGCCGCCGCCCACCGGGACCGGGTGGAGCTGCGGCTGAGCGGGCCGATCCCCTGCTACAGCTTCACCGCGCCCGCTTCCGCGTCCGCGCCCGCTTCCGCGTCCGCGCGCCTGTCGGCCAGGGTCTGAGATGGGCCTCCTCAGCGGGGTACTGCTGCTGCCACTGGCGCCCGTGCGCGGGGTGGCCTGGGTCGCGGAGCGACTCGGCGACGCCGCCGACCGCGAACTCCGCGACCCGGCCGTCGTACGGGCGCGGTTGCGCGCGCTCAACGACGCGCTCGAGGCGGGGGAGATCGGCACCGAGCGGTTCGAGCGCGAGGAGGAGCGACTGCTGGACCTCCTCGAAGCCGAACCACACCATCCGGCCGGACCGGTGGATCGCTGACGGCCGACGGCCGCACAGGGCCGCAAAGACGAGGACAAAGCGCAAGGGGAAGAGACGGATGGACGACAGCAGCAAGGCCGCACTGGCGGCTGCCGTGGCCGGCGGTTATCTGCTCGGCCGAACGAAGAAGGCGAGGTTCACGCTGGCGCTGGCCTCAGTGCTGGCGGGGCGGAGGCTCCGGCTCTCGCCGCAGGAACTGCTCGCCGAAGGGGCTCGCAAACTCGTGGCCTCCCCGCAGTTCGCGCAGCTGGGCGACCAGGTGCGCGCGGAACTGCTGCCGGCCGGCCGCGCCGCGCTGTCCTCGGTGGCCAACGCCCGCCTCGACTCCTTCGCCGACGTGCTCCAGGACCGCGCGAGCGCGTTCGGCGCGTCCGCGGAGCCGGAGGAAGAGGAGGGCGACGAGGAGGAGTACGACGAGGACGATCGCTACGACGACGACGAGGACGACTACGAGGACGAAGACGACTACGACGAGGACGAGGACGAGGGCCCGTCCGACGAGGGCGAGGACGAGGGCGAGTCCGACGAGGAGGAGCCGGCGCCCGAGCGCCGCAGGCCCGCCAGGCGTCCCGCCGGCCGGCGCGCGGAGAGCAGGCCGGCCAAGAAGGCGCCGCCCGCGAAGAAGGCCGCGGCGAAGCGGCCCGCGGCCAGGCGCCCGGCCGAGAAGACGGCTCAGCAGGCCACCAAGCAGTCGCGGTCAGGCAGCCGTCCGCCGGCGAAGAAGGTCGCCAAAAAGGCAGCGATGAAGTCCGCCGCGCAGCCGTCGCCGAAGCCCGCCGCGAAGAGGACGGCCGCCAAGAAGGCGGCACCCGCGAAGAGCGCCGCGAAGAAGTCGGCGCCGAGGAAGACCAGCCCCCAGAAGTCCGCCGCCAAGAAGACGCCCGCCAAGAAGTCCACGCCGCGCAAGACGGCCTCCGGACGGTCCGCCTCCGGGCGATCGGCCTCCGGGCGGTCCGCTGCCGGCCGCAACCGGAGCCGGGGGTAGACGACCATGGCCAGCAAGGATCAGCGCGACAACGCGCAGGACGGCGGCTCGGCCCTCGACCGCGTGCGCGAAGGAATCGTCAGCTACCTGGGCGCGGGCGCCCAGCATCTGACCGACAAGGCCGGCGACAAGGTCTCTGACCTCGCCGACCGGCTCACCGACGCCGCCGACAACGGCGGGGTCCTCGGCGGCGCCGGAGGCCGCATCCTGCGCGGCGACTCGCCGTTGAAGGCGCTCGTCTCGGAGCAGGCGAAGAGCATCAAGGACCCGATCGTCGAGAAGACCAAGGGGCTCTTCGGCGGAGGCGGCAACGGCGGCGACGGCGGCGGCGGGAACGGAGGCGGTGGCGGCGGGGGCAAGGGCCAGTCCGGCGACACCAAGGTGACGAACATCGTCGAGACCGTCGACATCGGCCTGCCGGTCCGTACGGTGTACGACCACTGGACGCAGTACGAGAAGTTCAGCACCTTCACCAAGGGCGTCCGAAGCGTGTCGCAGAGCGACGAGACCGAGTCGGACTGGAAGGTCAAGGTCGGTCCCTCCACCCGGGGTTGGAAGGCCACGGTCCAGGAGCAGGTCCCCGACGAGCGGATCGTCTGGACGTCCGAGGGGGCCAAGGGGAGCACGCGCGGATCCATCACCTTCCACGAGCTGGCGCCCAATCTGACCCGCATCGTGGTGGTCGTCGAGTACTACCCGGCCGGGTTCTTCGAGAAGACCGGCAACCTCTGGCGCGCGCAGGGCCGCCGCCTGCGCCTCGACCTCAAGCACTTCGCCCGCTATGTGACCCTCGGCGCCGACGAGGAGGTGGAGGGCTGGCGCGGCGAGATCCGCGACGGTGAGGTCGTCCGCAGCCACGAGGAGGCCATGGAGGACGAGGAGTCCGAAGCCGAGGAGGACGAGGAGCCCGAAGAGGACGAGGACGAAGAGGACGAGGGCGAGGAAGACGAGTACGACGACGAGTACGGCGACGAAGAGGACCCGGACGAGTACGACGAGGACGAGTACGACGAGGAGGCCGAGGACGACGACGAGTACGGCGACGAGTACGGCGACGAAGAGGACCCGGACGACTACGACGAGGACGAGTACGACGAGGAGGCCGAGGACGAGGGCGAGGACGACGAGGAAGACGAGGAAGACGCGGACGCGGAGGAGTACGACGACGAGGAAGAAGAGGAGTGAGGCGCACCCATGATGGAGCCTGACGCCTTCTCCGCCCCCGGCGCGGCCCCCGCCTACGCCTCGGAGCGAAGCTTCGGGCCGACCACCACCAACCTCGCCGACCTTCTCGAACGCGTGCTGGACAAGGGCATCGTCATCGCGGGCGACATCAAGATCGACCTGCTGGACATCGAGTTGCTCACCATCCGGCTGCGCCTCTTCGTCGCCTCCGTGGACACCGCGCGCAAGGCGGGCATCGACTGGTGGGAGACGGACCCCGCGCTCTCCTCCCGCGCCGCCCGCAACGCCCTGGCTGAGGAGAACGCCCGCCTGCGCGAGGCTCTCGCCGCCCACGAGAACGGCGACTCGGCCTCGGAACAGCACAGTTGAAGGAGCCTGAGCCAACGATGAACGCCAGCACGTCGCCCGCTCCGGAGCCCTCCCCCACCGCGACCGCCGCTGCCACCGCGACCGCGACCGCCGCCACCGCAGCCCAGGGGACCGCCACCTACGTCTTCGCGGTGAGCCGGGACTGCGTCCCCGGCATCGCCGCCGGACTCGTCGGCCACGCGACGGGCGGTGGCGGCCCCGTCCGCCTGCTCGCCGCCGGCTCGCTCCAGGCGATCGTGCAGGACGTCCCGTACGGCGAGTTCTGCGAGGAGGCGCTGCGCGAACGCCTCGCCGACCCCGAGGAGCTGGAACGCTGCACCCGCGCCCACCACGCCGTGGTCGACGCGGTCAGCCGGCGGGGATGCGCGGTGCCGCTGCCGCTCGCCACCCTCTACCTCGGCGACGACCGCGCCCGGGCGGCTCTCGCCGCCCACGAGGAGCGCTTCCATGCCTCGCTGGACCGGGTGGCCGGGCGGTCCGAGTGGGGGGTCAAGGTCCACGTCCCGACGGCGGACGGCCCCGTCATCACCGCCGAGTCCAGCCCCTCCGCCCACGCCTCCGCCCACGCCGGCTCAGGCCGTGCGTACCTGGACCGGATCCGCGGGCGTCAGCAGGCGCGCGACCGGCGCTGGGAGGCGTCCCGCCAGGCGGGGGAGACGGTGGACGAGTGCCTGCGGGAGATCGCGGTGGCTGCCCGCCGGCTGCGTCCGCACGGCGCCCGGGTCACCGGCGCGGCGCGCCCGCAGGTGCTCAACGGCGCCTATCTGGTGGACCGCGAGCGCGAGGACGAGCTGGCGGCGGCGGTGGAACGCCTGCGCCGCGACCCGCGTCTGGCCGGGATCGGGATCGACGTCTCCGGCCCGTGGCCGCCGTACTCCTTCGTCTCCGCCGACGGGGGAGGAGGCGAGCGCGATGGCCGGGCGTGAGGTGGTGCCGTGGACGGGCCCCGAGGCGGAGGCGCCGATCGGCGTCCCGCTGGTCGACCTGCTGGACCGGGTGCTCGCGACCGGCGTGGTGGTCAGCGGCGACCTGGTGATCGCCATCGCCGACGTCCCGCTGATCAGGCTCTCGCTGCACGCCCTGCTGTCCTCGGTGAGCGAGCGGGTGCCGGCGCCGTGGGCGGACGGGGGGCCGCTGTGAGCGAGGGGAGGATCGACATCGATCCGGAGAGCGCGGCCCGCGATCTGGCGGCCCTCGTCCTCACCGTGGTCGAGCTGCTACGGCAACTGATGGAGCGTCAGGCGGTTCGCCGCTTCGACCAGGGCGACCTCACCGACGCCCAGACCGAGCAGGTGGGCCGCACCCTGATGCTCCTCGACCAGCGGATGGACGAACTCTGCGGCCGGCACGGCCTGAGCCGCGCCGACCTCAACCTCGACCTCGGCCCGCTGGGCAGCCTCCTGCCGTACGAATGACGGGGGCTGTGCCCGGCGTCAGTCGTCGGGGAGGAGCAGCCAGAGCGCCAGATAGACGAGGAACTGCGGGCCGGGCAGCAGGCAGGAGAGCAGGAACAACCCCCGCACGGTCCACGGTTCGAGGCCGAACCGGCGGGCGATTCCGGCGCAGACCCCGCCGAGGACGCGGCCGGAACGGGGGCGGGAGAGGGTGCGCGGCGCGGACGAGTAGTTCGACATGGTGGGCCTCCTGGCGGCGGGTCGAGTGAGCTGGACTGCCGGCGGCGGTGCGGGAGGTTCTGCCGTCCCCGCGTCCTCACCGTCCGACTCCTCAAGCCTCCCCGCCCGGCGGCCGCACGGCGTCGCGCTGCCTGATGAATCCGCCCCCGCCCTTCCCCTTCCCGGGGCGGACCGGTTCCTCGGGGTCCTCTCAGGGTCCGACCCTGGTACCGCTCATCCGAACCTGCGGACGGCGATGGGCTTTCCCGCGTAGTACGGGTCCGACAGGTTCGAGACCTTGACCACGTCGCCGGTCTTCGGCGCCTGGACGAACTCCCCCTGGCCGATGTAGATGCCGATGTGGTCGTAGTCGCCGGGGGAGAGCTGGAAGGCGATCACGTCGCCGACCTGGATCCGGTCCGGTTCCACCGGCCGGCCCAGGGTGGCCTGCTCCTCGCTGGAGTGCGGCAGCACGACCCGTCCCGCCGAGGCCTCGTAGACGGCGTACCGCACGAGCCCCGAGCAGTCGAAGCCCATGATCCCGGCGCCCTCGCCGACGCCGTAGGTCGGCCCGGCGAGGCCGCCCCCGCCCCAGCTGTACGGGGTCCCCCGGTACCGCAGGGCGGCGGCCGCGACGGCGGCCCCGAACGCGCTCCCGCTCTGCCCGCCCCCACTCTCGCCGCTCTGCCCGCCCCCGCCCCGCGCGGGCGCGGCGTACGAGGCGGTCTTGGCGAGGATGCCCTCCACGTACTGCTGGGTCTCCTGGTAGGGCGGAATGCCGCGGTAGGTCTCGACCGCCCCCACCCCGGCGTTGTAGGCGGCGAGGGTGAGTGCCAGCGGGTCGCCGGAGACGCGGCGGCTGTCGACGAGTCGCCGCACCTCGGCGGCGAGGGCGCAGTCGTACCGGGCCTGGGTCAGGATGGCGTCGGCCGGGTCGAAGGGGTCCGCGGCGGCGTGGTCGAGCGGCTGCGCGTTCACCTTCCAGGTGGCCCAGGTGCTCGGGAGGAACTGGGCCAGCCCCTCGGCGCCGGCGGCGCTGCGGGCCATCGGGTTCCACGCCGACTCGCTGTCGATCTGGGCGGCCAGCACGGGAGCGGTGACGGTGGCACAGGTCCTGGCGGCGGCCTCGATCCAGGGCTGGTATGCGGCCGGTACCCGGTGCGGGGCGAGGCCGGGCCGGGTCGCCGCGGCGGCCGGCTGGCCGATCCCGCCCGGCGACGCCGCGATCAGCACCAGCGGCCCGGCGACGGCCAGGCCGAGGCCGGCGCAGACGGCGAGCCCCTTGTTCATCATCACCACACGACGGCACAACGGACGTCCGCCGCCGGCGGTTCGGCGAGATCCGCCGGCGATCCGGTCGAACTGCGGACCGGGGTTCATCCGTAGCTGACCAGTAGACGATCGGCCCGCGGGCGGGGGACGTGCGAAAGGCAGGGCGAGATGAGTGAGAGCGGCCTGGAGGAGCGGGCGCTGACCGCGGACGCGTTCACGCATGCCGCGGCCTCGCGCGGGAACCTGACCCGGCGGCCGCTTCAGCCGCTTCAGCCGGTTCAGCCGCTTCGACCGGTTCAGTCGCTCCAACCGGTTCAGCCGCTTCAGCCGCCTTCGGCCCGCCCGCGCGCCGGGGCCCGGGCCGAAGCCCGGGCCGGAGCCGAGCCGACGTCCGCTTCCGGCCGGGGCCTTCCGCAACCGGCCGCAGCGGCGCCGGTGGCCCGTGACTGGTGGGGCGGGCTGCGCCGGCTGAGCGGGGGCCTGTTCGGTCCGGCCGCCGGCAAGCAGAAGGCGGCGCACGCGGAGGCGGTGGCCCGCATCCGGGCCGACTTCTCCGGCCCCCGGCTGATCGTGTTCGCCAACCCCGGCCCCGGCGCCGCCACCACCACGGCCACCCTGATGGCCGCCCGCACCTTCGGGGCGTACCGCGGTGGGGGAGTGGCCACCTGGGACGCGGCCCAGGCGGCGGCCGGCCTGCGCGGGCTGCCGGACGACCCGACCGGGGCGCCCGTCCTCGCACTGGTCGACAGCGGGAGCGACGCGCGGGCGGAGGACTGGCGCGCCGCGCTCGCCGCCGCGGACCTGGTCGTCGTCACCGCGACCGTCCGGCAGGACTCGGCGGAGTCGGCGCTGTGGATGCTCGACACCCTGGAGCGGCAGCTGTACGGACCGGGCCGCCTGAAGCCGAAGGCGGTCACCCTCCTCACCCCTCCGGCGCCGGGTTACGACCAGCGGCTGCGGGCGACGATGGAGAGCATCTTCGGCGGCCGGACCCGCGCGGTGCTGCCGATCCCCTACGACCCGGCGCTGGCCGAGGGCGGCCGGACCGACCGCCGCGGCCTCGCCCTCGACCGCGTCTCCGCCCGCTCCAGAGCCGCCTGGCTCCAGGCGTGCGCGGCCATGGCCGCGGCGCTGTGACCCTCATCGGCCGTGCCGACCAGTGCGGCCCTGGAAACCAACGGAACCATCAGCCGGAAAGGGCCGACGGTGCAGCACCTGACCAGCCACGTATTCATCCTCGCCGCGGGGCTCAACCCGTTCGACGGGGTGAGCCCCAGCTTCGGGCCGTTCCAGCCGATCCTCGGTTCCAGAATCGGCATGTTCCTCGCCCTGGCCTGGGCGCTCTGCTTCGTCTACACCGCATACCAGTTGATGGTCTCCGTAGCGAAGCTGGCGAAGGCCCGGCGCGGCGGCTACGGCGACGATCTCCACGACGTGCGGACCGATGTCATGAAGGCGGCCGGGGCGACGATCGGGCTGGTGGCACTGCCGGCCGTGTACGGCGTCCTCGCCTCGTAACCGCTGGGAGGGGCCCGAAGTGGGTGTGGAGATCGACTATCAGCCGTCCGGCGGCCGGCCGCCGCGCAAGCGGAGAGGCAATGACCTCCGGCTGCTCGCCGTCCTGGGCGCGGGCGCGGTGGTGGCGCTCGTGGCGGTGGTGACGGTGCACGGCGGCGGCCGGCGCGGGGCGCCGGCCGCCACGGCCCCGTCCGCTGGGCCGACCGCGCCGCCCTCCCCGGCGGCGGCCGCCGACTCGCCGCCGGCCGCCCTCCAGGGGGGAGGCGCCGTCCAGGCCGGCGGCCTGGACGGATCGCGCCGGGTCGCCGGCATCCCGAGGGGCTTCCCGCACACCGAGGGCGGAGCGGTGGAGGCCGCCTCGACCGTAGCCGCCAACGAGTACAACGTGCAGCGGATGGCGGAGGCGGACCGGAAGGCGTTCCTGGCCTCGGCGTTCGTCACGGTCCCGGCCGGGGAGGACGCCCAGGCGAAGGCGTTCCAGCGGGAGTACCACCTCAACGCGCAGGGGCAGCTGACCGATCCGGGCAGCGGCCGGCCGGCCGCCGGCAAACAGTTCACCTCGCTCTGCCACCCGGAGCTCGGGGCGTACCGCGTCGAGTCGGCCGCCTCCGGCGAGGTCACCGTCGACGTGTGGCAGCCCTGTCTCCAAGGGGTCGTCGACACCGCCCTCTTCCAGCCCTCGGGCAAGCTCTCCGAGCGCTGGACGGTGAGCCGCTTCACCATGGTGTGGTCGGGTGGCGACTGGCAGGTCGCGCGGACCTCCGCCCCGGGCGGTCTCGGCTCCGTGCCGGCGCCCTCGCCCGCCGGAACGCTGGTCACCACCTACGCAGAGCGCGCGCGGCTGCTGGCCGGCCATGGATCGGGCTGGAAGCTGTACGCGGACGCGACCGAGCAGGCCCCGTCCGAGCTGGGGAGCGCGCTGTGAGCGCGGCCCGGCGCGGGTTGCGCGCCGTGCTGCTGACGCTGCCGGCCGCCCTCGTGGTGCTCGCCCTCATGGTGCTCCTGGCGGCCGCCCCGGCAGCGGCCTCGGCGGGGGGCTGCGACCACGGCCTGGTCGCCTCCCTCTGCCAGGCCCCGCACGCCGTGGCCGGCACCGCCGGGGGCCAGGCCGGCCCGGGCGGCGCGGGCGGCGGGACCGGAGCCGCCGGGGTGGCCGCCGCCGCCCGGGCCGCGACTCACGCGGTGGACGGCCTGGACCCGCAGAACTTCCTGGAGTCCTGGGCCCAGGGACTGGCCCACGCGGTCGTCTTCGAACTGTCCTTCATCCAGACGACCGTGGAGAAGCTGGGCACACCGGCCTTCGACCGGTCGTGGTGGATCGAGCAGTACGCGGTCTCCTTCGGTCTGGCCATGCTCGTGCTGCCGTTCCTGCTGGCCGGCATCACGGCCCGGACGGCGGGGCCGGAGGGCGGCGTGACAGGGGTCGCGCTGCTGCGCCGGAGCGGCTGGCGGATGGTGTTCGTGGTGCCGGCCTGCGCGATGGCGCCGGCCGTGCTGTACAGCGTCACCCAGCTGGCGACCGGACTGGAGCGGACCTTCAGCACACCGGCCGCCGGGCAGGGCGACGGCGCGGTGGGCGGGCTGCTGCGGATGATCCAGGAGTCCGCGGGCAAGGGCTGGTCGGACATCGGCGGCACGGTGATGGCGATCCTGATGTTCGCGCTGATCCTGGCCCTGGGCACGGTGCTGGTGGTCGAGGTGTTCGTCGCGGAGTGGGGGGTGCTGCTGATCGGACTGCTGCTGCCGCTCGCCCTGGTGGCCGCGGTCTATCCGCCCTGGGGGCGGCTGCTGCGGCGGATCTGCGGGCTGCTCGGCTCCCTGCTCTTCCTGCCGGCCGTGATCCTCTTCTTCTTCTGGACGCTCTGGGCCGGGTTCAACGCGATGGTGAGCCGGCAGGGCGGGGCGGACGGCTCCTTCACCGAACTCATCTTCCTGCTGGTCGCGCTGCTGGTGGTGGACGTGGTGCCGATCCTGGCGTTCCGGCTGCTGGGCGCGTCCGGGACGGAGGCGGGGCGGCTGGACGCCCGGGCGCGTACCGCGGCACCGCAGTCCTCGGCCGGCGACGTCCATGAGGCGGCCTTCGCCAAGCTGGAACCGCGGTGGAGCGGCGGCCCGGAGGGGCACGAGGAGGCCACTGCCACCGCCGGGAGCGGCGAGGACAAGGGCATCGTGCCCTTCGGCGCCCCGGCCGGCGCTCATGCCCCGACCGGCGCCGGCGCGCCCGCCGCACAGGCGCCCGGCCTGCCTCCGTCCACCCAGGCGCCCGCCCCGCCGCCGTCCTCCCTGTCTCCGTCCATCCCGCGGCAGCCCGCCCCCCAGCAGCCCGCCCCCCAGCAGTCCACCCGGCACGACCGTCCCGGGAGCGCCGCCGACGAGGCCGCGGTGCGGCCGGGAGGTGTCCGATGAAGGCGACCGGAGACGAGCGGACCTACGTCCTCGGCGGTGAGACCAGGGCGCGGCGGCTCTTCGAGGGGGTGTCGCGGGGGCAACTGCTCGCGCTCGGCCTGTTCGTGGTGGTGTGGCTGCTGGTGCTGCTCGCCACCCACTCGCTGCTGGTGCTGCTGGCCGGCGTGGTCGTCCTGGCGGGCGCGGCGGCGCTGGCCCGCCGGCGGACGGCGGTGGGGGAGTCCTGGGCCGCCGCGCTGCGGGACCGGCTCACCTTCCGGCTCCGCGGCGGGCGGCGGCGGGCGCCGGACTTCGTCCCGGGGCGCACCCTGCCCCGCGAGGTGGGCGAGATCCGCGTGCTGGCCTACGCCCCGCCGTCGGCCCCCAGCGCGGCGATGGCGATCGTCCACCACAAGGACCACCGGCGCGGCAGCTGGAGCAGCGGGCATCTGACGGCCACCTTCGAGATCCAGGGCGCGGGCGACGGCCTGCTGCCGCCGCGGGCGATCAACACCGCCGGGCTGCTCTTCGAGCGGCTGCTGGGCGGTCTGGCGAGCGCCGACATCCCGGTGGACCAGCTCGACCTCGCGACCAGGGTGCTGCCGGTGCCTCCGCAGGCCTACCGCGAGGAGATGGACCGGCTCGTGGTCGACCATGTGCCGGAGCGGCTCCGGCGGTCGATGCGCGAGCTGTCCTCCTTCGCGGCCGGCAACACCGAGGAGTACCGGTCCTTCGCGACGGTGCGGATCCCGCTGGCGCGGCTGGTGGCCGGCTTCGCCGGGCCGCCCGACGTGGAGCGGGTCTGCCAGGAGACCTTCGAGACGGTCGGCGAGGTGGTCCGCAGGGTCGACGCGGCCGGATACCGGCTGCGGGCGGTTCTGGGGCCGAAGCGGCTGGGCGCGCTGATCCGGCATCTCCACGATCCGGACATGGACATCGACACCCTGGACGGGATCGACTCGGTGGCCGACGGCTGGGGCCAGGTGCGGCACCGGCAGCCGCGGTTCGTCCGGGTCGAGGGGGCCGCGCGGGACTGGTACCACGCGGTGGCGCAGGTCCCGCGGGACGCCTGGCCGACCCAGCCGGTCGACGCCCGCTTCATGGAGCACCTGGTGACGCGGGTCAACCCGGCGACCATCCGCACCGTCCAGTGCCAGTTCAGGCTGGTGCCGAGGACCGCGGCCCGGGACATCGCCCGGCTGGGGCTGACCTACGACACGGCCCGGCAGATCGGCGCACGGAACAAGGGCCAGGTCAGCACAGGCGAGACCGAGGCGTCGATGAGCGCTTCCCGGCGCACCCTGCTGGACCTGCTGCGCCCGGTGGTCGCCGGCACCTATCCGGCGGTGCGGGTGATGGTGTCCGCCCCGGCCGAGGACCTCCTCACCGCGGGGCGCCGCCGGATCACCTCCGCCGCGGAGGACGGCGGCATCACGCGTCTCGACTGGCAGGACTACAAGCACCACCAGGCACTGATCACGGCATTGCCGATGGCACGAGGAGTGAGGGCATGAGCGGTGCGCCGCGGCCGCCCGTCGAGGAGTGGACCAGATCGGTGGCGGAGGCGCCACCGCCGCCCGCGCTGCGGTGGGAGCCGACCGCGCCCCCGTCGCGGCGGCGCCGCCACCGCCTCCCCCGCGGCGCCGAGACGGAGACGATCTTCACCTCCACCCGGCAGGCGGGCGCGCTCAACCCGGCCATCGTCAGCACCCATCCGCCGCTGGCGGGGCCGATCACCGGCATCGACATGGACACCGGCCAGCCGGTCTCCACCGACCCCCACGAGCTGTACGAGCAGGGCCGGGTGAGCTCGCCCAACGTGCTGATCATGGGCGACATCTCCTCGGCCAAGTCCTCGCTGGCCAAGACGCAGTACTGCGTACGGCCGGTCGCCCTCGGCCGCCAGGTGGCCGTCTTCGACCGCAAGGACCAGCAGGGCCGGGGCGAGTACATGCGGGCCGCCGAGACCGTCGGCGTGCCGGTGATCCGGTTCGCCCGCAGCGGCGGGACCAGCATCAACCTGCTGGACCCGCGGATCTCCGCCACCTCGCTGGACGACGCGGGGGACGAGCGGGTGGGCCAGGACAGGCTGCTGCTGATGGTGGCCGAGCACGCCCACGGCCGGCTCTCCGCCACCGAGCACTACGCACTGCGGGCGGCGCACCGGGTCGCCCTGGAGAAGGCCCGCGGCGAGCGGCGCGCGGCCACCCTCCACGACGTGGTGGACGCCCTCTACGACCCCGGCGAGTCGGCGATCCCCCGCCCCCACCTGGCCCGCCGGGGGATCGTCACGACGGAGCGGGTCACCGAGTGGGCCCTGGAACTCGCCATGGACCTGGAGCGGTTCATCGACGGCGACCTCTCCGGCCTGATCGACCGCGAGACCAGCGAGGACCTCGACCTGGCGGCGCCGCTGCTGGTCTTCGACACTTCCGCGCTCCCCGAGGACTCGCCGGCGCTCGCCCTGGTGATGGCGCTGGTCTCGTCGTTCCTGGCGGCGGTGTGGGCGCAGCGGCCGGGGCGGCGGATCATCATCCTGGAGGAGGGGTACCACACCACCCGGCTGCGGTCCCCGGGCACCACCTCGGTGGCCACCGTGCTGCGCTCGCTCGCCAAGCGCGGGCGCGGCATCGGGCTGTCCTTCGTCACCGTCATCCACCACATCAGCGACGTCCCGCCGGACTCGGACGCGATGTCGCTGATCCGCGAGGCCGACATCGTCCACGTCTACCAGCAGTCCCGGGCGGACGACGCGGAGCAGGCCGTCGCCCAGTTCCGGCTGCCGCCCAGCGTCTTCACCACGCTGGGGACGCTGGAGAAGGGCTGCCACATCCTCAGGATCGGCCGGGAGGCACCCCGCCGGGTGCGGCACATCCGCACCCGGCTGGAGACCTGGATGACCGATACCGACGAGGCCATGACCGGCCGGCGGGTGGCGGCGCCGGAGGACGCCTCCTCCGAATGAACCCGCCGCCCGCCGGGGCCGTGGTTGCCAGTGCAGCGAATCGAAAGGCATCGCCCATGACCTTCCTGACCTCCATGAGCAGACGCTCCCTCTACACCCTGGTGGCCTTCTTACTGGCGATCGCCGGTGTCTCGGCCACCGTCCTCGCCCTCGGGCCGGGGCACGGCGCCGGTACCCGGATCAGCGGCGAGCCGGCCGCCGACGCCGCCGGTGCCGACCACACCGTGACCCTGCAGAACAACACGAGCAGCCGGATCTGGATCGGCAGTGTGGTGAACGCGGACGGCTCGTCGCAGCTCGGCAATCTGCCGGCGCTGGACCCGGGCCAGTCGGCGACCCTCACCATCCCCGAGCACGAGGGCGCGGGGCACTGGCGCGGACGGTTCTTCGCCCGTGAGGGCTGCACCGGGCAGAGCGGCAGCACCTTCCACTGCGCGGTGGGGGACTGCGGGCCCTACGCCGACCACTGCAGCACCGGTGAACAGCCGGACAGTCTGGCCGAGTTCAACTTCGACCCCGGCGACGGCGGGGCGCCCTGGTACGACGTCAGCTATGTCGACGCCGCCTCGATGCCCGTCACCATCACCCCCGACGACGCGGCACCGCCGCAGAGCGGCCAGTGCGGGGCCGCGGGCTGTGCCGTGGACCTCCTCTCCTCGTGCCCGGCCCAGAACCTGGTCCGGGACCAGGGCACGGGCCAGCCGCTGGTCTGCGTCAACCCGAACCGGGACGCGCAGACCGCGTACAGCGACGCGATCACCAAGCAGTGCCCCAAGGCGTACGCCTGGTCCAAGCAGGACGCCGTGCCGGGGAACCAGGTGATGGCGGACTGCACCGAGTGCAAGGGCCTGACCGTCTCCTTCGGGACCGGCAGCCCGAGTTCGCCGCAGCCGGCGCCCACCGGCGCCGACTCCCCGTCGCCGTCGCCGACGCCGAGTCCGGCCGCGCCGCCGTCCCCGAGCTCCAGCCCGGCGGCGTCCGGGTCCTCGCCCCAGCGGGGCGTCGCCCTCAACGACGACCCCAACGCCTCCCAGGACCTGGCCGACTCCAAGGCCTCCTGGTACTACAACTGGACGTCCTCGGCCGGCTCGGTGGCCACCCCGCCCGGGGTGGACTACGTCCCCATGATCTGGGGGCCGGGCTCGGTCACCGACGCCGAGTTGGGCGCCGCGGCCAAATCCGGAAAGGAGCTGCTGGGCTTCCAGGAGCCCGATTCGCCGACCCAGGCGAACATGACGCCCGAGCAGGCCCTCGACCTGTGGCCCAGGCTGCAGCAGACGGGCCTGCGGCTGGGCGCCCCCGCGGTCGCCTCGGGCGCGGACCAGCCCGGGGGGTGGCTGGACCGCTTCATGACCGGAGCGGCCCAGCGCGGCCTGCGGGTGGACTTCATCCCGCTGCACTGGTTCGGCGGCGACTTCGGCCCGAACGCCGCCAACGAGCTGCGCGACTACCTCCAGGCCGTCTACAACCGCTACCACAAGCCGATCTGGCTGACCCAGTACGCCCTCATCGACTACTCCCACGGGACGCCCCGCTATCCGACCCCGCAGCAGCAGGCGGACTTCATCAAGTCCTCGACGCAGATGCTCGACGGTCTCGGCTTCGTGGAGCGCTATGCGTGGTTCGCGCTGACCACGCAGACCAGTCCGACCGGTCTCTACGACGGTACGACCGCGAACTCCAGCGGCCTCGCCTACGACGGTCGCTGACGATCCATTCGCACTCCCGGCTTCCCCCGCCTCCGCCCGATCCGGGCGCGGGCGGGGGATTCCCGCGTTCCCGGGCCCCCTCCGACCAGGCCGAAAGGCGATGTCACCGTAGCTGTACGGCGTTGTCACCGGGCTGTCACGAAGCTATCGCATTCCGCTGCGGTGCGTGTATCAGTATGTATGACTCTTGATCGTGAGGTGTGGAAGAGCTCGGTGCAGCGCAGCTGAGGGGATAGGCGATGGATGTACCTCCGCCCGAGCAGGGGCACGGGAGCGGGGAGCAGCCCAAGGCGATGCTCCTGGTGGCCGGCATCGTGGCGGCGTTCGCGCTGGTGGCGGGTGGCGTCGTGGTGTTCGGGGTGGTGCGTACGCAGTTAGGGCCGGACTCGATCGTGCGGGCCTCCGCCACGTCCACGTCGCCGCCCTCCGCGTCCTCCTCCGCCTCGCCGTCCGCCTCGGCCCCCGCCTCCACCGCACCGTCCAAGCGCATTGCGCCCCCCTCCGCGACCCCGGGCGCGGTGCACTCGGCCACCACCGTCGCCGTCGTACCGTCCTCCGCGGCGGCCACCGCGTCCGCGCGCAGGGGCGGCACGGGCGGATCCGGCGGGAACGTCGGCCAGATCACCGGCCCCGGCTTGACCCACCAGTGCCTCGACGTACGGACCAACACCCCGGTCGACGGCAACGCCGTGGAGCTGTGGTCCTGCAACGGGGTGCCCGGGCAGCGCTGGACCATGAGGGCCGACCACACCATCCGCGCCTTCGGGAAGTGCCTGGACGTGGTCGGCGACGGCACCGTCGACTTCACCGAGGTGCAGCTGTGGACCTGTGACGGGGCGCCCGGCGAGCAGTGGGTGTTCGCCACCCACGGCGCTCTGCTCAACCCCCACTCCGGGCGCTGCCTGGACGATCCGATGGGCGACACCAGCAACGGAACGCAGTTGCAGATCTATCAGTGCAACCATCTCTCGACCCAGGCGTGGTCCACGCCCGCCCTGCCCTGAACCAGGACTGCTCCTGCTCCTAGGAGGCGAGGCGCTGCTCGTCCCGGCTCAGCAGGCGGGCCATCCGCTGCTCGATCCGGCGCGGCAGCCGCGCGTCGGCCGCGGCCGGATGCTCCGCCGCCAGCCGGGACCACAGCTCGGTGAGCTCCCGGCCCAGGGCGATGGCCGTCTCCGGATCGTCGATCGACCGCCAGGCGGCCGTCGCCCGGACGAGCTCCTCGCCGGCCCGGGGATCGCCCTGCCGCTGCCGCAGCCGGGCCAGCCGCAGGCTGATCCCGACCGACTGCCGGCAGTCGCCGCCCAGATAGGCCAGGTACGCGACCAGCGCCTGGAGTTCGAGACTGTAGGGGTGCTCGGCGCCATGGCGCCGCATGGTGGTCCCCTGCGCGCGGCAGGCGAGCGCCATGGCGTACTCCAGCCTCCCCGCGGCGACCTCCTGGTGGACCCCGGCCGCGAGCCCGGCCAGCTCCTCCGGGACGGTGGGCGCGGTAGGCGCGGTCGGGACCTCGGCCACCGCCGGCGGCGTCTCTGCGACCTCCGGGCCGTCTTCCGGAATCGGGGCCTGGGGCCGCTGCGGCCGCGGGTCCGGGTGGGGATCAGGCTGGGGGGCCGGCTGGGGGTCCGGCTGGGGTGGTGCGACCGCCTGGCTTGAGCCGTCCGGGAGGACGCGGAGGTGGACGGTGTACTGCTGGCCCAGGTCGGTCACCGTCGCCTCGACGGGACCGCCGGCGGCCTGTGCGTGGGCCTGAAGGGCGTTGAGCGCCGCGTCGCGGATCGACTCCCGGTCGGTCCGGGGGATCGGCCGGCCGTCGAGGGCGGCCGTGCCGTCGGCGGCGATGACCACCTCGTGGCGGGCCCCCGCGCCGGCCGCCACCTCGGGAGCGGGCGCCTGACGTCGGATTCGTCGGGACAGCATGGGATGCTCAGCCTCCGTTCTTCGTCATGAGGCGGTCGGGAGCGCGGACACGGACGGCAGGGTGGTGCCGATCCCCTGGCCCTCGAAGAGGGAGAAGTAGACCCGCACGCCGAGGACGTAGCCCTGACCGTCGTTGGTGTTGGGCACCCCCTTCGCCTGTTTGACCGCGTCCAGCCCCACGCCGTAGGCCGCCAGCGTCATGGAGAGGACGTCCCCCTGGGCCTGTCCGCTGGACACCAGCTGCTGCACGTCGCCGTAGAGGGAGCAGAGGTAGCGGCCCTGAGCCATGATCGAGTCGGTCGCGTCCAGCGGCGTCACGTTGTTGTTCTTGTCGTCGTCCTGGCTGAACTGCTTGAACTTGTCCGGGGGGAGCTGGGAGACGCCCTTCTTGCCGTCCGGGCCGTCCATGGTGGTGTTGAAGCCGGACACGTACTGGATCTGCGCCGCGATGACCACCGGCCCGATGCCGTCGCAGAGCTTGCCGGCCTTCTCGATGGGCGACCGCAGGTCCGCCGGGACGCTGCCCGGTGCCAGGTCGCCCTTGCCGTCCCCCTGGAGTGCGGTGATCGCATCGCTCGGGTTGGTGTCCACCGCCGTCGGCATGGCCGTGCCGCCCGCCCCGCCGCAGCCCCCGTGGTGCGGGGTCGGGGCCACCGGCATGACCTGGGCACTGATCACCTCGGACGACGGGCAGCCGTGACTCCCGCCGCCGCCCCCGCCGTGGAACAGCAGATAGAGGATCACCAGCGGCAGGAGGAGGACCCCGAGCCCGCAGAAGATGATGATCAGGACCGCCCCGCAGCCGATCTCGAGCGGGAAGGCCAGAGCTCCCAGGCCGGCCGCGGCCAGGGCTGCCTTGATCCCCGCGGAGACGCCTCCCCCGCCGGAGGACCCGGGCCCCGTCTGCTCCCCCTCGCCCATCGAGCACCCCACCCCTCTCGTCCCCGTTTTTTCGCCTCGCGGCGCGATTCGCCGAAAACTCCTTGAACCCGTGACGGCCGGAACACCGTTGTGGCTCACTGACGGCCGGCGAACGCGCTCGTAGGTCCAAACGGACCCGCGGGCCATCCGGTTCGACCGGGAGATGTGGATACAGGCGAGTACTAGCCAGGGGAAGGGGAGCCGCCGATGCCTGTCGATTCGGGGATTCCCATGGGAGCGCGGGCGTGGGTCCGGGGGCCGAGCGCAGCGGAGCCGGCCGAGCCGGTCGGCCCGGTCGCCGACCGGATCGCAGCGCCCATCGTGGACGCGC
This sequence comes from Phaeacidiphilus oryzae TH49, assembly GCF_000744815.1. Classification (NCBI taxonomy): domain Bacteria; kingdom Bacillati; phylum Actinomycetota; class Actinomycetes; order Kitasatosporales; family Streptomycetaceae; genus Phaeacidiphilus; species Phaeacidiphilus oryzae. Next base: position 6,674,749 of record NZ_JQMQ01000005.1, read on the forward strand.
CGCCCGCGCGCCGGCCGGCGCCCGAGGCGCCACCGCCGTCGCCACCGGAACCGCCATCACCACCCGCATCGGTGACGCCGCCACTGCCGCGACCGGCGCCGGCACCGCAACCGCCACTGCCGCAACCGCCGGCGCCGCAGCCGCCGGCCTCGTTCGTGGACTACGGCGTCCCCGGCGGTGCCGCGACCGGCTGGGTCGGCGCCCACGGCGGTGCCGGGACCAGCACCCTCGCCGCGGCGGTCGGTGGCATCGACCTGGGCTGCGGCTGGCCCGACCCGGCCCAGGGCGCCCCCACCGGATCCTGCTGGTCGCCCGCACCCACGCGGCGGGCCTCGGCGCGGCCTCCCGCAGGCTCGACGCACTGCGCAAGGGCGAGGCGCCGGCCGGGCTGGAGCTGCTGGCCGTGGTACTCGTCGCCGACGCTCCGGGGCGGCTGCCGCTCAAGCTGGCCCGGCGCATCCGGGTACTGCGCTCGGCGGTGCGGACGCAGACCTTCCCCTGGGTGCCGTCCTGGCGGCTGGGGGAACAGCCGGCGCGTCCCCCCAGGGAACTGTCGGTCCTCGCGGACCTGGCCGGACAGCCGCACCGATCCGCGAGGGGAATGCGATGAACACCGCGACCGCGCTGGCCCGGACACTGGCCGTGGCCTCCACCCCGCCGCCGTACAACCCGGGCGCCGCCGGCGGCGACGAGTTGCTCGGCTACCTCCTCTGGTGCGCCTCGGCGGCGGGGGTGGCCGGGGTCATCGTGGTGGGCACACTGCTGGCGGTGCAGCTGCACCGGGGCGAACCGGGCGAGGGCGGCGGATATCTGAGGCAGCTCATCATCGTCCTGGGCGCGTGCGTCCTCGCGGCCTCCGCAGCGCCCATCGTGAACTTCCTGGGCCCACTGACCCTCTGACGTCATGACATCACCACAGGAGAAGAAGCCATGAGTATGCGCTCCATCGCCGTCCGCCTTCTCGCGGACGGAGTGCCCGATCCGCAGATGCACGCGCCCGGCCAGCTCGAGAGCAAGGTGAACGTGGTCCTCGGCATAGCCGCCTGGGCCGGGACCGCGGCCGGAGTCGCCGGTGTGCTGGTGACCGGTTCGATGATGGCCATCTCGTTCAAGCGGGGTGAGCACTCGGAGCATATGGGCCGCCTCGGCATGGTGCTGTGCGGGTGCGTCCTGGTGGCCACCGCAGGGCCGCTGATCTCGTTCGTCTTCCAGTAGGCCGGCCCGGGGACAGGAGAACGCCGATGCAGAGCAGGGAGAGCGGCTATGCCGACGAAACGCCCTTCTACCGGCAGCGCAGTTGGGTGGTCTCGGCCGTGTTCCTCGCCGTCGCCCTCGTCTGCGCCGTGCTGTCCTACGCCCTGGGCGGCGGAGCCGGCGCCGGGAGCGGGGACCGGAGCGCCGTCCGGGTCGGCGACGCGGGGCCGCTGGCCGCTGCCGCCGACGACAGCGCCGCCGGCAGCGGCTCCGGCGGCCGGCCGGCCGGCTGCCGCACCGACGACAGCGACCAGTCCCGGCCGGTGACCGCGCCGACGGACGTGACCTGGAAGCGGGTGGGAAGCGCCAAGGTGCCGGTGTCCCGCTCGGCCGGACCGATGTTCAGCACCGGGGCGGCGTGGTGGTGCTTCGCCCACACCCCGATGGGCGCGGCGATGGCCGCACAGGTCATCCCCGCACACCTGGGCACCGCCGACTGGCGGACCGTGGCACAGCTGCAGATCCTGCCCGGGCACAACCGGGACGACTACGAGGTGATCCGGTCCACGATCCCGCAGTCGGACCTGGACAGCGAGGTCTCCGGCAGCTACCAGGGCTTCGCGCTGGCGTCCTACTCGCCGAAGGCGGCGACCGTCCGGGTGCTGATCAGGGGCGCGGACGGCACCGACGGCACCGCGTCGGTCTCCCTCGCCTGGAGCGGCGGGGACTGGAAGCTGGTGGCCGGGTCGGACGGCTCGCTGCACAGCGACCTGACCAGCGTCCTCGGTTCCGGCACCGCCGGCTTCGTCACGTGGGGGGTGTGAGCGATGGAGCTGGCCTCCGCCTGCGACTCCGGGGACAGTCTGATCAGTGCCCTGGCCGGGTTCTTCCAGTTCCTCGGCGACCCGATCGGCACCATCGTGTCGATGATCGCCAAGGTCGTCCTGGCGGCGGCGATGGCCGTCTTCGGCGATCTCGTCACCAGCGTCCCGACCTACGACAAGGACACCGCGCAGGGCGTCAGCGGGCAGACCCAGTGGATCGTGGTCTACCTGGCGATCGGCTCCCTGATCTTCGCCGCCATCCGGATGGCGCTGGACCGGCGCGGCGAGGCCGGCCAGGTCGCCCTCAAGGGGCTCATCCGGGTCATCGTGGTCGCGGGCGCCGCGACCGCGATCGCCGACCCCCTGGCCAGGGTGACCGACCGCTACTCCAGCTACCTCTTCCAGGGGGCGGTGGAGCAGCAGTTGGAGAGCGTGGGCTGCGGGGACATGAGCGGGGTCGAGTCCTTCCTGATGCTGGTGCTGGCCTTCCTGCTGCTGATCGCCGCCATCATCCAGGTGATCCTGATGTACGTCCGGCTCGGCGTGGTCACCCTCATGCTGGGCACCCTTCCGCTGGCCGCCACCGCCTCCATGACCAACTGGGGCGGGACCTGGTGGCGCAAGCACATCGGCTGGCTGATCGCCTGGCTCCTCTACAAACCGGCCGCCGCACTGGTCATGTACGCCGGTGCCAAGATGCTCAACTCCGGTGGTGACGACGTGCAGCAGCACATCGCGGCGATCGGCCTGCTGATCCTCTCCTCCCTCGCGCTGCCGGCGCTGCTGAAGCTCATCGTTCCGGCCACTGCCGCGCTCGGCGGCGGCGGATCGCTGTCCGGCAGCGGTCTGGGCGGCGCGGTCGCCTCCGGGGCGAGGGTGCTCGGCGGCTCGGGCGGCGGGGACTCCGAGAGCGGGGGCGGGGGCGGGGCGAGCGGCGCCCCCGGTCCACGCGGGGCGTCCGGTGCGAACGGGAGCTCGGCGGGTCAGGAGCCCGCCCGATCGGGCGGTTCCGGAGGCGATTCCGGAAGCTCCGGGAGCGCCGGCGGTCGCGGGAGCGGCGGCGGCAGCGGCGGGATCGGCAGCGGGATCGGCGGTGGCGGGATCGGTGGTGGCGGGAGCGGCGGCAGGGCCGCGCCTGGCGGCGGCGGTGCGGCAGCGGCCGGTCCGGCGGCCGCGGGGGCGGCCGCCGAGGCCGTCCACCAGGTCGCCCGGACGGCCGGCCGGATGGTGACCGGAGCGGTGCAGGGCGCCGGCGAGGAACCCGACCACTGACGCCGGCGGCCCGGACGGCCGGGACGGCTCGGACAGCCCGGGCGGTCCTGGCGGCCCGGCCAGTCCTGGCGGCCCGGGCAGCCCTGCCGGCTCGACAGCTTGCGAAGCACGAGAAAGGGAGAGAGACCCCACCATGTCCACCACTACCGCAGCCGTGACCCACCCCACCTACGGCAACTGGCGCCGACCGCGCCGGGCCGGGCTCGGCCGGTTCGGGCTGGTCGGCACCATCGGCGTGTTCGGCGGGCTGGTGCTGACCCTGCTGGCCTCCCTGATCTCGCTGGTGGCGGCGGCCTTCGTACTGGTCCCGTTCGCGGTGCTGCTGCTGCCGCTGCTGATCAGGACCCAGGACGGGCGCAACCTCTACCAGTTGGTGATGCTGCGCGTCGGCTGGCTGCGCCGGAAGTCCCGGGGCTCGCTGAGCTATGTGTCCGGCCCGCTCTCCCAGCGCCCCGGCGGGCGGTTCCGGCCGCCAGGGCTGCTCAGCCGGGTCAGCCTGGCCGAGGGCCGGGACGCCTACGACCGGCCGTTCGGCGTCCTCCACCACCGCGGCCGCAACCTCTACTCCATCGTTCTGGGGTGCGAGCCGGACGGCGGCTCGCTGGTCGACCCCGACCAGGCGGACGTCTGGGTGGCCTCCTGGGGCGAGTGGCTGGCCCGGCTCTCCCACGAGCCGGCGCTGCGCGGGGCGAGCGTGGTCGTCGAGACCGCGCCCGATCCCGGCACCCGGCTGGCCAACGAGGTGCTGCCGCGGATCCGCCCGGACGCCCCGCCGGCCGCCCGCGCGGTGATGGAGGAGGTCGTCGAGCGGTATCCGGACGCCTCCTCCGAGATGCACACCTACATCACCCTCACCTACGGGCTGCCGCAGGGGCGCAAGCGCGATCTGGAGGAGGTCCTCACCGATCTCGCGATCCGCATCCCCGGACTCCTCAGCGGCCTGGTGGGGGCCGGCGGCGGGTCGGCCGTCCCGCTCTCCGCGGAGCGGATCGCCGAGGTCGTCCGGGTGGCGTACGACCCGGCCGTCGCGGGTGAGGTGCTCAACGTCCGGGCGCAGTACGGCTCCAGCGGCCTGGAGTGGGAGGACGCGGGACCCGCCGCCTGCGTCGAGTCGGTCCGCGCGTACCAGCACGACTCCGGGGTCTCCCGGACCTGGCTGCTGAGCCTGGCCCCGCGCGGAACCGTGCGGTCCAACGTGCTGCGCGGGCTGCTGGAGGCCGCGCCCGGCACCCGCCGCAAGCGGGTCGCCCTCCTCTACCGCCCGATCGACCCCGCCACCTCGGCCCGGATCGTGGAGTCCGACCGGCGCGCCGCGCAGTTCATGGCCACCTCCGGAAAGGGCATGGTCCAGGCGCGGGCCGCGTCCGAGACCCGCGCGGCCGAGCAGACCGCGGCGGAGGAGGCGGCGGGCGCAGGCCTGGTGGAGTTCTCGCTGATGGTCACCATGACCGTGGACTCCACCGAGCAGCTGCCGGACGCCGCCGTGATCATGCGCAACCTCCAGGCGGGGGCCAGGATCTCGATGCGCCCGGCGGACCGGATGCAGGCGGCCGCCTTCGCCTGCACCCTGCCGGCCGGGATCCTGCCCTGGGAACACGTACTGATCCCGCACGAACTCCAGGAGGCGCTGTGAGCAGGAGCGCACGGCCGTGGGACGGCCAGGACGAGGACTACCAGGACAGCTTCGGCCCCCCGAACGGACCGGCCGCCTCGAAGAAGCCGAAGAAGTCGAAGTCGAACTCGAAGAGGCCGAAGAACGGCGGGAGACCGGGCACGCAGGGCGTGCCGGCGCGGGCCGGCCGCGCTGACGACGCCCCGGGCGGCGGCGCACCCAGCCGGGAGCCGCTGCCGCCCCCGCGCGGCTGGCCCGGCCCGGCCGGCGGGCAGATCGGCCACCTGGACCCGCCCACGATGTGGCGGGCCACCACCGTGCAGGCCTGCGGCCTCTGGCCGTTCGCCGCCGGCTCCGGCGCGCCGATGACCGGGGTGCCGCTCGGGCAGCACCTCTACACCGGGGCGACGGTCTGCGGCGACCCGCTCTCCTGGTTCACCCGCGCCCGCTACATCTCCAACCCCTCCCTGTTCATGCTCGGGATGCCCGGCCTCGGCAAGTCCACGCTGGTCAACCGGATGCTGATCGGCCTGGCCGCGACCGGGGTGGTGCCGCTGGTCCTCGGCGACCTCAAGCCCGACTACGCGGACACCGTGCGCGCCCTCGGCGGCCAGGTGATCTCCATCGGGCGCGGGGTCGGCGGCATCAACGTCCTCGACCCCGGGGCGATGGCCGAGGCCGCCGCCAAGGTCGGGGGAGACGCGGGCCGGGCACTGGCGGCCGAGGCGCACGGCCGGGTGCTCAACATGGTCGCGGCACTGGTCAGCGTCGTCCGCGGGCGGCCGATGGACGACCACGAGCAGTCCGTCCTCTCCGCCGCCCTCCACCACCTGCGGGAGCGGACGGCGCCGGGGCGGGCGCCGATCCTCCCCGACCTGCTGGCGGTGCTCCAGGAGGGCCCCGAGCGGGTCCGCTCGGTGACCCTCGACCGGGGCGAGGACGCCCGCTACCGCACGGCGGTCGACCCACTGCACCGCTCACTGCTCGGCATCCTGGACGGACCACTGGGGGGTACCTTCGCCGCGGCGACGTCCACCAGGATCGACGCCGCCGCCCCGGCGGTGTGCGTGGACATCTCCCGTATCGGGGAGGCGGACACCCAGCTGACGGCGGCGGCGATGCTGGCCGCCTGGTCCGACGGCCTGGGCTCGGTGGCCGCCGCCCACGCCCTCGCGGACGCCGGGCTCGCGCCCCGGCGCTGGTTCTTCACCGTCCTCGACGAGCTGTGGCGGCCGCTGCGCGCGGCCAGCGGCATCGTCGACCGGATCGACGCGCTCACCCGGCTCAACCGCACCCTCGGCCTGGGCGACGCCAAGATCACCCACACCCTCAAGGACGCCGAGGCACTGGGCAGCGAGTCGGACCGGGCCAAGGCCCGCGGTTTCGTCGAACGCGCCGGCATGGTCGCCTGCGCGGGCCTGCCCCGCAACGAGATGGAGGAGCTCGGCCGGGTGGTGGGCCTGTCCGAACGGGAGATCTCCCTGGTCTCCTCCTGGTCCTCGCCGCCGGGGTGGGGCGCGGGCGGCGGGGAGCACGAGGAGCCGCCGGGGCGCGGCCGCTTCCTGATCAAGGTCGGCGGCCGCCCCGGAATCCCGATCAAGGTCGCGATCACCGACGCCGAACGCGCCCTCCACGACACCAACCAGCGCTGGACCCCCAACGCCCAGGTCCCGGCGACGGCGACGGCCGTCTGAATGCGGTCGTCTGAACCCGGTCGTCTGACGGCGGTCGTCTGAACCGGACGCCGAACGGAGGAGAAGATGAGCTCGACCGAGATGCTGCCGTGGGCGATCGTGGTCGTCGCCCTGGTCTGGCTGCTGCTCTTCAGCGGGGTGTGGCTGGGCGGAACGCTGGGCGCGGGACTGTCCGGAGGGGGCTGGCATCCACCGCCGTTCGCCCTCCACAGCTTCGGGGAACTCCTCGGCCGCGGGCCGTCCGCGCTGTGGCCGGGGGCCTCGCCGACCGCCGTGATCGCCGGGATCGTGGTGGTGTTCTGCCTCCTCACGCTGGCCGTCGTGGCCGTGGTGCGGGCCGTGCGGCGCCTGGTCGGCGGCGGGGCGTCCGCCAAGGGGCTCGCCGGGCGCCGCGAGCTGGCCGGACTCTGCCCGCCGGGCATCGCGCGACGGGCCCGCGAACTGCGGCCCTCCCTGGCGGGGACGGATCCACTGCCCCCCGACGAGACCGGCAACCTCCTCGGCGATCTCGCGCCGCGCGGACCAGAGCTCCGCTCCTCCTTCGAGGACGTGGAGCTGGATCTGATGGCTCCCCGGGCGGGCAAGTCCACCGGGATCGCCATCCCGCGCGTCCTGCGGGCGCGCGGAGCGGTGCTCCTCACCTCCAACAAGTCCGATGTGTACGCCGTCACCCGGGCGGAGCGGGCCCGGGTCGGCAGGGTGTGGACCTTCGATCCGCAGGGCATCGCGCACGCGCCGCGTGAGATGTGCTGGGACATGCTCGCCGAGTGCGTCACCATCGAAGGCGCCCGGCGGCTGGCCGGTCACTTCGTGGCCTCGGTCAACGACGACTCGGCGAAGAAGGACTTCTGGATCTCCGCCGCGCAGAACACCCTGACCGCCCTCTTCCACGCCGCGGCCAGGGGCGGCGCCTCCGTCCTCGACCTGCTGGCCTGGCTCGCCGATCCCGCCGACCGCACCCCGGTCGACCTCCTCCACGACGCCGGACTGCCCGCCTTCGCCGAGCAGTTGCGCGGCACCGTGCTGGGCGCGGTCGAGACCCGGGACGGCATCTACGAGACCGCCCGGCAGTGCGTGGCCTGCCTGCTGGACCCGGAGGTGGCGGCCTGGGTGATGCCCGATCCGGACCTCCCGGAGTTCGACCCGCACCAGCACGTCCTCGGCAACGACACCCTGTACCTCCTCTCCAAGGACGGCGGCGGGTCGGCGGCGGGCGTCATCGCCGGCCTGGCCGACGCCACCATGCGGGCCGGGGTGGTCGCCGCCGAGCGGATGGGCGGCCGGCTCGACCCGCCCATGACGGCAGTGCTCGACGAGGCCGCCAACGTGTGCCGGATCTCCGACCTGCCCGACCTCTACAGCCATCTCGGCTCGCGCGGCATCAACGTGGTGACCCTGCTGCAGAGCTACCGGCAGGGCAGCCGGGTGTGGGGCGAGGCGGGGATGGACGCGCTGTGGAGCGCGGCCACCATCAAACTCCTCGGCGCGGGCCTGGACGACGCCGACTTCGTCGACAAGATCTCCAAACTGGTCGGCCAGCGCGAGGTCCGTACGCCCAGCGTCTCCAAGGGCCGCGAGGGCACCTCCCGCTCCTACTCCTACCGCCTGGACCCGGTCCTCCCGCCGGACCGCATCCGCGCCCTCCCCAAGGGCACCGCGTTGCTGCTGGCCACCGGCGTCCGCCCGGCCCTCATCCGCCTGCGCCCCTGGTACAAGGAGCCGGGCGCGGACCGCATCTCGGCGGCGGCGAAGGCGGAGACGGCGGAGATCACCCGCCGGGCGGCGGAACGCTGGCAGGCGGCGGCCGCCCCGGCGGAACTGGCCGCCCTGGAGGGCCCCGAGCCGGAGGACGCCCGCCCGGTACCGGAGGCGCCGCCGATCGAGGACGCGCGCCCGCCGGGCTACGCCGCCCGTTAGGCGGTCGCCCGCGCGCCGAAGAACCCTGGGTGGGCGATGAACCGGGTGATGCTGAATTCCGTGGTTATGTCATAGAGCATCCCGCTCTGTCGAATACACAGCAGAAGGAATGGGGCCCACATGCCCGAGTACAACCCGCCCAGCCACGACTACACGAGCTACAGCCAGCAGACCGGACCCGGCTCCTCGACCACGGCCAGCGCCGCCGGCCAGACCTCCCAGTACGGTTCGGCTCCCAGCTACCAGGACTCCCGGTACGACCGGCCGGTCACGGAGTACCGGCCCACCTCGAGGCAGTCGGACCCGGGGCAGGCGCCCGCCTACACGAGCTCGACGGCCCGCTCGCGCTCCAAGTAGGCGGCAAAGGGGGGACTGCCGCCCTCGCCGGTCGCCGGACGTGGGCGGCACTCCCCTCAAGGAGTTCCACGCAGAAGAAGGAAGGAAGCAATGTCCCGTAGGAGCAGCAGTTCTGGTAGTTCGGGCGGTTCAAGCGGTTCGAGCCGGTACGTGGACACGGTCGAGATCCAGCCGCGTTCGCACGGCGGAAGCAGCAGGAGCAGCAGGAGCAGCAGCGGGGACACCCGGCGCGACTCGGGTGAGCGGTCGTACGTCGTGAGGGAGCCCGTCAGGAGCAGGGAGTACTCCCCGGCGCCCTCGTCCCGCTCGCGGGAGGCGGAGGCCTCCGAGCGGCGTACGCGCTACGCGAACGCGGCGATGACGGCGGCTCCGCTGGCCGGCCAGGGGGCCGCGATGATCGGTGCGGGTGCCACGGGCAACTCGGACTCCTCCCTCCGCGGCTACGGCGCCTCGGTCGCCGCGACCGGGGTCGTCTCCGGGTACGAGGCGGCTCAGCAGGTGCGGTATGCCTACAACGTCCGCCAGAACCCGCAGACGACGCAGCCCGACTTCACCCCCGCCAGGTTCGTGGGTGCCACCGCCGGAGCCGTCGGGGGCATGGTCTACGGGGCTACGCGGCCACCGGCAACTCGTACGGCCAGGGAGCCGGCGCCTTTGTGCAGGCCGCGGGCGTGGCGCTGAGCACGGCGACGCCCCAGCGCATGCACTACCCGAGCAGCGGCACCGAGCTGCCCAGGTGGAACCAGGACGTCTCCTCGGCGGCTCGGTCCAGCGGGTCGTACTACACGGCGTCGGTCAACCCCGTGCAGAGCCGGCGGGAGTCGACGGCCAGCAGTGGCGTGAGCATCGTCACGCGTGAGCCGCGCAGCCGGGTGAGCGGAACCAGCACCAGCACCAGCAGCACCAGCAGCCGCAACACTCGCCGCACCAGGTGACGCAGGTGGCCGCACGGCGGAGCTCTGCCGCCGTGCGGCCATCCCGGCCGGCGTCGGGGCGGCCATCCCGCCACTCAGGCGGTGAGGGGTGGCGGCTCCGGTGGCGGGCCGAAGGGGTCGAGGGCCTCGACGGCCGGGGGCCGCTTGTCGCGGTGGGTGCCGGGCTTGCAGCCGGCGAAGGGACCGGCCGGGTCGCGGAGTGAGCCCATCACCGGACCGAGGTAGTCCCGATGCCAGTTCGCGGGGCCGAGGGGATCGCTCCCCGCGCCGGTGAGTGCCTGCCACGCCAGCCACAGCGCGTGCAGCTGGGCGACCGCCTCCGGATGCTCCCACCACACCGGGCACCAGGGGGCGGAGGAGGTGACCTCGCGCCCGTAGATCGGCAGCAGGAGCTGGTGGGTCCACAGCGTCAGGGCCCGCAGCTCGTCGAGGTACTCCGGCCCCTGCCGGTAGAGGATGAACGGTGGCGGTGGCGGGGGCTCGGCCGCCTCGTAGTCGTCGGGGAGGACCTCGTCGGCCCGCGTCGGGCCCTCCATGCGGTTCTCCATGCGGTTCTCCTTCCACTGCTTCCACTGCGCCCACTGCGTCGCTGAGAGGCAACAACGCAGGCGATGCGGGCGGCGGTTCACGGTCGGTGAACACGGGCGTTCCCGATCTCCGGCCCGCAGGCTAGAATCGCGAGCCGCCGGTGAAGAGGCCGTCACCGCTCACCCGTGGTCGGCACGCCCGCTTCTCGAATCCGAGGTATTCCGACACACCGTGACCAGAGCCAGCCCCGCCGCGCGGTCCGCCCCGGCCAAGCCCCCCACCCTGCAGCAGGGCGCTCTGGCCCTGGAGTGCCTGGGCTTCGCGGGCGCGGTCGCGGCGGACGTCTCCTGGGTGTTCGGCCGGGCGCCGGCGCACGGTCTGCCCGGCCTGCTGGGGACGCTGGAGCTCGCGGTCGGCCCGGGCGCCGCCTCCGTGGCCATCCTCCGTCGGCTGCTGCCGGACCGGCTGGAGGTGATCGGCTGGCTCACCGTGTTCGTCTCCTTCGCCACCTCCGTGGCGGCCGCGGCGGTACGCGGCGCGGGCCGGTCCGTCCCGCCCCAGCTGTTCCTCTCCGAACTGCTGGCCCTCGCCGTCCTGATGGGCGCCGCCTGCCGGCGGCTGGAGCGGTGGCAGGAGGGGATCTTCCCGGTGTGCGGGGGAGTGGCCATGCTGGGCGTGCCGCTGCTCCGCGACGCCGGGTCGGCCTGGGCGCTGCTGGCGGCGCCGGCCGCCCAGTTGTGGGGGCTGGCGATCGGCGCCGGCCTGCTGCTGCGGGACGTGGACCGCAGGATCGCGGCGCAGCTCGCCGGCGCCCGCGTCGCGGAGCGGTTCGCCCTCGCCCGGGACCTCCACGACACGGTCATCCACTACGTCACCGGCATCGTGGTGCGGACCCAGGCGGCCCGGGTGGTCGGCTCGATGGCCCCGGACGGCATCCCCGAGGACCAGGCCACCTACTACGACGAGATCGAGGAGGCCGGGGCGAACGCGGTGCAGGCGATGCGCCACCTCGTCGGCATGCTCCGGGAGGACGCCGCCGACAACCCGGCGAACCTCCGCGAGGCGGTGCTCCTGGCGGTCGGCGACGACGAGCGGGTCCGGCTGCTCCTGCCGCCGGACGCGGACCGGCTCGCCCGCTCGCCCGAACTGGCCACCACCGTCCACCGGGTGATCCTGGAGTCGCTGACCAACGCCCGGCGACACGCACCGCAGGCGAGCTACGTCGACGTCGCCGTCCGCGTCGAACAGGACGTCGCGGGAAGCGTGTTGCTGCTGGAGATCGTCAACGACGGGGCAGCCGACCTCACCCCCGCCCCCGCTTCCACCACCGCCACCTCCGGCGGCCGGAACAGGCGGGGTTTCGGACTGCTGGGGATGCGCGAGAGGGTGCGGGCGATGGGCGGTACGATCCGGAGCGGGCCGGAGCCCGACGGCCGGTGGAGCGTCGTCGCGCGCCTGCCGCTCTCCGCGGCCGGCACGGTGCCGCCGTTTCTCTCGGAGGTGTGACCGTGGCCGTAAGGGTCCTGCTCGCCGACGACCAGGCGCTGGTGCGCACCGGTTTCCGGCTGATCCTCCAGGCCCAGCCCGGCATCGACGTGGTCGGCGAGGCGGCGAACGGCGAGGAGGCGGTCGCGCTGGGCCGCGAACTGCGGCCCGACGTCACGCTGATGGACATCAGCATGCCGGTGCTCGACGGCCTTGAGGCCACCCGCCTGCTGGCCGGCCCCGGGGTCGCCGACCCGCTGCGGGTGGTCGTGGTCACCACCTACGACCTGGACCAGAACGTGTACGCGGCCCTCCAGGCCGGCGCCTGCGGCTTCCTCCTCAAGGACTCCGGCCCGCAGCTCCTGATCGAGGCGGTGTCCGCGGCGGCGCAGGGCGACTCACTGCTGTCCCCGTCGGTCACCACCCGCCTGCTGAAGCACTTCGCCGAGCGCGCCCCGCAGCGTCCCGCCGCCGCCGAGGCGTCGGCCCTCACGGCGCGCGAGCTAGACGTGGTGCGGGAGGTCGCGCGGGGGCTGACCAACGCCGAGATAGCCGGGCGCCTGGCCATCTCGGCCACCACCGTCAAGGCTCATCTCACCAGCGCCCAGCGGAAGATCGGGCTGCGCAACCGCACCGAGGCGGCGGTGTGGGCCTGGGAGTCCCGGATCGTCGGGTGAGCGCCAGTCCGCCCGCACCACGTAGGTGCCGGCGACGAGGTCGCCGAACCGCTGGTGGAAGCGGCTGGACAGCATGACCAGCAACCCGACCGCGCCCAGGAACATCGCGTCCACCACCGAGAGGACCCAGCGGATCAGCCAAGCGCCCGGCGGCGGCCGGTGGCCGGTCCGGGACACCACCCGCAGCCCCAGCAGCCGCATGCCCAGCGTCGCCGCGTCGTTGCGGACCGGCAGCCACACCTCGTTGAGCCAGGAGCCCAGCACCGCGCACCCGACGAGCCCGCACAGCGGCAGGACCGACCCCAGCGCCGGGAACGGCCGCAGCGCGCCCACCACCTCCGGCGCGCGGGCCGCGGCGAAGAACAGCAGGGAGAGGGCGAGCACGGAGAGCCGGTCGACGGCGCACTGCACACAGCGGCGGAGGACGACAGCGGTGGGATCCACGCGACTCGGCACGCCGAGATGCTACCGCCGAGCCGGGGCGGAACCGGGCCGACCCGGCCTTTGGGCCGGTTCCGGACCCTGGCCGAAAGGACGGGTTCCGCCCGGCCCCGATCGTTCTCGGGACCGACGAGGCCGGTGAGCCCCCTGTGGCACCGTCGTTCCCGATCACGACATGCGTGCCCACCGTGCGAATCGGAGTGCGGAAGACACACCACAGGGTGGTCCGCTCCCGGGGGAGTGCCGGAGTGCGCGCAGGAAGAGGTACGACGTGAACTGGACCGTACTGGGCTCCGCCGGACCGGGAGACGCCCGCGAGGGGGCGGTGCGCGCGCTCTACGAGGACCACGGCGGGAGCCTCCACACCTACGTCCAGCGGCTGGTGGGCGGGGACCGATACCGGGCCGAGGACATCGTGCAGGAGACGCTGCTGCGCTGCTGGCGGAAGCGGGCACTGGACGACGGGTCGTCCGTCCGGCCGTGGGCGTTCCGGGTGGCGCGCAACATCGTCATCGACGAGTACCGGCAGCGCCAGGCACGACCGCAGGAGGTCGGCGGCAACGTCTGGCTGGACGAGCGGGCCTCCGAGTTCGACGACATCGAGCAGGCGATCAGCTCCGTCATGATCGGCGAGGCGCTCAGCCGGCTCAGCGCCACCCATCGGACGGTGCTCTACCAGATGTACTTCGTGGGCCGGACGACCCAGGAGGTGGCCGAGGAGCTGGGCGTGCCGGTGGGCACCGTCAAGTCCCGACTGCACTACGCCCTCCGGCAGTTGCGGCAGTCGATGCGGGACGCGGAGGGCCTCGCCCCGGCAGGGGACGCTCGCGGCAAGCCGGTAGGCGCGAGCCGGTAACGGCAAGCGGGTAGCCGCGAGCCGGTTGCGGCAAGCCGTAGCGGCTGGGCGGCATCGAACCGTTTTCCGCGGGGGGCCGTTGAGGGCAGTGACGGAGGAAGGGACGGGCACGGGCATGGGTCTGAACGCAGCGGCGGACGGGACGGACCGGGAGCGGGCGCGCCCGGACGACCAGTCCGATCGGCCGGATGGGCCGGACGGGGCGGATCTGTCGGAGCGGTCGGCTGAGCCGGAGCAGTCGGGCGGGTCGGATGAGCTGAACCTGTCGGACCTGTCGGACCGGTCGGATCGGTTCGATCGGCTCGACCCACTGGATCGGGGCGGTTTCGCGGACGCGGCGGCGGAGAGCGTTCCCATGCGGGTGATCGTCTCCGGCGACGGAACGGCGACGATCGACGGCGTGCCGGTCCCGGTGATCGCCGGGGAGACGGTCGAGGAAGCGGTCCTGGACACTCTCCACGGATACGCGGTCAGCCGGAACGAGCCGGTCCGCGCGGTGATCTCGGACCCGTCGTCGAGTCACCAGGCAGTCGTCGACGTGGCCCCGGACGGCTCCAGCAGCCTGGTCGAGCACCAGCCGCAGGACGCCGCCCCCACCGAGCCGATCCCGCCGACGCCGGCCGCGTCCGGGCGTGACGCCGAAGCCGAAGCCGACGCTGCCACCGCCGCCGTGCCTCTCGCCGATCCCGGCATCGGCACTGGCACTGTCCCGGCACCGGGCCCGACACCCGCGCAGGCGCCGACACCGGAACCGGGGCCGGGCGCAGGACCGGATCCGGAGCCGGGCTTTGCGCCGGGCGCCGGTCTCGCGTCTGCGCCGGGGCTGGCGTCGGCGTCCGAGCCGGGCTCGGGAACAGGACCGGATCCGGAGCCGGGCTTTGCGCCGGGCGCCGGTCTCGCGTCTGCGCCGGGGCTGGCGTCGGCGTCCGAGCCGGGCTCGGGCGCAGGACCGGATCCGGAGCCGGGCTTCGCGCCGGGCGCCGGTCTCGCGTCTGCGCCGGGGCTGGCGTCGGCATCCGGGCCGGGCTTGGGCGCAGGACCGGATCCGGAGCCGTCCTCGGCGCCGGGCGCCGGTCTCGCGCTGGGGCTGGCGTCGGCATCCGGGCCGGGCTTGGGCGCAGGACCTGATCCGGAGCTGGGTTCTGTGCCGGTGGCGGGACTCGTATCGGCGTCGGGGCCGGGAGCGGGAGCGGGGCCGACACCGGAACCGCAGTCGCCGTCGGCGTCGGGACAGGCGCCGGCAGCAGCACCGGGAGCCGGACCGGCGTCAGGTCCGGGCCTGGCGACGGCGCCGGGCGCGGGGCTTCGGCCGGGTCCGGGGCGGGGACCGGGCTCGGGCCCGGCGTCGGCGCCGGGGCCGGTCTCGGGGCCCGGGGCGGCGTTCGTATCGGCGTCGGCCCTCGGCGCGGGTCGGGCCGGTGGCGGTGCCGCCGCCTTCCACCAGGAGGGCGTCTCGCAAACGCGTCAGCGTGGGCGGGGGTCGGACCAGGAGTACGAGCGGCCGGGTCTGCTCCGACGCCTGCCGCTGCCCGGCCTGGTGGGGGTTGGGGTGGCATTCGCCGTCGTCGTTCCGCTGATGCTGCTCGGCGGCCATCCGGGGCACGGGGGCGACTCCCGGGCCGGCGGCACGGCCGAGACCTCGTCCACGCCGACTGCCGCGCCCACCACCGAGGAGGCCCTGCCGGCCCTGACCGGCTCCCCCTCCGCCCGTACGACGCCGACCTCGCCCCGCCCCTCGCCCCCGCGTTCCACGGCCACGGCCAAGGCCAGGGCCACGGCCGACGCGAACACCGCGCCGACGGCCGGTGGAGGGGCCGGGGGCACACTGCTCTACGCCTCCGAGTTCGGGGCGGGCGCCCACGGCTGGAAGGACTACGGGGGCCACTGGTCCGTGGCCGGCGGCGCCTACACCGAGTCGATGGCCGGCACCGGCGGCAACAAGGCGGTCATCGGAGACACCGGCTGGCGCGACTACGTCCTCCAGGGCGACGTGCGCGTCGGGCACTTCAGCCCCAACGGCAACGCGGGCCTCCTGGTGCGCGCCTCCGACCCGGCGACCGGGACCGACAGCCTCGACGGGTACTACGTGGGCGTCAGCGGTTCCTCCCTGATCATCGGGCGGGAGAAGTACGGCTGGAAGGAGCTGGCCGGCACGGCGATCCCCGGCGGCCTGTCCGCCGACACCTGGTACCACCTGACCGTCCGGGTGGTCGGCTGCTCGATAGCCGTCGACGGGACCCCGGCCGCGGACCCCTCCGCTGCCCCGGTGTCGGCGGCGGTCCAGGACTGCACCTTCCTCCGCGGCGCCATCGGGGTCCGCGACTTCGCCGCCGCGGCCTCCTGGCGGGACCTCACCGTCCGCACCGCCGACACCGTCTGACGCCGTTCGGTAGGCCGTTCGGATCACGCTCGGACGCCGTTCGGGCCAGATTCGGATCACGCTCGGACGCCGCTCCGACCACGTTCGGACGAAGTCCGACGCCGATCGGACGCCGTCCGAGCAAGCGGGGAATCGGCCTCGCCGTGGATCGATGTGCCCGGCCTGCCCGCCCGCCGGGGCCGCCGTGTGGTGACCCATGTCACTTCTGCCCTCGCTGGGCGAGCCGGTAGGTTCATGCGTTCAAAGGGGAGAAGGACTGTACAAACCCCCCGCGCACAGATCCCCCGTCAACCCCGTCTGGCGAGAGATACAGGAAATGTCTGCTCAAGATCCCGCGCACCACCCTCCGCAGCGCGTAGGCGTGGTCGCCGAGTCCGTTTCCGGGGAGACACGCGTCGCCGCGACCCCCGCAACGGTGCGTCAACTGCTCAAGCTCGGTTACGAGGTGGTGGTCGAGCCCGAGGCCGGGGCGGCGTCCGGCTTCGCCGACGACGCGTACCTCGACGCCGGCGCCGAGATCGGCGACGCCTGGGCGACGGACGTCGTCCTGAAGGTGAACGCCCCCTCCGATGCGGAGATCGGCCGACTGCGAACGGGAGCCACGGTGGCGGGTCTGCTCGCCCCGGCACAGCACCCCGAGCTGCTGGAGGCGCTGGCCGCTGCGGGGGTGACCGCGCTCGCACTGGACGCGGTGCCGCGCATCTCGCGGGCGCAGTCGATGGACGTGCTGTCCTCGATGGCGAACATCGCCGGGTACCGGGCGGTGATCGAGGCCGCCCATGTCTTCGGACGGTTCTTCACCGGTCAGGTGACCGCCGCCGGCAAGGTGCCGCCGGCGAAGGTGCTGGTGGCCGGGGCCGGCGTGGCCGGGCTCGCCGCCATCGGCGCCGCGTCCAGCCTGGGCGCGATCGTCCGGGCGACCGACCCGCGGCCGGAGGTCGCGGACCAGGTGAAGTCGCTGGGCGGGGAGTACCTGCCGGTCGACGTCGCCCAGGAGGCCGGCACCGACGGCTACGCCAAGGCCACCTCGGAGGACTACGACCGGGCCGCCGCCGAGCTGTACCACGCGCAGGCCCAGGACGTGGACATCGTCATCACCACCGCGCTGATCCCCGGGCGCCCGGCGCCGCGGCTGCTGACCGCGGCGGACGTGGCGGCGATGAAGCCGGGGAGCGTCGTCGTCGACATGGCCGCGGCGATGGGCGGCAACGTCGAGGGGACGGTCGCGGGCCGGTCGGTGGTCACCGACAACAACGTGACCATCATCGGCTACACCGACCTCGCGTCCAGGCTGCCCGCCCAGGCCTCCCAGCTGTTCGGCACCAACCTGCTGAACCTCCTCAAGCTGCTGACGCCGGAGAAGGACGGGCGGCTGGCGCTCGACTTCGACGACGTCGTGCAGCGGGCCGTGACCGTGGTCCGGGCCGGCGACGTCACCTGGCCGCCGCCGCCCGTCGCGGTCTCGGCGGCGCCCGCGGCCGCGGCCAAGCCGGCGGCCGCGACCGCCGAGCCCGCCGAGCCGGCGAAGCCGAAGCTCACCCCGGCCCGCCGCTTCGGCCTGATCGGCCTCGGCATGCTGGCCATGTTCCTGATCGTGGCCTTCGCCCCGGCCCAACTCGCCGAGAACTTCACGGTGTTCGCGCTGGCCGTGGTGATCGGTTACTACGTCATCGGCAAGGTGCACCACGCCCTCCACACGCCGCTGATGTCGGTGACCAACGCGATCTCAGGGATCGTCGTGACCGGCGCCCTGCTGCAGATCGGTCACGAGAGCTGGGTCGTCACCACGCTGTCCGCGGTGGCGATCCTGCTGACGAGCGTCAACGTCTTCGGAGGTTTCGCCGTCACCCGCCGCATGCTGTCGATGTTCTCGAAGGGCTGAGCCGAGATGACTTCCCTGACGGCCTCTCACGCGGCCTACCTGGTCGCCGCCCTGCTGTTCATCCTCAGCCTGGCCGGACTGTCCCAGCACCGCACCTCCCGCGCCGGCGTGGCCTACGGCATCGCCGGCATGGCCCTCGCGCTGATCGCCACGATCGTGGTGGCGGCGCAGAGCATCAACGCGGGGGCGGTCGCGCTGATCCTGGTCGCCATGGCGGTGGGCGCGGCGGCCGGCCTGTGGCGGGCCCGGCGGGTCGAGATGACCCAGATGCCGGAACTCATCGCCGTACTGCACAGCTTCGTCGGCCTGGCCGCCGTGCTGGTCGGCTGGAACAGCTACCTGGAGGTGGAGTCGCACGGCACGGCGCAGACCGAGATCGCCGGCGACCTGCTGGGCATCCACCACGCCGAGGTGTTCATCGGCATCTTCATCGGCGCGGTCACCTTCACCGGCTCGATCGTCGCCTTCCTGAAGCTGTCGGCGCGGATCAAGTCCCGCCCGCTGACGCTGCCCGGCAAGAACGCGCTGAACCTGGGCGCGCTCGCCGCCTTCGTGGTGCTGACCATCTGCTTCGTGATCAGTCCCGACCTGCCGCTGATGATCGTGGTGACGGTGCTGGCGCTGGCGCTCGGCTGGCACCTGGTGGCCTCGATCGGCGGCGGTGACATGCCGGTCGTGGTGTCCATGCTGAACAGCTACTCGGGGTGGGCGGCGGCCGCGGCCGGCTTCCTCCTCGACAACAACCTGCTGATCGTCACGGGTGCGCTGGTCGGCTCCTCGGGTGCCTACCTCTCCTACATCATGTGCAAGGCGATGAACCGGTCCTTCATCTCGGTCATCGCGGGCGGCTTCGGCATCGAGGCGCCGTCCGGCGGCGACGAGGAGCAGGGCGAGCACCGCGAGCTGCGGGCGGCCGAGGTGGCCGAGCTGCTCGCCCAGGCCGGCTCGGTGATCATCACCCCCGGCTACGGGATGGCCGTGGCCCAGGCGCAGCACCCGGTCGCGGAGCTGACCCGGCAGCTGCGGGAGCGCGGCGTCGAGGTCCGCTTCGGCGTCCACCCGGTCGCCGGGCGGCTGCCGGGACACATGAACGTGCTGCTGGCCGAGGCGAAGGTGCCGTACGACATCGTCCTGGAGATGGACGAGATCAACGACGACTTCGCGCGGACCTCGGTGGTCCTGGTGATCGGCGCAAACGACACGGTCAACCCGGCCGCGGCCGAGGACCCGAGCAGCCCGATCGCCGGCATGCCGGTGCTGCGGGTCTGGGAGGCGGAGCAGGTCGTCGTCTTCAAGCGGTCCATGGCCTCCGGCTACGCGGGCGTGCAGAACCCGCTGTTCTTCCGCGAGAACACCGGCATGCTCTTCGGCGACGCCAAGCAGAGCGTGGAGGAGATCCTCCGCGAACTCCCCGCCGCGGGAGACGGCGACAGCCGTCCCCCGACCACCCACCGCGAGACGGCGACGAGGTAGCCGGCGGTCGGTAGCCCATAGCGGCGCGCTGGAGCAGGGCGGGCGGTCTGGCGCCCCGGTCGCAACGAACCGGGGCCCGGGCCGCCCGCTGCTCGGGAGCGCGGTCCCACCATGGCCCGAGAATGCCGCAAGGCCTGGGGGCGGGGCCTGCGCGGTTCTTCCACCCGTGGACGGCCGCGTTTGGCGGGCTCATCAGCGCGGCCGACGACGACCTGCCGGCCGGCGGGCACGGAGTCGTCTGGCACCGCAGAGCCCTGCGTAGCCCTCACCGGCAAGCCGTGCAGGAGGACCACCAGTTGCGCCATGGGGATCGCCTACTGGAATGCGCCTGATGGCGCTTCCGGCGACCACCCGCCCCCGAGGGCCTGTCGGCACAGGTGGTCGGCGGCCCGGGTGGTCTCGGGCAGGCGATAGCGGGGGGTGAGGCGGAGGGTGTGGGCGCAGGCGTGGTCGAGGTCGATGAGGTGTCCTGCGGAGACGAAGACGGGCTTGACGCCGGGGCGGGTCCGCAGCGCTCGGCCGACCACCTCGGCGCCGTCCAGCAGCGGACTCGAGTCCCCGCGCTCGGGTCCCGGCGACTGAAAGCCGTACAGGAACGGGGTCTTGGCCACCCCGAAGGTCGGGATCCCGGTGAGTACCCCGAGGTGGCCGGCCAGTCCGAGGCGGCGGGGGTGGGCAAGGCCGTAGCCGTCGCAGACGATCAGGTCGGGGCTGCGCCTGAGCGCGCCCAACGCGTCCAGCACGGCGGGGAGCTCGCGGAAGGCGAGCAGGCCGGGGACGTACGGGAAGGAGACCCTTCCGGCGGCGGTCGCCTCCTCCACCACGCTGAGATCTGTGCTGTCCAGCGTGACGGCGGCCGCCACCACCCGGTCCCGCGCGTCGTCGTAGGCGACGTCCACTCCGGTGATGAGCCCGCCGGAGGAGAGGTCGGGACCGGGAACCGAGACATCGACGAGCGGGCGCAACCTCTCCTGCTCGTTGATCGCCTCGGCTTCCCCACGGGGTGGAGTGAAGGGTGGGTGATTGGTCACCAGGAGGCCTCGAAGGTTTCGTCGGTCAGTGGGGTGCCGCTCTCGGCGACGAGGAGATCCCCGCCCGTGCACGCCCATGATCGCAGCCCTGCCGTTCCCGCGAGTCCCGCGAGTCCCGCGAGTCCTGTGCGCTAGTGGCGGTCCATCGGCTCTTGGGGGCGGGTCACCGCCGGTCCAGAAGCGTCGAGCGCGAAGCGGTTCTTCGTCTGGGCGTCGTCAAGGTTCTTGTCTCGGTGGCGATCCATGCAGCACCGTGGCGGCACTCGATCAGGCACCATGCCAGGTGTGTCAGCAGGGGAGCCGCCGGCGGAGCGGTCGTCACGGACACGGATGTCCCGGCGGGGGTTCATCGCCGCCGCCGCGGTGTGCTCACCAACCCGACCGGGGTACTCGACGACCTCACCCACTCCGGCGTGCGCGGGGTAGGCCGTCGCACCGGGGCATCGGCGATCTCGATCCGCAGGTGGGGGTCCGCAAGCAGCAGAACCCGCTGCCCGAAGCCGCGGCCGGGGACCCGGCCGCGCAGAACGGCATTGGTGGATGGCTCCGAGGTGAGCAACTCTGCCGTCCGGTACAGGTCATGGTCGGCGGGATGCAGACCCTGGACGACGGCGAACTCGCCCCGGTTGCACGTACCTGCGCCTCTGGGCGACGGAAGCCGGTCGAGCGGTGGCTCGTCTCACCCCACCCGGCTTCGCGGCCGCGACCCTGCTGGGAGCAGTCCGTGCTGAGCGATACGCGTCCTGGGCCGCCGCTGTGCCGGCCGCGCGCTGCGCATTCGCCCCCCGGGCCGCCCCGCCGCCCTGGCCGTCCTCCGCCTCCTCGCCGAATGCCCCTGCGACCTCCTGTGAGCCACACCGTGCCTCACTCGCCGACGTAGAGGCGTTCGAGGTCGATGAGTTGGATGGTCTCGTCCTGATCTGCTTGGCGTCGCAGGTCGTCGGTGAAGCCGGCGCCGCTGAAGCAGAGCAGGCGGGTGTGCTGGGCGTGTACGTCGCCGCGGGCGCGGAGGAGTTCGCGGATGTGCTGGAGGCGGTGCAGGTGGCCCGGGCCCATGGTGTCGTTCCATTTGGCCTCGCCGATGGCGAGGAGTTGTTCGCGGTCGTCGCGGCCGTGGACGGCGACGTCGACCTCGTGGCCGGTGCGGGCGGCGGGGTCGTTGACCGTGCCGGCGGTGACGCGGCTGGGGTGGCCGCCGAAGGTGTCGGGCGCGGCGTGCCAGCGGGCCCACTGCCGGCACATGGCTTCGAAGTGCGGCCCCAGCACCTTGCTGCGGAAGGCGGGCTGGGAGCGTTGCCAGACCGGTGCGGCGCGTCCGGGGCGTTCCAGGTCGCCCCAGGCCGGGCGCATGACGGCGTGGTAGAAGGTGATCAGGGGTTCGGTGATGCGGTAGGCGGAGCGGTTGCGCCGGAAGGCGTCCTCTTCGTGGCTGATCATGCCGACGTCCTCGAGGACGCCCAGGGGGTGGGCGAGGTCGGTGGATTTGCGGCCGAGGTAGTCGGCGATGCCGCCGCGCCGGGAGTTGCCGTTGGCGATCGCGGCGAGGACGGAGTGGTAGAGGGCGGTGTCGTGCAGTTCGGGTTCCTCGGCCAGCAGGTAGCGGGCCTCGCGGAAGAGCGGGCGTCCGGGGTTGAGGACGGAGCGGGTCACCCAGGGGTCGAAGTCCTCGGGGCCGGTGGGGGCGTCGCCCTGGGCGAACTCGCGGCGGTAGGCGGGGGTGCCGCCGACGATGGCGTTGGTGAGGGCTGCGGTGCGGTGGTCGGGGCTGTCCCAGAACTGGGCGGCGAGGCGGTAGTCCAGGGTGGGCACGATCAGGTCCAGACCGGCGCGGCCGCGCAACGGCGCGTTGCCGGCCAGCAGACGTCCCATGAAGGAGAGTGCGGAGCCGCACAGCAGGAGGCGCACGGGGGTGTTGGTGCGCTGGGCGGTGGGGTCCAGGGCGCGCTGGATGATGGACGGGAGGGACGGGGAGGCCTTGGCCAGGAAGGGGAACTCGTCGATGACGGCGACGGTGGGCCCGGCGGTGGCGATGCGCATCAGGCGGGCGATGGCCTCGTCCCAGTTGGCGAACCGGAAGGGGGCGGGTTCGTCCAGGTGGGCCGCGAGGGCCTCGCCGAACTGGCGCAGGGCGTCGGTCTCGGTGGTCTCGGTGGCGGTGAACATGAACCCGCCGGTGGCCTGGACGATCGCGTCCAGCAGGTAGGTCTTGCCCTGCCGGCGCCGCCCGGAGACCACGCCCAGGGTCGCGGCCGGCCCCTGGTAGCCGGCGTAGCGGACGAGCTCGGCCCACTCGAAGTCGCGATCGAACATCTCGGCAGGCTTGTCCACGACACCTCCGTTTCTATAGGTCCATCTATTATAGGCAGACCTATTCATGCATCGGAGCGCGCCGCACGGCGTGGTCCTGGAAAGCGCACGGCGCCCCCGGGCTCGCTGCCGCCCATCGCCGCCTCGCGCGCCGGCGACCGGTCGGGCCGGCATCGACGTGTGGTGCCGCCCAGCGCGTCGACGGCCGCCTTGTGCGGGCGGAAGATCACCGGCGAGTGGATTCGTCAGGAGGCGTACTCCCGCTGCCGGTGCGGCATGGAGTAGGCGCAACTCACCGCGGGCGCGCACGGCAGGAACATCGGGTGCGCGAATCCAGCGTGATCAGCCCGATGGAGCAGTGGCTGGCTCTGTCCTTCGCACCCGGTCGGCGGGCGTCGACCATCGAGCGGCTCTCCGCCCAGCAAGGCGCCGCCGCCGTGGACACGACAACCACCGAGGCGGCTGCCGCCCCCGCCGCGCTCGCAGCTGCGGCCAGGCCGGCCGCAGCAGTAGCACCCCAGTCCCGCCTCTCGGCGGCGTATGAGGGCAACTTGTCCGCGGTGCCCTCAGGTGTCGAGCAGTGCGGGAGCGATGATGTCCTCGCTGGTCAGGAGCCGCTTCGAGAGGCCCTGCTCGTGGTGGTAGCGCAGGAACGTGTCGAGGACCCTGCGGTTCGCGCCGAGACCGTAGGGCCACCAGTCCTCACCCAACAGCGCCCGGTTCTCCTCGAAGAGCTTGCTGAACCAGGGAGTGACCGCTCCCATGTGCTGCTTCAGCGCGCCGTCGCGGTACTTCTGCTGGGCGATCTCCTTGGCCTCGCAGAAGGCGCGGTAGACGGACGTCATGAGGTCGGCCTTTGCGGCCAGTTCCCGGGGCACGGCGACGATGTGCATGGCGGGGAAGATCCCGGTGCGCCGGTAGTAGTCGCGCTCAACGGTCTCGTAGTCGGGGAAGAGCCGGGCGATCTTCTTCGAGCCGTTGAGCAGGGCCTGGGGGACATCGACCGAGATGAGTGCGTCGATCTCGCCGGACTCGAGCATCGCGCCCAAGGTCTCGCCCTCGGCCGCGTGCCGCACGTCCACCCCGTCCGGAATCGGCTGCGGGACCCAGTCGAAGGCGGGGATGGGATGGTCGGTGCCCCCGATGACCCATCGGGACTGATCAGGCGTCAGGCCGTACTCGTCGTGGAAGACGCCCTTCATCCACACGCCGGGGTCGTGCCCGAACAACGCGAACTCGCCAATGGTCTTGCCCGCGAGGTCCTGCGGCTTCTTGATGCCCGCCGCGGTGTTCACAAAGACGGCCGAGTGCCGGAAGTTGCGGTTCGGGAAGATCGGCAACGCCAGGAACGGCGAATCCTCAAGGTCGAACGTGCGCAGGAAGTAGGTCAGACCGTACTCGGCGACGTCGTAGTGGCCTTCGACGGTGCGCCGGAAGATGTCCGACACCAGCGGGGCCGTCTCGAATGTGGCGTCCACGCCGGCAATCGGGACGCGGCCGTCCAGAAGCGCCTCGGTGTGCTCGTAGGCGTAGGCGCCGACACACAGCGGTGTGCTCATGAGAAGGATCCTCGCTTCCGTGAATGATCTTTCATCTATAGGGTGGGACCGGGCAGGGCCCGAGTGTCAAGATGAATGTTCATTTACGTTGGAGGTATCGCATGCCACGCATCACTCCGGAGCGCCGCGAGGCCAGGCGTGCACAGATCGTGGGGGCAGCGCGTCGGTGCTTCTCGCGGGACGGCTTCCATCAGACCTCCATGCCCGACATCGCGGCGGAGGCCGATGTCTCGGCCGGGGCGGCCTACCGGTACTTCGCAAGCAAGGACGAGATCATCCTCGCCATCGCGGAAGACGCCTTCCGGCTCGTCTTCGCTCCCATCCAGCAACTCGCGGCGACAACCGACCACGCATCTCCCGCCGACCTGGTGGCCGCCTCCCTCAAGGCACTGAACGCCGACGACATCGTCGATGCCGCCGGAGGCCGGGTACCGGTCGAGGAGCTGTTGCGCTGCGGAGTGCAGAGCTGGTCAGAGCTACTCCGCAGTGAAACGGTGCACGCCCGCGCCCTCGAGGGCTTCCAGGGAATGCTGCGCAGCATCGCCGACGCCCTTCGCCGCGGCCAGGCCGCCGGAGCCGTGCCCCCCGAGGTGGAGCCCGAGCGCGGTGCGCGGGCAGTGATGGCCCTGCTGCACGGATGCATCCTCCAACGCGTGGGATTCGGCCTGACCGATACGACGGGCGTCGCCGACGATATCCAGATGCTCCTTGGCCGCACCCAGGCACGGCCGCGAGAGGAAGAGCCCGAAGCGGGACACGTAGAGTCCTGAGCTCGTGCATCGCTCGCGAGTAGCAGGGGTCGACGTCCTCGGTCCCTCGGGGCGGCAACCGCACCCGGCCGGTTGCACGAGCCGAGAGTGGCAGTAGGCCCGATGAGGGATCAGAAGGGCAGCCGCTGGGCGCGTGGCAAACCAGGCCGGGACGGCGGACTTTCTGCAGTGGTCGGCCCCTGAGCGACTGAACTCGTCCTGGCCGCATCGCAGTCCGGGCGGACCGTCCAAGTCCGTCGCACCGATCCGCGGATGGTCGCTGCTTACTGACGTCCGCCTCGACCGAGTCGGTCCGGTCGGCGACTGCCGAGAAGGGTCTGACCCTCCATGAGGGATGCCGGCGCGTCATGCAGGGGACCTGGAACCATGACCGGGCCAGCCCAGGCTGAGTCTCAGCGGGACGGAGATCCACGATCCCGTCGACGCCCTGGGTGACCTCTCGACTGCGATCCAACACGCCGATGCGGAACGGAAGGCCGAGGTCTATCGACATCTCGGACTCAGGCTCACCTTTGACGACGCAAAACGGACGGTCGCGGCTGTCATTCAGCCGAGACCGCCCGTGGGCGTACTGGTGGTGTCCGAGGGGGGACTTGAACCCCCACGCCCGATAAAGGGCACTAGCACCTCAAGCTAGCGCGTCTGCCATTCCGCCACCCGGACAAGGCGTCGTTCGCGCCGCCGGGGCGGGCTGTCGCCCATGTCGGCCGCGCTGACGGGGATAAACATAGCAGAGGACCGCGGAAGATCGAAAACCGCTTCGGGACCCCCTCGGAGCTGCGGTGATGGCGGGGCGCTGTTGGGTACCGGGGTGGGGAGGGGGGAGGATGGCGGAGCCGCGCCCGTACGGGCGATGAGGGGCGATGAGGAGGGAACGCGTGAGCGAGTCGACGCAGTCGACGACGGCGGTGACCGGCGAGAGCGAGGTCGCCGATCTCTGCCGGGACCTGATCCGGATCGACACCAGCAACTACGGCAACAACGAGGGCCCCGGGGAGAGGGCGGCGGCGGAGTACGTGGCCGAGAAGCTCGCCGAGGTCGGCGTCGAGGCCAAGATCATCGAGTCGGCCAAGGGCCGGGCCAGCGCGGTCGCCCGGATCGAGGGCGAGGACCGCTCGCGTCCCGGGCTGCTGATCCACGGGCACACGGACGTGGTCCCGGCCAACGCCGAGGACTGGACCCACCACCCCTTCTCGGGCGAGGTCGCGGACGGCTGCGTCTGGGGTCGCGGGGCCGTCGACATGAAGGACATGGACGCGATGACGCTCGCCGTCATCCGCGAGCGGCTGCGCACCGGGCGCAAGCCCCCGCGCGACATCGTCCTGGCCTTCCTCGCCGACGAGGAGGCCGGCGGGACCTACGGGGCCCGGTACCTGGTGGACCGCCACCCCGATCTCTTCGAGGGCGTCACCGAGGCGATCGGCGAGGTCGGCGGCTTCTCCTTCACCGTCAACGACGACCTGCGGCTCTACCTCATCGAGACCGCCGAGAAGGGGATGCACTGGATGCGGCTGACCGTCGAGGGGACGGCCGGCCACGGATCCATGACCAACGACGACAACGCGATCACCGAGCTGTGCGAGGCGGTCGCCCGGCTCGGCCGGCACAAGTTCCCGGTGCGGGTGACCAAGACCGTCCGCGCCTTCCTGGACGAGCTGTCGGACGCCCTCGGCGTCGAGCTGGACCCGGAGGACATGGACGCCACCCTGGCCAAGCTCGGCGGAATCGCCAAGCTGATCGGGGCCACCCTGCGGAACACCGCGCAGCCCACCATGCTCGGCTCCGGCTACAAGGTGAACGTCATCCCCGGCGAGGCCACCGCGCATGTGGACGGGCGCTTCCTGCCCGGCCTTGAGGACGAGTTCCTGGCCGAGCTGGACTCGGTGCTCGGCCCCCGCGTCCGCCGCGAGGACGTCCACGCCGACAAGGCGTACGAGACCTCCTTCGACGGGGCGCTGGTGGACGCCATGCAGTCCGCGCTGCGCGCCGAGGACCCGATCGCCCGGGCGGTGCCCT
The DNA here is from genome assembly GCF_000744815.1 of Phaeacidiphilus oryzae TH49. Lineage (NCBI taxonomy): Bacteria > Bacillati > Actinomycetota > Actinomycetes > Kitasatosporales > Streptomycetaceae > Phaeacidiphilus > Phaeacidiphilus oryzae. The sequence continues at coordinate 6,701,959 of NZ_JQMQ01000005.1, forward strand.
ACTGCCTCTCCGGCGGGACGGACGCGAAGTCCTTCTCCGATCTGGGCATCCGCTGCTTCGGCTTCGCCCCGCTGCGGCTGCCGCCTGAGCTGGACTTCGCAGGGATGTTCCACGGCGTGGACGAGCGCGTCCCGGTGGACGGACTTCAGTTCGGCGTGCGGGTGCTGGATCGTTTCCTCGATGGGTGCTGAGCGGCCGGAGGGGCTGCTGCGGCCGGGCTGAGCCGCGCTGAGCTCCGGTTTCGTCGACAGGTCGTCAATTCATATGAATTGGCGGCCTGTTGTCGTTTCGGGCCGGAAAATCGGTTGAATGTATTTTCGGTCCGTCACTGGACCGGGTGATTGCCCGATCGAGGGCCGTACCCCATTTGCCACAGCTTCGTTCACCCCGATGCGGCCCCCGGCGAACGCGGGGCCGCAGTGTCTAGAGGGAGGAACTGAGATGAAGGTCAAGAAGATCGCCGCTGTCACCGTGGTCACCGGTGGTCTCATGCTCGGCGGGGCGGGTGCGGCCTTCGCCAACGGCGCCGCTGCCCAGGGTGCGGCCGTCGGTTCCCCGGGGGTGCTCTCCGGCAATCTGATCCAGGTCCCGGTGCACGTTCCGGTCAACGTCTGCGGCAACACCGTCAGCGTGATCGGGCTGCTCAACCCGGCCTTCGGCAACGCCTGCGTGAACAAGTGACCCACGCGTGAGCCGGCTTTGACCACGCGCTAGCGACGCCGTCCCGACGGGCCCGCCAGGCCCGTCGGGACGGCGGTATTCCCATTCCCGGTACGGAAGTTCGCCCCCGGAATGGAGTGCGGGAGCGCCGCTCGACCGGCTTCATCGCCGGTCTGATTTTCGGATGGCCAGTCAGTGGGACTGGTCCTATGGGTAGTTGAGCAGAGGCAGGGTAAAACCATGCGACAAGCTGCCAAGCGAGGAATCCTCACCGTGATGGCCACGGGGACGGTCCTCGCCTCGACCGCGGGGTACGCCGCCGCGGCGTCGAGCGCACAGGGCGGGACCGCCGGGTCCCCCGGAGTGGGCTCGGGGAACACCATTCAGGCGCCGGTGCACGTACCGGTCAACGTATGCGGCAACACCGTCAACGTGGTCGGGCTTCTCAATCCGGCCTTCGGGAACCGCTGCGCCAACGAGTCCGGCGCCGCCGGCGGCTCGTCCGGCAAGGGCTCGGGGTCCGGTTCCGGTTCCGGCTCGAGCTCCGGCTCCGGCAAGGGGACGGGCTCGGGCCGGGGGACCGGTGGCTCGGGCGCCTCGGCCAAGGGCGGCTCGACCGGCTCGCCCGGCGTGCTGTCCGGCAACACGGTGCAGGCGCCGGTGGACGTCCCGGTCAACGCCTGCGGCAACTCGGTGACCGTGATCGGCGGGCTCAACCCGGCGATGGGCGAGCGCTGTGCCAACGGCGGTTCGGGCAGCGGAGCGACCGGCTCCGGCGGCTCGGGCGGTCCCGGCGGCGGAGGATCGACCCCGGTCGGGTCGAAGCCGACGCCCCCTCCGGGCGGCCACGGCGGCGGAAGCCCGCTGCCGCCGCCCTCGCGGGCCCACCACAACCCGCCGCCGTCGAGCACCGGCGGGTCGGGCCGGACGCGGACCCTGGGGAATGCCAGGACGGTCGCGGACAGCGGAAGGACGGCCGGCGCCACGCTGGCCACCACCGGTGGCGGCGAGGCCGCCGAGGTGCTGGTCCCGGCGGGAGCCGCGCTGCTGCTGGGCGGCACGCTGCTGTACCGCAGGGGCAGGGCCCGCAGCCGGGCGCGGGCCTGAGCGGCCCGAAGCGCGTGATCTGACGCGCGCGGGAGGCAGAGCGAGGGGCGCGAATCGCGAGAGACGCGCGGGGGCGCGGGAGACGCCCGGGGCGCGAAAGACGCCCCGGCACGCGCGGGGCGGGCGATGGGCCCGCCCCGCGCTGCCTGTCCGGGGACAGGCGCCCTACGGCAGGGTCACCAGGTACGCACCTGGCGGATGATCTTTCGGCGGAGGGTCACCCGGCGGGTGCCGTCCGGAAAGAGCCGCAGCCGGTCGAGTTCCCAGTGGCCGTACTCGGCGTGGTCGGTGAGCAGGCGCGTCGCGGCCTTGCGGGACACGCTGCGGGGCAGCACGACGGACCGGAACTCGTACTCCGGCTGACGGACGGTGGTGGGTGGGGGCAAGGCTTCTCCTCCCGCGGACGGAACGGTCCCAGCCTACGGCGGTTCCCGGCCGCACCCGCGGATGACGCTGCTCACACCCCGAGGCGCACCTCGAGCGACGAGCAGCGCATCGGCGACCGGGGACCGGCGACCGCGGACGCGGCCCTGACGAACACTCAGCTCGGTGGTGGCTCAGTGGGTCGGCCGGCTGCCGAACCGCTTCGCGCCAGGATGGCACGAACCGGAGGCCGCGCACAGGGGTCCGGAGGATGAAGCTCCAGCCAGCGGCGGGTGGCCGAACGGCCGGCCGCTCGGCCCTGGCCGGGTCGAAAGGGGGCTCGAATCGGCCGCAGAGGTGCCGAAAGGGGCGCCCGTGCGCCGTTTTCCTGGCCCGCCCGGCCTCCCTGCGCAACAGCCCTGCACAGCGGGGCCCGCGCCGGATAGCGTCTGAGCCATGTCTGATGTCGAGCAGCCCCGTCCCGACGAGATGAGCAGCCGGGTCCGCGCCGCCGCGGAGGCGCTGAAGCGGGCGATCGACGCCCATCTGCAGGTGGTCGAGACCCGCACGGGCCCCGCCGACGAGCGGGTGGCCGACGCCTACGAGGCGCTGGCCGCCGCGGCGGACGCCTACGACGAGGTCCTCTACGAGGCCTACGACGAGGTGACCCCGTTCGAACTCCCGACCGTGGACGAGGAGGGGAGCGGCTACCCGGACACCGAGGATCCGGAGGCGGTGAGCGTCCTCATCCGCCGCGACTACCTGGTGGTGGACCCGGCGCGGCTGCGCCGGCAGGCCGCGCGGGTGGAGTCCGGGGTCGGGCCGGCGCCGGAGCCCGCGACGGGGGCGGCGGGGGCGCTGGCCGTTACGGACACCGGCGCGGACGCGGAGGCCGATGCCGATGCCGACGCCGCCGATACGGTCACCCCGATCCTGGCCCGGCCCCGCTCCGGGCCCCGCACCGGCATCGAGCTGCCCGGCACCAACAGCGCCCTCGGCCTCCTCTTCGGCGAGTACGAGCCGGACGAGATCGCCTCCCGCTGCGAGGAGTTCGGCCTGGAGGAGGGCGACTCCACGCTCTGGGTCTGCGCCACCGAGCCCGCCGAGCCCGGCGAGTGGCTGGCCGAGCCGTTCGAGGACGTCGACGCGCAGACGATGATCTGCCGCTTCGACGTCTCCGAGATCTACGGCGACGAGCTGGAGGCGCTCGACCCGGATCGCTGACGCCGACTGGCCCGGCGCCCGGCGGATCCGGGCACGGCCCCGGGCGACCCCGGCGCCCCTGGGCATCCCTAGGCCTCCCCGGGCTCCTCCGTGAGCTGGGCCAGCAGGCCGGTCAGCAGGGTGTCCAGCCTGGTGGTCCGGGGCGCGGCCGGGCGGTTGGCCACCGCCTCGGCGAGTACCGGGCCGGCCCCCTGCACCACGGAGAGATGGCGCTCGGCGCGGCCGAAGGCGGTGTACACCAGCTGCCGGGTGAGGGTGCTCCCGGCGTCCCCGGGCAGCACCGCCACCACCCCCGGCCAGCGCCGGGCGGCCGCCTGATGGACCGTCAGCGCCCAGCCGTGGCGCACCTTTCCGGCCTCTACCTGCTCGCGCGGGACGGTGTACTCCGTCCCGTCCGCCCCCGCCACGAGCAGCCCCTCCGGGGTCGCCGTGCGGACCAGGGCGGGGCGGGCGTCGCCGGGGACGGGGGAGTGGACCACGGCGTCGCCCGGGTCGAAACCGCCGAAGCGGCCAGGGCCCGGGTTCAGCCGCTCCTTGAGGGCGGCGTTGAGCGCGCGGGTGCCGACCGGGCCGCCGTGGCCCAGGGTGAGCACCCGGACCTGCCCGGCGGGGATGCCCAGGGCCCGCGGGATCGAGTCCTGGACCAGCTGCACGGTGCGGTGGACCGCCTCGCCGGGGTCGCCGACGGAGACGATCACCACCTCCTTCCCCGGTGCCTCCACGGGGAGGAGCTCGCCGACGCCGATCCCGGAGACCAACTCGCCGATCGGCCCGAAGTCAGGCGTGCGGGACGCCACCACCGGGCAGGGGCGGGCGGCCAGCAGGTCGGCGAAGACCCGGCCGGGACCCGCCGACCACAGCTCGCCCGGGTCCCCGCTGAGGACCAGCCGGGCGCCGTCCGGGACGGCCTCGACGAGGGTGGCGGCGGACTCCACGTCCAGCGTGGGGGCGTCGCAGACGGCCAGCAGGTCGAGGTCGAGCGAGCCGTCCTCGGCCCGGCCGGGACCGGCCGAGCCGTCCATCAGGGCGCGGACGGTGACCGCCACGGCACCGGCGCCCGCCTCGGCCGAGGCCCCGTCCGAAGCCTCGGCCCCGGCGGCCGGATCCACCCGGCGGAGTCCGTCCTCGTTGGCGACCGCGAGCCAGGCGCGCAGGCCGAGCGCGCGAGCCGCGCGGACCAGCGCGAGCGGCTCGGCCCGCGCGGCCTCGCCGCCGGTGTGGAGCACCAGGCCGTTCCCCGCCGCCGCCCGGATCAGGTCGCCGGCGGACGGCGACGGCGCCTCCCCGGCGGCCTTCGCCCAGCTCTCGGCCTCCTCGGCGGCGGGCGGCTCGAAGGTGGAGCGGAGCCGGATCAGCCCGTCCGCGAGGCTCTCCTCGGCGAGGGCGTAGCGGTCCAGGGCGATGTAGACCGGGGCGTCCGATCCGCCTCCGCTGCCGCCGGGAGCGGCCGCGCCGGGCTCAGGACCCCGCTCGGCGCCCTCCTCCTCGAAGTCCTCCTCGTCCTCCTCCTCGCGGAAGGCCATCACCCGGCCGTCCGCGAGCACCTCGGCCAGCGCCTCCTCCGGGGAGGGGACGCCGAGTTTCGCCAACCCGGCGCGCAGCTCGGTCAGTTCGGCCGCGGTGTGGCCGAAGAGCGCGGCCCGTTCGAGGAGATGGACGGTCAGGGCCTGGGCCCGGCGCGGGTCGCCGGGGGAGGTCTCCTCGCCGGCGGCGGAGAGCAGCCCGCGGGCGAAGCCGTCCGCCTGGTCCGGGCGGACGCCGGGGAGGGCCAGCACGGCCCACGGGTCCTCGCGCAGGACCGCCGCGGCCCGCTCGCCGAGGGCGGCCACCGCGGGCGCGGCCAGCTCGGCGGGGCGCCGCCGCGCTGGAGGACCTCGCTCGCGGCCCGCTCGGCCTCCTCCCGCACGGAGTCCGGCAGGGCAGGGGCGGCGGCGGACGCGGGGGCCCTGCGCGGGGAGTCGTTCGCCGGGGCGTCGACGGGCGTCGCCCCGGCCGGCCCCGCCTCGGCGGTGGGCCCCGCGGACTCCGGGATCTCCGCGGTCTCCGCCGTTCCTGCGCTCGCCGCCGCCTCCGCCCTCTCCGGCGTCTCCGCGGCCTCGGACTCCCCGGCCGCTTCCGCCCCCGCCTCGCCGGCCGCACCGCCGTCCGCCGCCTCCGCCTCGCCCTCTGCGTTCGCGGCACCCTCGGCGTCGGCCTCGCCCTCTGCGTCCCGCTCTCCGTCCCCCTCGTCCGTCGCCCGGGGCTTCGGCGGCGGGGTCGGAAGGTGGCCGGTGCCGAGGGCGATGTTGCCTCCGAGGGCGCGGATCGCGGCGGCGATGTCCTTCGGGTCGCCGCCCGCGGCGTCGAGGTCGGTCACTTCCGGCTCCAGTCCTGTGGTCGTGCGTGTCGAGCATCCCGAGGCTATCCGGAGCCACTGACAACGCCCGCGAGGCCCGCCCCACCCGGTCCGCGACTCCCGCGCTACAGCTGCTGCCAGTCCTGGTCCGGGTAGTAGTGGACGGGCGCCGACACGTCGTCCAGCGCCTCGCCGATCTCCTCCGGCAGGTTCAGCGACTCCGCGCTCAACGCGGCCCGCAGCTGCTCGGCGGTCCGGGCGCCGAGGATCGGCGCGGACACTCCCGGCTGGTCCCGCACCCAGGCCAGCGCGACCTGGAGCGGGGTGCAGCCCAGGCCGTCCGCCGCGGTGGCCACCGCGTCCACGATCGCCCGCCCCCGCTCGTCCAGGTACGGCTGGACGAAGCCGGAGAGGTACGGCGAGGCCCCGCGCGAGTCCTGCGGGGTGCCGTGCCGGTACTTGCCGGTGAGCACCCCGCGGCCGAGCGGCGAGGAGGCCAGCAGTCCGACGCCGCTGTCCATCGCCGCGGGCAGCACCTCGCGCTCTATACCTCGCTGCAGCAGGGAGTACTCCATCTGCGTGGAGGCCAGCGGGGTGCGGCCGGGGACCGCGCGCTGCCAGGTGGCGGCCTTGGTGAGCTGCCAGCCGCAGTAGTTGGAGACCCCGACGTAGCGGGCCCGGCCGGAGGACACCGCCAGGTCGAGGGTGGCCAGGGTTTCCTCGGTCGGCGTCGCCGGGTCGTACGCGTGCACCTGCCAGAGGTCGACGTAGTCCGTCCCGAGCCGCTCAAGTGAGGAGTCCAGCGCGCCGAGGAGGTGTCCGCGGGAGGTGTCGAAGCGGCGGTCGGGGTCGGGGACGCTGCCCGCCTTGGTGGCGATCACCAGCTCGTCGCGCGGCACCAGATCGCCGACGAACTGCGACAGGATGTACTCGGCGCCCCCGTCCGCGTAGACGTCCGCGGTGTCCACCAGGGTGCCGCCGGCCTCCACGAAGGCCTTCAACTGGTCCGCCGCGTCCTGCTCGTCGGTGTCCCGGCCCCAGGTCATCGTGCCGAGTCCGAGGCGGGACACCCGCAGTCCGGTACGGCCGAGGTGTCGCTGTTCCACCCTTGCGTTCTCCCTCATCTCCCGTGCGCCGCACGGGCGCCGGGGCGAGCCTACGCGGATCGCGCCGTCCGGGCTGCCCTGCGGGCGCGGCGGTCTCGGCGTGTCGTGCCCCGCCGGGGCGGCCACGGAACTCTCCCCTCCGCGGGAACAAGGTGGCGAAGATCTCTACTGGCGGGTAGCCCCGTCCTGCCGGGCCCGGATAGGGTCGCCGCGAAGGGCCGTCCGCGCGGGACGGGGGCCCGGGCAGCCGCGCGAGAGCGCATCAGGCGGGAGAGGCGGGAACCGAAGTGAGCTTGCGTCTGGGAATCAACCTCGGCTACTGGGGTGCCGGAAACGACGCGGACAATCTGGCCGTGGCCCAGGAGGCGGACCGGCTGGGCTACTCGGTCTGCTGGGCCGCCGAGGCCTACGGTTCGGACGCGGCCACCGTGCTGGCCTACGTCGCCGCCAAGACCGAGCGGATCGACGTCGGTTCGGCGATCTTCCAGATCCCGGCCCGCACCCCGACCATGACCGCGATGACCGCGGCCACTCTGGACACCCTCTCCGGCGGCCGCTTCCGGCTCGGCCTGGGCGTCTCCGGCCCCCAGGTCTCGGAGGGCTGGTACGGGGTCAAGTTCGACAAGCCGCTGGCCAGGACCCGCGAGTACGTGGAGATCATCCGCAAGGCGCTGTCCCGGGAGCGGGTCGTCCACGAGGGCGCCAACTGGACGCTGCCGCTGCCGGACGGGCCCGGCAAGCCGCTGAAGCTGATCGTCCACCCGGTGCGGGAGGAGATCCCCACCTACATCGCCGCCATCGGCCCCAAGAACCTTGAGCTGACCGGCGAGATCGCGGACGGCTGGCTGGGCATCTTCTTCGCCCCCGAGCAGTCCGCCATCTCCGTGGACCCGCTGCGGGCCGGCCGCGAGAAGGCCGGCAAGACGCTGGACGGCTTCGACCTGGCGCCGAACGTCCCGATCGCGGTCACCGCCACGGACGAGGCCGCGGACATCGAGGCCGCGGCCAACTTCTTCCGTCCCTACACCGCCCTCTACGTCGGCGGGATGGGCAGCCGCAAGCAGAACTTCTACAACCGCATCGCCCAGCGGCTCGGGTACGAGAAGGAGGCGGCGGAGATCCAGGACAAGTACCTGGCCAAGGAGTACGACGACGCCGCCGCGGCCGTCCCGCAGGAGATGATCGACCGGACCACGCTGATCGGCACCAGGGACCGGATCGCCGAGCGGCTTCAGGCCTACGCGGCCGTCGGCGTCACCACCGTCAACCTGACCCCGGCCGGGTTCACCCTGGACGAGCGGATCGAGGCGCTCCGCACCGCCGCAGAGGCCGTGGAGCAGGCCGGACTGGCGTAGCCGGAAGACCACGGCAGCCGCGGCGGGAGCTCGGGGGTTTGTCCCCGCCGCGGCCGACGGGTACCCGGTAGAACGAGCGGAGCGCACGGGGGTTACGGCTCCGCACCGGGAAATGCCGAGAATTTCTCCGCAGGGACCTCAGAGCCAGCCGCTGCGCTTGAACACCCGGTACAGCACCCAGCAGACCACCACCATCAGCCCGATCGCCGCCGGGTATCCCCAGGGCAGGTCGAGCTCGGGCATCCAGCGGAAGTTCATCCCGTAGACCCCGGCGATCAGGGTGGGCACGGCGACCAGCGCGGCCCAGGCGGAGATCTTCCGCATGTCGTCGTTCTGCCGCAGGCCGATCTGCGCCAGGTCGGCGTCCAGCACGTCCGCGAGCTGGCGTTCCATCGCCTCCACCCGCTCGGTCACCTCGGTGAGGTGGTCCGCCACGTCCCGGAAGAACGGCCTGGCCTCGTCCGGGAGGTGCGGCACGCCGCCGCCGGCCAGCCGAACCACGGCCGGCAGCAGCGGGGCGGTGGCCCGGCGGAAGGCGACCAGCCGGCGCTTGCCCCCGTAGATCCGCTCGGCCAGCCGGGGCGGGCGCGGCTCGGCGAACACATCCGCGTCCAACTCGCCCGTCTCGTCGTCGAGTTCGACCTCGACGGCGAGGTAGTCGTCGACCACCGCGTCGCAGGCGGCATGCAGCAGGGCGGCGGGGCCGCCGGTGAGCGCCGGGGGCGCGTCGGCCAGCCGCTGCCGGAGCTCGGGCAGCGGATCGGGTGCGCCACCGTCTTCGTCGTGCCGGACCGTGACCACGAAGTCGGCGCCCACGAAGAGCATCAGCTCGCCGACGGCCAGGCCGTCGTCGGCCCGCTCGTCCAGGCGGACCCTCTTGAGGACGGTGAAGAGGACGTCCCCGTAGAGCTCGATCTTGGGCCGCTGGTGGGCCTTGACGGCGTCCTCGACGGCCAGCGGGTGCAGTCCCAGCTCGTGCTGGAGCGTCTCGAAGGCCTCCGGGCCGGGGCGGTGGAGGTCGACCCAGAGGAAGAGCTCGCCGCCCGGCCCCGCGCCGCGGACCCGGTCCAGGCCCTCGTGGAGGCCGACCCGCTCCGGCAGCAGCCGGCGGCCCTCGACGAACCGGCAGCGCGGTGCCCCCGGCCCGGCGCCGACCGGGCCCGGCCGCCGCACCCGCGAGGACGAGGACAGGGCGGGGTCGTCCGCTCCCCCGTCGGGACCGGCGGCATCCGCGCGGGCGGCATCGGGGCGGGGGCGGCGGCCGGCAGGGTCCTGGCGCGGTACGGGAGGCGTCACAGGGCCATTGTGGCGACCGCCGGCCCGTGACGGCACCGCCCGGGCGCGGCGCGCCAGTGTGGCGCGAGGCCGGCCCGGGGTCGCCCCGGGCCGCGCCGGGGGCGGGGGATCGTTTCGCGCCCCGACGACCTACGCTGGGGCGCATGCCCACGCTGCTGCTCGTACGCCACGGACGCTCCACCGCCAACACCTCGGGTGTGCTCGCCGGCTGGAGCCCCGGGGTCGACCTGGACGAGAGCGGGCGCCGGCAGGCCGACGGCCTGGTCGACCGCCTCGCCGAGCTGCCGATCTCACTGGTCGTCAGCAGTCCGCTGGACCGCTGCCGGCAGACCGTCGCCCCGCTGCTCTCCGCCCGCGCCGCGGCCGGCACCCCCGTGCCGGACCACCGGGACGAGCGGATCGGCGAGTGCCGCTACGGCGACTGGACCGGTCGGAAGCTGGCCGAGCTGGCCGACGAGCCGCTCTGGCGCACGGTCCAGGCGCATCCCTCGGCGGCCGTCTTCCCCGGTCCCGAGGGCGAGTCGCTGCGGGAGATGAGCCACCGCGCGGTGGAGGCGGTCCGCGAGTGGGACGCCAGGGTCGCCGAGGAGCACGGCCCGGACGCGGTCTGGCTGGCCTGCTCCCACGGCGACGTGATCAAGGCGGTGGCGGCCGACGCCCTCGGCATGCACCTGGACGACTTCCAGCGGATCTCCGTGGAGCCCTGCTCGGTGACCGCCATCCGCTACACCCCGATGCGCCCCTTCCTGCTCCGGCTCGGCGACACCGGCGGGCTGGCCTCGCTCGCCCCCAGGCCCTCCGACCAGGGGTCCAAGGACGCGGCGGGAGCGGGCAGTTCGTCGGGCCGCGAGGAGGGTCCCTCCTCGGACGCGGTGATCGGCGGTGACCCCGGCGTGCGATGATCCACCGTGTCTCAGGGATAGGGTGAAGTCGTCCGAACTGTCGACCCGAGCATCGGAGCAGGAGCTGTGCCCCGTCAGGTGTTCCTCTACGATCCGCCCGAGCGCTTCGTCGCCGGAACGGTGGGTGAGCCAGGCCACCGCGCCTTCTATCTCCAGGCGAGCGGTGAGGGGCGCACCACCAGTGTTCTGCTGGAGAAGGCGCAGGTGGAGGCGCTGGCCGAGCGCGTCGACGAGCTGCTCGACGAGGTGCTGCGGCGCACCGGCGGCAGCGCTCCGGTCCCGGCGGTCGCCCCGACCGACATGGTCGACACGGCCCCGCTCGACGTGCCGCTGGACGAGGAGTTCCGGGTCGGCACCATGGCGCTGGCCTGGGACGGCAACCAGGAGCGGGTGATCGTCGAGGCGCAGGCCATGGTCGAGTCCGATCCGGACGACCCGGAGTCGGCCGACGAGGAGGAGCTCTTCGAGGACGACGAGAACGGCCCGCCGCTGCTCCGGGTGACGATGTCCGGCGCGATGGCGCGGTCCTTCGCCAAGCGGGCGCTGGAGCTGGTCGCCGCCGGGCGGCCGTCCTGCCCGTTCTGCAGCCTCCCGCTGGACCCGGAGGGGCACGTCTGCCCCCGTCAGAACGGGTACCGGCGCTGAGCGCCGAGGCCGCGATCCCGGTCGCGGACCCGGTGGCCTGCGCCGAGCTCGCCGCGGACCCGATACGCGCCCTGGAGCTGCTGCGCGAGGGCGGGTTGACCGTCCACGGCCGCCTCACCACGGCCTCCAACGCGGCCTTCTACTGCTCGGTGGACGCCGATGGGGTGGAGGCCTTCTGCGTCTACAAGCCGGTGGCCGGTGAGCGCCCGCTGTGGGACTTCCCGGACGGCACCCTGGCGGCCCGGGAGACGGCCGCCTACGAGGTGGCCGCCGCCGCCGGCTGGCCGCTGATCCCGCCGACGGTGCTCCGCGAGGGACCGTTCGGTGAGGGGATGGTGCAGCTCTGGATCGAGCCGGTGGAGACGCCCGAGCTGGACACGCCCGATCCCGGTGCGGCGGACGCGGCGGACGCGGAGGGAGCGCCGGGCGCCGAGGCCGCGGACGGCGCGGGCACCGGCCGGGCGGACGAGGAGGACGGCGGGCCGCACGCGCTGCTGGCGCTGCAGGACGCCCAGGAGCCGGAGCCCGGCTGGCGGGCGATCGGCCGCGCCGAGGTCGGCGGCGGCCGGACGGCCCTGCTGGTGCACGCCGACGACCAGCGGCTCCGCAGGCTCTCCGTGCTCGACGCGGTGATAAACAACGGCGACCGCAAGGGCGGCCATCTCCTCACGGCGGCCGACGGCCGGCTGTACGGGATCGACCACGGGGTGACCTTCGCCGTCCCGCCCAAGCTCCGCACCCTGCTGTGGGGCTGGGCGGGGGAGCCGCTGACCGGGGAGGCGGTCGAGGTACTCGGCCGACTGGACGGCGAGCTGGCGGAGGGCGCCGCGCTGGACCGGCGGCTGGCCGCGCTGCTCACCGCCGAGGAGCTGACCGCGCTGCGCGGCCGGGTCACCGGTCTCCTCGAATCCGGCGTCCACCCGCTCCCCTCCGGGGACTGGCCCGCCGTGCCCTGGCCGCCGATCTGAGCCGGGCGGGGGCGACGGGGCGGGGCGGCAGATACTTGTACGCGTCGATTATCGGCTGAGGACAGGGCCCAATAGCGGATGATCGGACCGCGCGGTTAGAGTCGTGCGTATGCATGCCTGGCCTGCCTCCGAGGTACCCGCACTCCCCGGTAAGGGGCTCCCGCTGCGTGTCTACGACACGTCCTCCGGAGCCCCGCGGACCGTCGAACCCGGTCCTACCGCCCGCCTCTACGTCTGCGGGATCACCCCATACGACGCGACCCACATGGGGCACGCGGCCACCTACAACGCCTTCGACCTGATCCAGCGGGTGTGGCGGGACGCCGGCCACGACGTCGTCTACGTCCAGAACGTCACCGACGTGGACGATCCGCTGCTGGAGCGGGCCGTCGACACCGGGCAGGACTGGACCGAGCTGGCCGAGCGGGAGACCGCGCTCTTCCGCGAGGACATGACGGCCCTGCGGATGCTGCCGCCCGCGCACTACATCGGCGCGGTCGAGGCCATCCCGACCATCGTCCCGCTGGTCCAGCGGCTGCTGGAGGCCGGCGCGGCCTACGAGGTCGACGGCGACATCTACTTCTCCGTGGAGTCCGACCCGCACTTCGGCCAGGTGTCCCGGCTCAGCGAGGAGGAGATGCTGCCGCTCTTCGCCGAGCGCGGCGGGGACCCCGACCGCCCGGGCAAGAAGCACCGCCTCGACCCGCTGCTCTGGATGGCCGCGCGGCCCGGCGAGCCCGCCTGGGAGACCGAGCTGGGACGCGGGCGCCCGGGCTGGCACATCGAGTGCGTGGCGATCGCCCTCGAACACCTGGGCATGGACTTCGACATCCAGGGCGGAGGCTCCGACCTCTCCTTCCCCCACCACGAGATGGGCGCCTCGCACGGTCAGATGGCGACCGGGGAGTACCCCTTCGCCAAGGCGTACGTCCACGCCGGGATGGTCGCGCTGGACGGCGAGAAGATGTCCAAGTCGCGGGGCAACCTGGTGTTCGTGTCGCGGCTGCGGCGGGACGGAGTCGACCCGGGCGCCATTCGGCTGGCGCTGCTGGCGCACCACTACCGGTCGGACTGGGAGTGGACGGACGCGGGGCTGGCCGAGGCGGAGGCGCGGCTGGCGTCCTGGCGGGCCGCGGTGTCGCGGCCGGACGGGCCGTCGGCGGAGTCGCTGCTGCGGGAGATCCGCGAGGCGCTGGCGAACGACCTCGACGCGCCGGCGGCGCTGGCGGCGGTCGACCGCTGGGTCGCGCGGCAGTCCGCGGAGGGCGGCGCGGACCCGTCCGCTCCCGGCCTGGTCTCCCGGGCGGTGGACGCGCTGCTGGGCGTCGCGCTGTAGCTTTTTCGCCCCCGGGCGAGTCGCGGAGCGACCGAAGGGGCGCGGGGAACTGCGCGGCCGGCGCCGCACCCTGCCGCACTCGGCAACGGCCCCCGGGTTGCAACTCGGACTCCGCAGCCGACTGCGGGCGGTTCGATGGTCGGCCGCGCAGTTCCCCGCGCCCCTTCGGTCGCTCCGCGACTCGGGGCGGCGGCGCTCAGCCGTAGGTGCGGCCCTTCCACGCGGCGCCGCGGCCGCGCCAGTGCTGGACGGCCGAGTCGACCGTCATCAGCAGATAGAGCGACGCGGTGAACGGCAGCAGAAGCGCGCCCGCCGGCGTCAGCCGGTAGTAGCGCAGCATCGGGACGAAGGTCGCGGTCATCAGCAGCCAGGCCGCCCCGCCCAGCGCCAGCGCCGGCCAGTCCGCGGTGGCCGCCCCGATGACGGTCGCCACCGGCGGGACCAGATACACGAGCGCCAGCCCCAGCACCGTCCCGGCCAGCAGCAGCACGGAGTGCTGGAGCTGGGCGTACGCGCTGCGCGAGACCATCCGCCAGAGCTGGCCCAGCTCCGGATACGGCCGGATCGAGTCGACGGCCTCGGCGAGGCCCAGCCAGGTCCGCCCGCCGTCGCGCTTGATCAGCCTCGCCAGCGAGACGTCGTCGATGACCGCGCCCCGGATCGCCGCCACGCCCCCCGCGCGCTCCAGCGCGTCCGCGCGGACCAGCGAGCAGCCGCCCGCCGCGGCGGCCGTCCGCGTCCCCGGCCGGTTGCTCCAGCGGAAGGGGTATAGCTGGGCGAAGAAGTAGACGAAGGCCGGGACGATGAGCTTCTCCCAGCGGGTGCTGGTCCGCAGCCGGGCCATCTGGGAGACCATGGCCAGGCCGCTGGTCTCGGCCGCGGAGACCAGGTCGGCGAGGGAGTCCGGGCCGTGGGCGATGTCCGCGTCGGTGAGCAGCAGGTAGACCGGGGTGCCCTGGCGCTCCGCCAGTTCGACGCCGTGCCGCAGCGCCCAGAGCTTCCCGGTCCAGCCGGCCGGCGGCTCACCTGGGGTGGTGACGGTGAGCGGCAGGGAGCCCTCGGCCTCGGCGAGGCGGCGGGCGATGTCGCCGGTGCCGTCGGTGGAGTTGTCGTCGACCAGCACCACCCGCGCCCGCCCCGGGTACTTCTGCGCCAGCAGCGAGCCCAGCGAGGACTCCAGGACCTCGGCCTCGTCCCTGGCCGGGACCACCACCGCCACCTCGGGCCAGCTGCGCGGCGGCCGCCGTTCCGGTAGCCGCTGGTCGGTCCGCCAGAAGAAGCCCTGGCCGAGCAGCAGCCAGAGCCAGGCGAGCAGCGAGACGAGTGAGATCCAGGTCAGTGCGGTCACGGCACAAGAGTCTGACGCATCGTCGGCGGACCGATCGGTTAGGGTCTGGCGTTGTGAAGATCGCACTCATGGACTCGGGCATCGGGCTGCTCGCCGCCGCGGCGGCGCTGCGTGAGCTGCGGCCGGACGCCGACCTGGTGCTGTCCAGCGACCCGGACGGCATGCCCTGGGGGCCGCGTACCCCGGAGGACGTCACGGCCCACGCGCTGGCCGTGGCCCGCGCCGCGGCGGCCGAGGGGCCGGACGCGCTGATCGTCGCCTGCAACACGGCCTCGGTGCACGCGCTGGAGGCGATTCGGGCGGAGCTGGAGCCGGAGATCCCGGTGGTCGGCACGGTGCCGGCGATCAAGCCGGCGGCGGCGGGCGGCGGCTCGGTGGCCATCTGGGCCACCCCGGCGACCACCGGAAGCCCCTACCAGAGCGGTCTGATCGACGAGTTCGGCGGTGCCGCCGAGATCGTCGAGGTGGCCTGCCCGGGGCTGGCCGACGCGGTGGACCGGGCGGACCAGCCGGCCGTCTCCCGGGCAGTGGCCGACGCGGCCTCGCGCACCCCGGAGCGGGTGCGGGCGCTGGTGCTGGGCTGCACCCACTACGAGTTGGTGGCGGACCAGATCCGGGCGGCGGTCGGCGCCGGGCCGGTGTTCTTCGGCTCGGCCGGCGCGGTGGCCGCGCAGGCGGTGCGCCGGGTGGCGGCCGGGGCACGGGAGCGGCAGGGCGGCGGGCGACTGCTGGTGCTGCGCAGCGGGCGGGTGGAGCCGCTGCCGCCCGAGGCCCTCAGGTACCCCGCCGGGCGGGCGATCGCGGCCGAGGACTCGGTGGTGGCCGCCCGGGTCCGGCACTGACCCGGCGGCTCCGGCTGACAGGGCCGGCCGGCAGGCCGGCCGGGGTCACCGCCGCTTGCCGGTGATCGCGGCCAGGAGTTCGGCCGGGGGGCCGACCAGGCGGCGGCCGCCGGGCCAGACCGCGCGCAGCGAGCGGGAGAGGTCGAGCCCCTCCACCTGCACGGTGGTCAGCCGGCCGTCCGCGACGTCGGAGATCACCGCGAGCTCGCTCATCACGGCGGGCCCGGTGCCGTCCGCCACGGCGCTGCGGATCGCCGCCGAGGAGCCCACCTCGAGCAGCGGCGGGGCCATCGCCGCGCCGGCCCGGCTCAGGGCGAGCTCCAGGGTGTCCCGGGTGCCCGAGCCGGGTTCCCTGGCGACCAGCGGGGTGGCGGCGAGTTCGGCGGCGGAGAGCGGGGCGCGGCGGCGGGCCCAGGGGTGGTTCGGCGCGACCACCACGACCAGGCGGTCCCTGGCCACCCGGCGGGTGGAGAGGTCGCGGGGCGGGCGCGGCGACTCGATGAACCCCAGGTCCACCGCACCGGACCGGACCAGCCCTGGCACATGCTCGCTGTTGGTCACCTGAAGCCCGACGTAGAGGCCCGGATGGCGGCGGCGCAGCTCGCCGACCCAGGCCGGGACCAGGTGCTCGGCCAGCGTCATGCTGGCGGCCACCCGCAGCTCCGCGTTGCGCTGCGAGCGCAGCGACTCGGCGCCGGAGAGGAGGTTGTCCAGCTGGGTGAGGACCCGCTGGGCCCAGCCGGCTACCACCCGGCCTGCGGGGGTGAGCCGGGTGCCCTGCCGGGTGCGGTCGGCGAGGGTGAGGCCGAGGCCGCGCTCCAGGGTGGAGAGCCGCTTGCTGGCGGCCGGCTGGGAGAGGCCGAGCGCCGCGGCGGCACCGCTGAGGCTGCCGGACTCGTCGATGAGGACCAGCAGGCGCAGCGACTCCGGGTCCGGGGTGTAGGCCATGACCACGTAATTTAGCCGCTCGGCGGGCGGTGTCATAACCCGGCGTTATAACGTCAGCGAATATCCGGGGCTACCGGGACGACCGGTCCGCCCGCAGAGTGTCGATCATGAGCAGCGAAGTGGGTTCCTCCTCCAGCCGGGTGCACAGGGAAGCGCGGTCGCGGTCGCGGTCGCAGTCGCAGCCGCGGTCCCGGCCGGCCTGGCCGGTGCGCCGCTGGGAGGGGGTCCGGCGGCGGGCTCCGGGGCTGGCGCTGGCGGTCGCGGTGGCGGTGGCGGCCACCCTCGTGGGGCGGCTGGCGCCGACGGTCGGGGCTCCGGTGACGGCGATCGTGATCGGCGCGGTGATCGCCGCGCTGGCCAAGCCGGGGGAGCGGCTGAAGCCGGGGATCGCCACCGCTGCCAAGCCCGTCCTCCAGGTCGCCGTGGTGGCGCTGGGGGCGCAGCTCTCACTGCTGCAGGTGGTCCGGGTGGGCGCCGGTTCGCTGCCGGTGATGCTCGGCACCCTGGCCGTCTGCCTGGGTGCGGCGGCGCTGGTCGGGCGGCGGATGGGGGTCCCCTCGGACCTCCGCACCCTGGTCGGTGTGGGCACCGGGATCTGCGGGGCCTCGGCGATCGCCGCGGCGGCGCCGGTGATCGCCGCCGCGGAGGTCGACATCGCCTACGCGGTCTCCACCATCTTCGTCTTCAATGTGGCCGCGGTACTGATCTTCCCGACGCTGGGGCATCTGCTCGGGATGAGCCAGCAGGCGTTCGGGCTGTTCGCCGGGACCGCCGTCAACGACATGTCCTCGGTGGTGGCCGCGGCCAGTGTGTACGGGCACGCGGCGGCGAACCACGCGGTGGTCGTCAAGCTCACCCGGACGCTGCTGATCATCCCGATCTGCCTGGGCCTGGCGGCGCTGACGGCCCGCCGGGCGCGCGGGGCGGAAGCGCGGGAGGGAGCAGGGGCCGGAGCACGGGAGGGGCGCGGACCGGAGCGCGGGCGCAGAACGGGCCGGGCGCGGGCCGGGTGCGGCCGCTCAGGCTGGTCCCCTGGTTCCTGGTCGGCTTCCTGCTGCTGGCCGGGCTCAACACCGCGGGCGGCATCCCGTCGGCCGCCCATGGGCCGCTGAGCACCCTGGCGGTCTTCCTGATCACGGTGGCGCTGGCCGGCATCGGGCTCTCCACCGACCTCGCCGGGCTGCGCCGGGCGGGCGTCCGGCCGATCCTCCTCGGCGGCGTCCTGTGGGTGGTCGTCACCGCGACCAGCATCGGACTCCCCTACGTCTTCGGCTCCGCCTGAGCGCTGACACGCCGCCCCCAAGCGCGCGGAGTCCCGGCTGAACTGGTGTACTGGCCCGGTCAGATGATCGCCGGTCAGCATCCGGAGGAGACTGTGGCGGACTCCAGCGTCGCGGAGCAGATGATCACCGTACTGCGCCAGGCCGGCGTGAAACGGATCTACGGGGTGGTGGGGGACAGTCTCAACCCCGTCGTCGACGCGATCCGGCGCAGCGACGGGGCCATCGAGTGGGTGCACGTCCGCAACGAGGAGGCCGGCGCCTTCGCCGCGGCCGCCGAGGCGGAGACCACCGGCCGGCTCGCGGTCTGCGCGGGGTCCTGCGGCCCCGGCAACACCCACCTCATCCAGGGGCTGTACGACGCCCACCGGAACAACGTGCCGGTGCTCGCGCTGGCCTCGCACATCCCGTCCGCGCAGATCGGCACCGGCTACTTCCAGGAGACCCACCCCACCCGGGTCTTCGAGGACTGCTCCGGCTACTGCGAGATGGCCGGCACCCCGGCCCAGCTGCCCCGGGTGCTGCGCACCGCGATCCAGCACACCCTCGGCGGCGGCGGGGTGTCGGTGATCGCCTTCCCCGGCGACGTCGCCGCGCTGGCCCCGGCCAACCCGACCGGGGAGAGCTCCTTCCTCACCGAGTTCGCCACCCCCGTCCCGCGGGACTCGCAGGTGGAGGCGCTCGCGGAGCTGCTCAACCGGGCGCGGAAGCCGGTGCTCTTCGCCGGCGCCGGGGTGCGCAACGCCCACGGCGAGGTGATGCAGCTGGCCGGCACGGTGCAGGCACCGGTCGGCCACTCGCTGCGGGGCAAGGAGTGGATCCAGTTCGACAACCCGTACGACGTCGGGATGAGCGGACTGCTCGGCTACGGCGCCTGCGACGAGGCGCTGCGCGAGGCGGACCTGCTGGTGCTGCTCGGCACCGACTTCCCGTACGACACCTTCCTGCCCGGGCGGAACACCGTGCAGATCGACCACGACGCGACCAGGCTCGGCCGGCGCACGCCGCTGGACCTGGCCGTCCACGGGGACGTCGGGGCGGTGCTGCGGGCCGTGCAGCCGCTGCTGAAGCAGCGTCAGGACCGGTCGTTCCTGGACTCGATGCTGCGCAAGCACGCCCGCGCGCTGGAGAACGTGGTCGGCGCGTACACCAGGAACATCGAGCGGCACACCCCGATCCACCCCGAGTACGTGGCCTATGTGCTGGACGAGGTCGCCGCAGACGACGCGGTCTTCACCGTGGACACCGGGATGAACAACGTGTGGGCCGCCCGCTACCTGACCCCGAACGGCCGGCGCCGGGTGATCGGCTCGTTCCTCCACGGCTCGATGGCCAACGCGCTGCCGCACGCGATGGGTGCCCAACTCGCCCACCCGGGGCGGCAGGTGGTCTCGATGTCCGGGGACGGCGGACTAGGCATGCTGATGGGCGAGCTGCTGACGGTCGCCAAGTACCGGGAGCGGATGCCGGTGAAGATCGTGGTCTTCAACAACGGCGCGCTCGGCATGATCAAGCTGGAGATGATGGTCTCCGGGTACCCGGAGTACGAGATCGACAACGGCGCGGTGGACTACGCCTCGATCGCCAGGGTCTGCGGCTTCCACGGGGTGCGGGTCACCCAGCCCGGCGAGGTGCGGGACGCCCTCACCGAGGCCTTCGCCGCTCCGGGGCCGGCCCTGGTGGACGTGGTCACCGATCCCAACGCCCTCTCCCTGCCGCCGCACATCACGGCCGCCCAGGTGAAGGGCTTCGCGCTGGCCGCCGGCCGGACGGTGCTGGACGGCGGGGTGGGGAAGATGATCGACATGGCCCGGAGCAACCTCCGGAACATCCCGCGCCCCTGAGCCCGGCCCTCGGGAGCGTCCGAGAGCCGGGACCGCCGGCGCGCGCCGACCGCGGGCGCGCACCGGCGGACGCCGGGCCGAAGTACCCGTCGACCCTGATCGGAGGGTACTTCGGCCCGGCGCGGTGGCCCGACCTGCCGCGGGGAGGCGGGAAGGTCAGGAGTTCGGCTTCAGGTGCAGCACCAGGTACTCGTAGTTCTGGTCGTTCGGTGCCGGGTTGACGTACGGGTTGGACTCGTTGGCCCAGCCGGTGAAGTTGGCCGTGGAGTACTCGTACCAGCCGGCGCCGTACAGGATCGGGGTGCTGGGCGCGTCCGCCGCGATCTGCTCCTGCAGCTTGTTGAGGGCGGCCTGCGCCTGGTCGGTGGTGGTGGCGCTCTCATAGGTCTTCACCGCGGCGTCCGCGGCCGCGGACTGGTAGCGCTCCAGGTCGCCCGCCGCCGGCTGGCCGACGGGCGCGCTCTGCGCCGAGTCGGCGATGAACTGCAGCCGCTGGAACGGCGTGCCGCCCTGGCCCCAGTGGATGCTGGCGTCGTACTTGCCGTTGGTGACCGCGTCGCTCCAGGTGTTCGGGTCGTACGCGCCGTTCGCGGTGACGTCGAAGCCCTCGGCGTTCAGCTGCTTGGCGATCTGCTGGGCGCCGCACCAGTAGTCGCTGAAGGAGTTGGGGTCGATGATGGTGAACTTGACGGTCTGGCCGCCCTTGGTCCACTTGCCGCCGGTCTTGGTGTAGCCGGCGCCCTGCATCAGCGAGGTGACCTTGGCCGAGTCGGTGGTCGGCTTGAGGTCGTCGGAGACCTTCGAGTCCAGGAAGGCCTTGTCCATCGGCAGGGTCAGTCCGCCGGAGGAGGACGCGGGCAGCTCGTAGTTGGTCTCGCACTGGGTGGCGAGGGCCTGCCGGTCGACGCCGGCGCTGATCGCCTTGCGGACGCCGGCGTCGGCGAGCGCCGGGGCGCTGGTCGACTTGTTGTTGAGCAGCAGGACCACCGTGTTGGTGCCGGGGAAGTACGGCGGCTTCTCCATGAACAGGTGGTTGGTGCTCGGGTTCTTGGCGACGAAGGTGTTCTCGACGTTGTTGATGTTGTTGCCGGCCAGGTCGATCTGCCCGGAGGAGAGCGCCAGGGTGGCCGCGTCGTTGTTGGCGTAGGCGGGCAGCGAGACCGCCTTCACCTTCGGCGCGCCGCCCCAGTAGCCGTTGTTGGCCTTGTAGGTGATGTTCTGCGGGGTGAACTTGTCCACCAGGAACGGGCCGGTGCCGATCGCCTTGCTGGTGGCTATCACCGCGGTGGCCGGGTTGGTGACGCTGGACCAGATGTGCTGCGGAACGATCAGCGTGTTGCCGATGTTGGCCAGCGCGGCCGACTGCGGGGTGGAGTAGTTCAGCACCACGGTGTTGGCGTCAGGGGTGCTGACCGAGGAGACGTTGGGCACGCCCCAGCGGTTCGCGCCGGGGTTCTTCGCCAGCAGCTGCATCGTGAACTTGACGTCGGCCGAGCTGAACGCCTGGCCGTCGGACCACTTCACGCCCTGCTTCAGGCTCAGCGTGAGGGTCTTGTTGCCGTTGCTCCAGGCCCACTTGGTGGCCAGCCACGGGATGGGCGGCTGGGCCGAGTTGAGGGTGTTGTACTGCAGCAGGGGCTCGTAGACCAGCGCGTTGGTGTTCTCGTCGCTGCTGGACGACTTGGTGTCGAACGGGTTGAAGTCGTTGGTGAAGGACGAGATCGGGTTGTCCTCGATGACCAGCGGCTTCGCCGAGCCCCCGGAGGCGCCCGACGACGAGTTCGAGCTCGGGCTGGAGCTGGAACAGGCCGCGGCCCCCAGGGCCAGGGCGGCGACGATCGCCATCCCCGTGACGGTGGATCTGCGACTCATGTGAAACGTCTCCTCGGTGACTACGCCTCAGCGGCTGTGTCGGACTCAGGACCTGACGGAAATTCAGGTGCCGTGGGTGGTTGGGGTGTTGCTGGTGCACCTGCGGAAAGCCAGCAGGCCGCCACCTGCCGTCCGCCGTCCGGCGCGGTTCCGATCGGGAACGGCGGCGGGGTCTGCTCCCGGCAGACGTCCATGGCGAACGGGCAGCGCGGATGGAACCGGCAGCCGCTGGGCGGCGCGACCAGGCTGGGTGGAGCTCCCCGGCCGCGCAGTTCGACGGGCTCCTGCCGCTCCGGGTCCGGGGCGGCGCTCAGCAGGAGCTGGGTGTAGGGGTGCTTGGGGTCGTCGGTGATCCGGGCCGCCGGGCCCGACTCGACGACCTGGCCCGCGTACATCACCACCACGCAGTCCGCGAGGTAGCGGGCGGAGGCGATGTCGTGGGTCACGTACAGGACCGCGAGCCGCTCGCGCTCCCGCAGTTCGTCCAGCAGGTTGAGGACGCCCAGCCGGATCGAGACGTCCAGCATGGAGACCGGCTCGTCGGCCAGCAGCACCCGCGGGTTGACCGCCAGCGCGCGGGCGATCGCCACCCGCTGCCGCTGGCCGCCGGAGAGCTCGTGCGGGTACTTGTCCAGATAGGTGGAGGCGGGATGCAGCGCCACCCGCTCCAGCAGCTCCAGCGAGCGCTGCTCCACCTGCGAGCGCGGGGTGCCGTGCAGCCGCAGCGGGCGGGAGAGGTGGTAGCGGACGCTGTGCGCGGCGTTCAGCGAGGAGAACGGGTCCTGGAGGACCATCTGCACCTGGCCGGTGTAGTCCCGCCGGGAGCGGCCGTCCGCGCCCACCGGGGCGCCGTCCAGCAGGAGTTCGCCCGAGGTGGGCTTGATCAGCCGGGTCAGCATCCGGGTCAGCGTCGACTTGCCGCTGCCGCTCTCGCCGACCACGGCGGTGACCGTGCCGTACGGCAGCGCCAGCGAGACGTCCTCGACGGCGTGGACGACCTGCCGGGGGCCGCGGCCCAGCGAGTGCACCGGGAAGTGCTTGGTGAGATGGCGGGCCTCCAGCGCCGGGACGCCGGAGGCGGGCGGGCCGTGGACCACCTCGGGGGACACGGTGGTGGTCATGCGCGGTCTCCCTTCCGGGCCTGGGGGGCGGGGGTGCCGGTCGTGGTGCCGGACGGCGGCCTGGCGGAGAGCTCGACCGGGACCGGTCCGCTGCCGTCCTGGAGCCAGCAGGAGACCCTGCGGTGGGGGACGTCCCCGACGGCCGGCCGCAGCGGCGGCTCCTGCTCGCGGCAGACGTCCATGGCGAACGGGCAGCGGGGGTGGAAGGTGCAGCCCTTCGGCAGGTCGCTCAGCGAGGGCGGCGAGCCGGGGATGCCCTCCATCCGCACCCGCTCGCCGTGCAGCGCCGGGAAGGAGTTGAGCAGCCCGAGGGTGTACGGATGGCGGGGGGCGCGGAAGAGTTCGGCCGCGCCGGCGCGCTCCACGATCCGCCCCGCGTACATGATGGCGATCGAGTCGGCCATCTCCAGCAGCAGCGACAGGTCGTGGGTGATGAAGACCACCGCGAAGCCGAGGCGCTCGCGGAGCTGCATCAGCTCCTCGAGGATCTCCCGCTGGGTGACCACGTCGAGCGCGGTGGTCGGCTCGTCCATGATGACCACCTGCGGCTCCAGGGCCAGCGCCATGGCGATCATCGCCCGCTGGCGCATCCCGCCGGAGAGCTCGTGGGGGTAGGCACGCAGCCGGTCGGCGCTGATACCGACCATCCGCAGCAGCTCGACCGCGCGCTCGTGGCGGGCCTCGGCGCTCAGGTCCGGGCGGTGGGCCCGCAGCACGTCGGTGAGCTGGCGCTCGACCCGGGCCACCGGGTTGAGCGCGTGCATCGCGCTCTGGAACACCACCGACAGCTCGGACCAGCGGATCCGGCGCAGGGTGGCGGCGTCGGCGGAGAGGAGGTCGATGCTCTCCTCGGGCCCGGCCGGCGCGTCGCCGTGCGAGGCCGGGCGGGAGTGGAAGAGCACCTCCCCGCCGGTGATCACGCCGGGGGCGCGGAGCAGCCGGGTGACCGCGTACGCCAGGGTGGACTTGCCCGAGCCGGACTCGCCGGCCAGGCCGAGCACCTCGCCCCGGTGGAGGGTCAGGTCGGCGTCGAAGACGGCCTGCACGCCGCCCGGGCCGAGCCCGTAGTCCACGCAGAGGCCCCGCACTTCGAGCACCGGCTCGCCCTGCGGCCGTGGGACCGGCACCGCGGACTTCGCCGGGTCGGCGGTGGCGCCGGCCTGCGCGGCGCTGGCCGCCGCGGCGGCCAGCCGGGCCGGCTCGGTCGATTCGGTCGAGGTCATCAGCGGACTCCTCCGTCCTGCGCCTCCGCCGGACCCTCGGCGCGGATCTCGCCGGGGGCTCCAGAGACGGGGGCCTGGGTTGTGCGGGCGGCCTCCGCCGCTGCGGCCCGGTGCCGGCCGGGCCTGGCGCCCGCGCCGGTGGTGCCGGAGCCCGGGGCCGTGCCGGTCGCCGCGCCGGCGGCGCCGCGGGTACGGACCACGGGGGTGAGGCCCAGCTCGAAGCGGGGGCCGCCGCGCCGGCGACGGGCGGAGCGCAGCCGGGGGTTGATCACCTCGTCGATGCCGAAGTTGAGGAGGGCGAGCGCGATGCCGACCAGCGCCACGCAGATCGACGGCATCAGGTACCACCACCAGTAGCCGCTGATCAGCGCCGAGTCGGCCTGCGCCGAGTTGAGCATGGTGCCCCAGGTGACCTTCGCCGGTTGATCACGCCGAGCCAGGCCAGCGCCACATAGGTGCCGATGCCGTAGATCACCGTGAAGATGAAGGACGAGGCCAGGATCGGCAGCAGGTTGGGCAGGATCTCGAAGACCATGATCCGCCGGCGGGACTCGCCGATCACCCGCGCCGACTCCACGTAGTCCTGCCCGCGCAGGGAGAGCGTCTGGGCGCGCATCACCCGCGCGCCCCAGGCCCAGGCGGTGACCGCGATCACCGCGCCGATCAGCAGCGGGTTCGAGGTCGAGGTGGGCGGAAGCGGCCGCATCAGCACCATCAGGATCAGCAGGCCGGGCAGCGCCAGGAAGATGTTGGTGAGCGCGGAGAGCACCTCGTCCACCCAGCCGCCCATGTATCCGGCGGTGACCCCGATGGCGACCGAGAGGAAGCTCGCCACCACGCCCGCGACCAGCGCGATCAGCAGGGTGTCCCGGCCTCCGGAGAGCACCTGGGAGAAGATGTCGTGCTGCTGCTGGTCGGTGCCGAACCAGAACTTGCCGCTCGGCGGAAGCGGGGTGGAGCTGGTGGTGTTCGCCTGCCAGTCGGCGGCGTGCGGGGCCACCATCGGGCCGAAGATCGCCAGCAGCACGAAGAAGAGGAGGATCGCCCCGCCCACGTACACCTTGCCGGAGGAGGGCAGCGGTATCCGCCGGCGTCGCCTGCCGGAGGCCGGCGGGGCGCCGGAAGGCGCCTCCGCGGTCGCTGCGGTCTGGATGACCATGGGTCAGGCCTCCCTGCGGGCACGGGGGTCGAGGAGCACGTACACGATGTCCGCGAGCAGGTTGGCGCCCAGCACGGTGAAGGTGACCACCAGCAGGATGCCCTGCATCAGCGGGTAGTCGGTGGATGTCACCGCTTGGTAGATCTGGTAGCCGACGCCCGGGTAGCTGAAGACGATCTCGGTGATGATGGAGCCGGTCACCACCAGCGAGATGGAGAGCGCGAAGTTGGAGATGCTGGGCAGGATCGCGTTCCGCGCGGCCACCCAGACCACCTGCCGCCGCGGCAGCCCCTTGGCCGCCGCGACCAGGACGTAGTCCTCGTCCATGGTGGTGATCATCATGTTCCGCATGCCGATGATCCAGCCGGCGATCGAGGCCAGCGCGACCGTCAGGGCGGGCAGCACGCCGTGCTGCAGGACGCTGGAGATGAACGGCCAGTTCCACCCCGTGGTGAGGGCGGTGCCGTGACCCGCCGTCGTGTAACCGCCGTTCAGCGGGAACCACTTGAGGTAGAAGCCGCCGGTCATCAGCAGCAGCATGGCCAGGATGAAGTAGGGGATGGACTGGAAGAAGGTCGCCGTCGGCAGCAGCGCGTCCAGCAGGCCGCTGCGCTTCCAGCCGGCGATGATCCCCAGCAGGGTGCCGAGGAGGAACGCCAGCACCGTCGCCAGGCCGACCAGGCCGATCGTCCACGGCACGGTGGCCGAGAGCAGGGCGCCGACCGGGGTGTTGCGCGAGGTCGAGGTGCCCAGGTCACCGGTGAAGACGTTGCCCAGATAGGTCCCGTACTGCGCGGCCAGGGACTGGTGGGAGAAGCCGTACTGAGCGGCCAGCGCCTGAAGCTGGCCGGGGGTCAGGGTGGCCGACTTCATGGTGCCGAGCAGGCTCTGCAGGGCGCTGCCGGGGAGCATCCGGGGCAGGAAGAAGTTGATCGTGATGGCGGCGAAGGCGGCGACCGCGTAGAAGCCGAGCCTGCGGAGCAGCGTCGTCATCGTCGGGCTGCCAATCGTGAGAGGAGCAATCGTGTGAAGGGCATTGGTCCCAGGAGCGTTGTGCGGGTGGTCACGAGCAAGGCCTCAGAATGCCGTTCGGGGCAGGGACCGGTCGGTGGGCCGGATGGGCCGTTCGCCGGGCCGCTCGGACCCCTCGGCTGGTTGCCCGGACGGCAGCTCGGCCCGGCGGTCCACCGGCGGTACGGCGTTCTGCCTGGCCGCCAGCGCGTACCAGTGGGCGCTCGCCTTGGGGATCCGCCGCTGGGTCGCGTAGTCCACATAGACCGCGCCGAAGCGCTGGCTGTAGCCGTAGGCCCATTCGAAGTTGTCCAGCAGGGACCACTGGAAGTAGCCGCGGACGTCGGCGCCGTCCTCGATCGCCCGGTGGACGGCCAGCAGGTGGTCGTGGAGGTAGGCGATCCGCTCCGGATCGGCGACCCGGCCCTCGGGGTCGACGTAGTCGTGGAAGGCGGCGCCGTTCTCGGTGACCACCAGGGGCAGCCGGGGGTGGGCGCGGTGGAGGCCGACCAGCAGGTCGTGGAGTCCGGACGGGTCGATGTTCCAGCCCATCGCGGTGACCGGGCCCGGCGGCTGGTGGTGGAGGACGTCCTCGGCGCCGGGCCAGGGCGAGCCGGCCCCGGTGCCGTGGGCGGTGCTCAGCCGCGGAGCCGGGCGGTCCTGTTCGGCGGCCGACGGCGGGGCGGACACCAGGGTGGGGGTGTAGTAGTTGACGCCGAGCTGGTCGATGGGGGCGCCGATGGCCGCGATGTCGCTGTGCTGCACCAGCCGGTCCCAGTCGACCAGGTGGGCGGTGTCGCTCAGCAGGTCCTCGGGGTAGCCGCCGTCCAGGATCGGGCCGGTGAAGATCCGGTTGCCGACCGCGTCGATCCGGCGGGCCGCCTCGGCGTCGGCCGCGGAGGGGGTCAGCGGGCGGACCGCGTGGAGGTTGAGGGTGAGCCCGGCCTCCCGGACGCCGGCCGCGCGCAGCGCCGCCATCCCCCGCCCGTGCGCCAGGTTGAGGTGGTGGGCGGCGCGCAGGGCGTCGGAGGGGTTGGTGCGGCCGGGGGCGTGCACCCCGGAGCCGTAGCCGAGGAAGGCGCTGCACCAGGGCTCGTTCAGGGTGCTCCAGGTCTTCACCCGGTCCGCCAGCGCCTCGGCGACCAGGTGGGCGTACTCGCCGAAGCGCTCGGCGGTCTCCCGTACCGGCCAGCCGCCGGCGTTCTCCAGGTCCTGCGGCAGATCCCAGTGGTAGAGGGTGGCCACCGGGGCGATCCCGGCCTCCAGCAGGGTGTCCACCAGGCGGCGGTAGAAGTCCAGGCCGCGCTCGACGGCCGGGCCGTGGCCGG
This sequence comes from Phaeacidiphilus oryzae TH49, assembly GCF_000744815.1. Taxonomy (NCBI): domain Bacteria; kingdom Bacillati; phylum Actinomycetota; class Actinomycetes; order Kitasatosporales; family Streptomycetaceae; genus Phaeacidiphilus; species Phaeacidiphilus oryzae. The sequence goes on from NZ_JQMQ01000005.1 coordinate 6,729,232, forward strand.
TGGGCTGGACGCGTGGCCAGGAGACGGAGAAGCGGTAGGCGCCCAGTCCGAGTTCCGACATCAGCCGGACGTCGTCGCGCCAGCGGTGATAGTGGTCGACCGTGATATCGCCGGTGTCCCCGTTGTGCACCTTGCCGGGAGTGTGGCTGAACTTGTCCCAGATCGACGGGGTGCGCCCGTCCTCCGCGACCGCGCCCTCGATCTGGTACGCGGCCGTCGCCGCCCCCCACAGGAAGCCGGGCGGGAAGGAGGGCCAGCCGGGCGGGGCGGCACTGTTTCCCTGGGGTTTGAGCGATTCGACCGAAGTCATGGAGGAGCGCTCCCATCGGAGGTACGCGGATCTTGGGTATGGTGCTGCACATCTCGTGGGAGCGCTCCCACGAGGTTGGCCATAACGGTGCTGCCGGACCGGGCTTATGTCAAGAGTTGAAGCCGGATCAGTTGTCGGCCTGTAATGGGCGACCGGTGGACTGCGAGAGGTGGACGATGAGTCGGACGGATGGCGCCGCCGGGGCCCGTGCGCGGGATGGGGCCGGAGCGCGGCCGACGCTGGAGGCAGTGGCCGAGCGGGCCGGTGTCGGGCGCGGCACGGTGTCGCGGGTGATCAACGGATCGCCGCGGGTCAGCGAGCGGGCGAAGGCCGCCGTCGAGCAGGCGATCGCCGAGCTGGGGTACGTCCCCAACCGGGCCGCGAGGGCTCTCGTCACAAGTCGAACGGACTCGATCGCCGTGGTCGTCCCGGAGACCGAGACCCGTTTGTTTTCCGAACCTTACTTCTCCGAGATAATCCGCGGAGCGGTGGCGGAGCTGTCCGACGCGGACAAGCAGGCGCTGCTGATCCTGGTGCGCACCGAGCGGGAGCGGACCCGGCTGGCCGACTACCTCGCGGCCCAGCGGGTGGACGGGGTGCTGCTGGTCTCCGTGCACGGGCACGACCCGCTGCCGGGGATGCTGGAGCGGCTCGGCCTGCCCACCGTGCTGGGCGGCCGCCGGAACGACGCCGAGACCTTCAGCTACGTCCACGCGGACAACGTGGGCGGCGCGCGGGCGGCCGTCCGCCACCTCGCCGGCCGGGGGCGGCGGGTGATCGCCACGATCACCGGCGACCTGGACCAGGAGGGCGCCAGGGCCCGACTGGACGGCTGGCGGGCGGCGCTGGCCGAAGCGGGGCTGGACGCGGACGACTCGCTGGTCGGCGTCGCCGACTTCAGCGAGCGGCAGGGCGAGGCGGCGATGCGCGAGCTGCTGGCGCGGCGGCCGGAGCTGGACGCGGTCTTCGTGGCCAGCGACGTGATGGCGGCGGCCGCGATCCGGGTGCTGCGGGCGGAGGGGCTGCGGGTGCCGGAGGACGTCGCGGTGGTGGGCTTCGACGACTCCTTCATCGCCCGCCACACCGAGCCGCCGCTGACCTCCGTCCGGCAGCCGACGGAGGAGATGGGCCGGGCGATGGCCCGCATCCTCCTCTCCCAGCTGACCGACCCGGAACGGGTCCATGAGCAGGTCGTCCTCGGCACGGAACTGGTGGTGCGGGGCTCGGCGTGACGAAACGGCGGCCGCGAGGCCGCGGCCGCGGCTGCGGTCATCGGCTCGGGGGCTGCGCCTGCGCCCCCGTCGTCGGCCGGACCGGTCGGTGGCGGGCGCCTGGGCCGGGGCGAGGCGGGTGCGCCGACGGGGCGGGTGCGCCGACGGGGCGGGTGCGCCGGTAGGGCGGGCGCCACGACAGGGCGCTGCGCCGACAGGGCGCTGCGCCGGCAGGGCGGGTGCGCGGGACGGGCGTGCGGCGGGGGCCGGCGCGGAACTCGGAGCGGGCGCCGACCGGGGCACCGAGAGCGGGCCGAGGCGGCCGATGGGCCGTGGACGTCGTCGGCACGGCTGGGGGTGGCCTCGGCGGTGCAGGAGAGGTGGCCGGGGGGCGCCGTCGGGGCGGTGGTGTTAGGCCGGGGACGGGCCCGGTGGGGCTGCGGTCTGCGGGCCGGCGCGGGGGGCGGGGCTGGGCCCCAGGGCGCGGGCGCGGGGTCAGGCGGAGCGGCCGGCGGGGGGCTGGAGGCCGGAGAGGATGTTGTCGAAGCGGCGGCGCGAGGTGGTGGACTGGACCCGCAGGCGGCTGATCCGGAACGGGTCGGGTGACCCGTCCGCGGACTCGCGGTGGTCGAAGAGGGCGTGGTCGTCCAGGAAGGCCGACCGGTAGCCGAGTTCGCCCAGCACCGCCGCCGCCCGCGGATCGGCCGCGCCGTCCGGATAGGCGAAGGCGGTCGGCGCCGTGCCGGTGAGGCGGGTCAGCGTGCGGTGGGCGTCGGTGATCTCCGCGCGGACCGTCGCGTCGTCGCAGCGCGTCAGCAGCGCGTAGGACTGCGACTGGCTGCCGATCTCCACCCCGCCGTCCCGCAGCAGGCCGAGGTCCGCGGCGGTCAGCTGGAGCCGCCCCGGCGCCTGCCGGCGGGTGCTCACCCGCAGCTCGGCCAGCGTCCGGTGCCGGTCCGGATCGGGCATGGCGCGCAACTGCCGCAGCACGTCCGCCGGATCGGCGGACGGCAGGGCGCGGGCGCGTCCGCCGTTCGCGGCCAGGAAGGCCGCCTCCTCCCACCACAGCGGCCGCTCGGTGCCGAGCAGCCCGGCCACCACGAAGGCCACCGCGGGCACTCCGGCCCGGGCCAGCACCGGCAGGGCGTCGGTGACCGCCGAGCGGTGGCCCTGGTCCAGGGTGACCAGCACGGCGTGCGGCGGCAGCGGTTCGCCGCCGGCCAGGGACTCCTCGACCCGGGCCAGCGAGACCGGATTGGCCTGCGAGGCCACCCGCTCCATCTGGGCGCGGAACGACTCCCGGTCGTCCACCCCCTGGTAGGAGAGGACGGCCAGCCGCCTGGCCGCGCGCTTGCGGAGGATCGGCTGCATCGGCGAGCGGCCGAGGAGCGCGCCGAGCCCGCGCCGGCGGGCGAGTATCCCGCGCTCGCCGCGCTCGCCGGGCTCGTCGCCCCAGGTGGAGTCGCCCACCGGCCGGGCCGGCGGCGAGGTCGTGCGGTCCGCCCGTGTGGGGGCGGCGGCAGCGCCGTGCGTCGCCGCGACCCAGGGTGGCGGTGCCGCGGGGCGGTTGGCGGTCATGGTGTTCGGCTGTCGCACGGTTTCCCCTTCCGTCGAGCCGAAGCGACCGCACGGGGTGGTCGGTCGCGTATGCATGACCCGCACCCTCCGACGAAGGTTGTACGCCCGGGGGCGATATCGCGGTTGTCCGCGAGGTCTCCCCATGCTGCGCCGGTCCATCCCAGTCCCTTCGCCGGACCGCCACGCCGGGGTGAAGGCCGGTGAGCGAAGGGTGGGGGTTCCACCAGCGGATTCTTCGAGGATCGTCACGCGGGATCACCGATGGGCGACAAGGAGTGCCCGCCCTCGGCGGCCCCGCCGTAGCGTGGTCGGCGTCAGCGGCGGCGGCCCGGAGAGGGGCGGGTCCGCGGAGCGCGAGCGGGGTGTGGCGAGGCTCGGAGGGAGCGCCATGAGCAGCGGTACGGCATCGGCGGGCGCGCCGGCAGCGGCGGGCGGCGCGATGGAGTGGACGGGGAGCGCGCGCAACTGGTGGCAACTGGTGCTGGGCGCCGTCGCGGGGGTGTGCGTGGCGATCGGGGTGCTGGTGGTGCTGGACGTGCAGGACGCGGCGTCCGGTACGGCGATGGCGATGACCGCCGCCGGCAGCCTGGCGGCGGGGCTGCTCCTCGGGGCCGGCGCGCTCGCCTTCCTCTGGGTGCGGGTCGGCGTGGACGGGGAGGGGGTGACCGTGCGCTGCGGCGCCGGCGGGCTGCCGCGGGCGCGGTTCCGGCTGGCGGATGTGGCGGACGCGTCCCGCGCCGAGGTCTCGCCGCTCACCTGGGGCGGCTGGGGCTACCGCTTCCGCGGGGCCGGCCGGGAGCGGGCGTACGTCATCCGGGGCGGGCCCGCGCTGGTGCTCCGACTCGGCGACGGCCGGCGGGTGACGGTCACGGTGGACGACCCGGACGGCGCTGTCGCGGCGATCGCCGCGGCGCGGGCGGCGACGACGGCCGGCGGCCGCGAGAGCTGATCGGGCGCCCGCTTCCGGGCCCCGGGCCGTGGTCGCGGACCCCGTGCGGTGGTTGCGGACCCGTGCGGTGGTTGCGGCGCCCGTCATCCGCCCCCCAGGCGCTCGGAGTTCGCTTGCGCCGGGGGCACCCGCGCGAGGGCCGCTCGGCGGCACGATGGCTGCGGTGTCCGGCAGCCACCCTCGCCGCCTCGCCGAGAGGCCCGGGTAGGTCCCCTGCGAAGGCCTTTCGACGGTGCGCCGAAAGCACGCACCGGACGCCGAGGGCTTCGGCGCAAGGTCCGCATCCCCGCCCTAGCGGGGCGCGGCGGGTGGTGGCTCGGGGCGGGCGGTGGTGAGGCCGAGGAGGAGGCCGGTGGCGGCGGCGACCAGGGGGGTGGTGAGGGCGTCGGCGGTGGCGGCCTCGACGGCGAGGAAGGTGAGGGCCGCGGCGCCGGTCAGCGCCTGCGGTGCCGGGGCGGGGGCCAGCAGCAGGGCGTACTGGCCCCAGACGTATGCGGCGCCGAGCAGCAGCAGGCCGGGGAGGCCGAGCTGGGCGCCGGCGCGGAGGAGGGCGGGGACGGCGGTGGGGGAGTCCAGCAGTCCCGGGCCGAGGCCGCGCAGCGGGTGCGCGGCGAGCTGCGCGTACGCGGGATGCCAGGCCGGCAGGAGTCCCTGACGGGCGGTCAGCAGTGCCCCGGCGGCGATCGCCGCGCCGAGGGTGCCGAGCAGCAGGATTCCGCCGAGCCGGTGCCGGGCCCGTACGCCGGCCGCGCAGACCAGCACGGTGCCGACGGCGGCGATCGTGCCCGGTGAGAGGCCGGCGGTGAGGGCGAGCTGGGCGGTGGTCAGCAGCGCGACCAGGAAGAGTGCCCGGCGGGCTGCCCAGCGGTCGGCCCGCAGCGCGGCCAGGCAGAGCAGCGCCACGGCGAGTGCGGAGAGCGCGGCCGTGGGCGGGGAGGCGGCGATCGACGGCCGGACGGCGGGTGCCGGGACGGCGTCCGGGGCGAGGGCGGAACCCGTCAGCGCGGGGACGAAAGCCGCCAGGGCGGCGAGCACGGCCAGGGCCAGCCCCGCCGCGGCCGGCGCGGCGGCCGGGCGGACGGCGCCGGCGATCCTGCCCACCGCGAAGCCGGCGGTCGCCGCAAGCAGCGCGATCAGCGGGTCCTCGGGGCGGGCGTCCCGCCCCGCCGAGCAGTACACCACCCAGGATGCGCAGGCGACGAGCAGCAGCAGCCCGGTGACGTCGGCGGAGAGCGGCGGCGGCGCGGGCAGGCTCCTGGGGGCGTGCTGGGCCGCGGGCGGGTCGGGCCCCTCGGGCGGGCCGGATGCGCCCGCCGACGCCGGCGGGTCGGCGGCGCTGGGGCGGTCGCGGGGCGAGGCCGGAGCGAAGGTGCGAGCCGCGCCCGTGGGAGCGCTCGCCGCCTCCCCCGCGCCCTCGTCCGGGGCCGATACCGCGGGCAGCGGCGCCCCGCTCTCCGGCGAATCGTTCCGCCGCCTGCTGTGCGGGTTGTGCCGGCCGCCCGGCTCGTGCGGGTCACCCGGCGTGGGCGGGCCGTCCGGCTCGTGCGGGTCACCCGTCGGGGGAGCGGTGCTCGGCGGGGTCGGTTCGGCGTTGGTGTGCGGTGGTTGATGCATCGTCGACATGCGGCCGTCGCCCCCCGTGCTCCCCGTGCGCGGCGGTCTCGGCCCGTCGGAACGCCGCCTTTCCCACGTTAGCGCCCGGGCTCGCCGGTGGTGTCGCTCCGGAGCCGGGAAAATCCAGCACGTAGGGTCTGGCACATGCCAGTACCTGAATTCGTGCGCGAGCTGCGCCAGATGATCGGCCGGCACCCCCTCTGGATGCCCGGGGTGACGGCGGTCGTGCTCGACGACGAGGGCCGGGTGCTGCTCGGCCGCCGGTCGGACACCGGGAAGTGGGCGCTGATCACCGGGATCCTGGACCCCGGTGAGGAGCCCGCGCTCGGCACCGCCCGCGAGTGCCTGGAGGAGACCGGCGTCGAGGTGGTCGTGGAGCGGCTCACCAGCGTCACCGTCTCCCCGCCGCTGGTGCATGTGAACGGCGACCGCGCGCAGTACCTCGAACTCACCTTCCGCTGCCGGGCGGTGGGCGGCGAGGCGCGGGTGAACGACGACGAGTCGCTGGAGGTCGGCTGGTTCTCCCCGGACGACCTGCCGGCGGACGTCGGCCCGCGCCAGCGCCAGCGCCTGGCGCACGCGCTGAGCGGGGCGGCCGAGGCCTGGTTCGTCGGCGCGGACGGCGAGGCGGACGCGAAGCAGTCGCTCGCCGGCTCCTGAGCGGCCGGCCGCGGTCGGACGGACGGCGGCGGCTACTTCTGGACGCGGTAGGCGTCCTCCGCGGCGTCGATGACGGCGGACAGGTCGCCGCCCGCCGAGGCGGTGACGGTGGCCGCCACCGCCCCTTCCAGGAACGGCGCGTTGGCCAGCCTGGTGGGGAACGGCAGGCCGTTCTCGTCGGCGTCCGCCAGCAGTGTCTTCGCGGTCAGCACGGCGCTGCCGATGTCGGCGACCAGGACCACGCCCTGGCCCTGGTCGGCGCGCTTGGCCGCGGCCAGCACCAGCTCGCTGCTGGTGCCGAGGCCGCCGCCCTCGACGCCGCCGGCCGGTACCACCGGCGCCGGATCGCCGGTGCCCACCAGGGCGACGGCGAACTCGGCCACGGCCGCGGCGACGGCGCCGCTGTGCGAGACCAGGACCACGCCGACTCGGTCGGGCGAGGTGGGGGAGGACATGACGACTCCTCATTCTCTGTGCGGGTGTTGCGGGTTGAGGCGGGGGGTCGGAGGCGGGCAGCGGGGTTCAGTCGCCGCGCGCGGCCCGGACGAGGGCGTCCAGCAGCAGCGCGGAGGAGGTGGCCCCCGGGTCCTGGTGGCCGATGGAGCGTTCGCCGAGGTAGCTGGCCCGCCCCTTGCGGGCCTGCATCGGCGTGGTGGCCTCGGCTCCGGACCGGGCCGCCTCCGCCGCCGCCTCCAGCGCCTCGACCAGTCCTGCGCCGGAGCCGATCGCCTCGCGGTAGGCGTCGGCCGCCGGACGCAGCGCGTCGACCATGGTCTTGTCGCCCGGGGCCGCGCCGCCGAGCTCCTGAACCCCCGTCACGGCCGCGTCCAGGGCCTCGCCGAGGCTCTCCGGGGTGGGTTCGTCGCCCAGGGCCTTGCCGGCCCGGCGGAGGGCGGTGCCGTAGAGCGGGCCGGAGGCGCCGCCGACCTTGCTGACCAGCTGCCGGCCGGCGGCGATCAGCACGGCGGGCGGCGCGTCCGGCGGGGTGGCGGCGAGGGCGTCGAGGACGGCGGTGAAGCCGCGGTCCAGGTTGGCGCCGTGGTCGGCGTCGCCGATCGCGGAGTCCAGCTCGGTGAGGTGGCCGGCCTCCTTGTGCACCGACTCGGCGGTGAGCTGGAGCCAGCGGAGGAAGAAGTCGGTGTCCAGGGCGGGGGACTGGGGGGATGTCATGGGGGCGGGGGTCTCCTTCCGGTCGCGGGCGGGCTACCAGCGCAGGGCGGGGGTGTTCACCGGGGCGTCCCACAGCCGGAGGAACTCCTCGTCGGCCCGGCACAGGGTGAGGAGGCAGCCGGCCATGTCCAGGCTGGTCACGTAGTTGCCGACGAGGGTGCGGGCGACCCGGATGCCGCGCGCCCGCAGGATCCGGTCCACCTCGGCGTTGAGGATGTACAGCTCCAGCAGCGGCGTCCCGCCCATGCCGTCGACCAGCAGGAGCACCGGGTCGCCGTTGTCGTGGAGGTCGCCGAGGATCGCGTCCAGGGAGGCCTCGGCGATCTCGGCGGCGGTCATCATCGGGCGGCGCTCGCGGCCCGGCTCGCCGTGGATGCCGATGCCCAGCTCCAGCTGGTCGGCGGGGAGGTCGAAGGTGGGGGTGCCCTTGGCCGGGGTGGTCACCGAGGTGAGGGCGACGCCGAAGCTGCGGGAGAGCTCGTTGGCCTTGCGGGCGGTGGCGGCCACCTCGGCGAGCGGGGCGCCGGCGGCGGCCTGCGCACCGGCCAGCTTCTCCACGAAGAGGGTGCCGCCGGTGCCGCGGCGGCCCGCGGTGAAGGTGCTGTCCTCGACGGCGACGTCGTCGTCCACCACGACCTGCTGGACCTGGATGCCGTCGTCCTCGGCGAGTTCGGCGGCCATCCGGAAGTTGAGGACGTCCCCGGTGTAGTTCTTGACGATGTGGAGGACGCCGGCGCCGCCGTCGACGGCCGCGGTCGCGGCGGCCATCTGGTCCGGCACGGGGGAGGTGAAGACCTCGCCGGGGCAGGCCGCGTCCAGCATCCCGGGGCCGACGAAGCCGCTGTGCAGCGGCTCGTGGCCGGTGCCGCCGCCGGAGACCAGGCCGACCTTGCCGCTGACCGGCGCGTCGGCCCGGACCACGATCTGCTGCTCCACATCCACCCGCAACTCCGGGTGCGCCGCCGCGAGTCCGCGCAGCGCGTCCGAGACCACGCTCTCCGGACTGTTGATCAGCTTCTTCATGGCCGGGCCTTCCCTCCGGAGCTTCGACTGGACGCTGGAGCCGGTGCCACTCTCGCAGGTGATCGCCCGGCGGGGAACATCCCGCGCCGTGCGGCCCCTTCCGGATTAGTGGAACAGGTTCTAGTCTGAGCCGCCCGAGCGGAGCGGAGGGAGTGGCCGCCATGGACCTGGACTACACGCCGGAGCAGAACCGGCTGCGCAGCGAGGTGCGCGAGTACTTCGCGGAGATCATGCCGGAGGACGCGCACGGCCGGTTGAACGATCCCAAACGGCAGAAGCGGTTCTACCGCGAGATCAACCGGCGTCTGGGCAGCGACCACTGGCTCGGCGTCGGCTGGCCGACGGAGTACGGCGGGCGCGGGCTCGGCCCGGTGGAGCAGTTCGTCTTCTTCGACGAGGCGGCGCAGGCGGGCGTGCCGCTGCCGCTGATGGCGCTGAACACGGTCGGCCCCTCGATCATGAAGTTCGGCACCGAGGAGCAGAAGAACTACTTCCTGCCGAAGATCCTGGCCGGCGAACTGGACATCGCCATCGGCTACTCCGAGCCGGACGCGGGCACCGACCTGGCCGCGCTGAAGACCCGCGCGGTCCGCGAGGGCGCGGCGGACGACCCGGACGCGGTCTACGTGGTCAACGGACAGAAGATCTGGACCACCAACGGAGACACCGCCGACTGGATCTGGCTGGCCGTCAGGACCGACCCGGAGGCCCCGGCGCACAAGGGGATCAGCATCCTGCTGGTGCCGACCGACGACCCCGGCTACTCGACCACCGTCATCCGCACCCTCGCCGGGCACGACACCACCGCCAGCTACTACGAGGACATCCGGGTCCCGGCCTCGCGGCGGGTCGGCGCGGAGAACCAGGGCTGGCGGCTGATCACCAACCAGCTCAACCACGAGCGGGTGACGCTGGCCGCGCACGGCACGATGGCCGTACGGGCGCTGAACGACGTGCGGCGGTGGGCCGCGGAGACGCCGATCGCGGGCGGGCGGTATGTGATCGACCTGCCGTGGGTGCGGCAGCGGCTGGCCCGGGCGCACTCCCGCCTCGACGCCATGAAGCTGCTCAACTGGCAGATGGTGGACGCGATGTCGCGCGGCACCCTGACCCCGCAGGACGCCTCCGCGGTCAAGGTCTACGGCAGCGAGGCGCGGCGGGACGCCTACTCCTGGCTGCTGGAGGTGGTCGGCGCGGGAGGCGCGCTGAAGGAGGGCTCGGCGGGGGCGGTGCTCCGCGGCGATCTGGAGCGCGGCTACCGCAGCGCGGTGATCTTCACCTTCGGCGGCGGCAACAACGAGATCCAGCGGGAGATCATCTCCTGGATCGGCCTGGGAATGCCGAGGGTGCGGAGGTAGCGCCGGCCCGTCGGAAGCGCCCCGCGCGATAGCCGCGGGCCGGTCGCGGCCGCCATACTTGAGCCGGCGGGGCCTCCAGGGCCCCGAAGGCGGCGCGGACGGCGGGGGACACAGCGCGGTGGTGGAGGACGGGACGCTCATACAGCGCCGATACCTGCTCAGCGGACTGCTCGGGCGGGGCGGGATGGGCGAGGTGTGGCGTGCCCGGGACGAGGCGCTGGACCGGATGGTCGCCGTCAAGTGCCTGCGCGCGGCGGCGGTTTCGCGCCGCAGCGGGGGCGCCGGGCATCCGGGGAGCCCCGAGGGGACGGGGGAGCGCGCCCGGGTCGCCGAACTGCGGGAGCGCTTCCGGCGGGAGGCGCGGGCGGCGGCGCGGCTGCAGCATCCCGGGATCACCGTGGTGCACGACTTCGGCGAGTACGAGGGCGTCCCCTACCTGGTGATGGAGCTGCTGGACGGGGAGAACCTGGGGCAGGTGCTGGACGGGCTGCCCGGGCGGCGGCTCGACATCCCGTCGGTGGTCTCGATCGGCGGCCAGGTCGCCTCCGCGCTGGCGTACACCCATGCCCGGGACGTCATCCACCGGGACCTCAAGCCGGCCAACGTCATCCGGCTGTCGGACGGCAGCGGTACGGTCAAGATCTGCGACTTCGGGATCGCCCGGCTGGGCGGGGAGATCGGGCTGACCAGGCGTACCTCGGTGGCGGGCGGCCCGTGGCTGGGCTCGCCGCACTACATGTCGCCCGAGCAGATCGCGGGGGAGGACGTCGACCTGCGGACCGACCTCTACTCGCTGGGCTGCGTGCTGTACGAACTCCTCACCGGGGCGCCGCCGTTCGACGTCAGCGACCACTGGGCGGTGATGCTCCACCACCGGGACACCCCGCCGCAGCCGCTGGCCGCGCGGGGGCGCGGGGACGTGCCGCCGGGCCTGGAGCGCCTGGTGCTCGAACTGCTGGCGAAGTCGCCGGAGGACCGGCCGGCCGACGCGGCGGAGGTCGGGCGGCGGCTGGCCGCGATCGCGGCGGGCCTGCCGGGGACGATGCCGGGCAGCGGCGGTCCGGCGGGGGCGCCGGGCGGATGGACGGTGGCGCTGGATCTCGGGGCGATGGGCGGCGCGGGGGGCGCGGGCGGCGGCGCGGGCGATCTCACCCACGCCGGCGTGACGCTGGGGCGGGAGCCGGGCGCGTCCGGGGAGCCCGTGCCCTCCTGGGCGCGGGACTTCGGCGGCGGGCCGACCGTCGGGCAGCTCGCGGCGGGCGCGGCGCGGGCCTCGCTGCCGCCGGCGGACGGACTGACCGGCCACTGGACCCTGCCGCCTGCGGCGGGGGCCGCCGCCGTGGACCCCTCGGAGGCCCCGACCGTGCCGAGGCGGGCGCTGCGGTCCGGCGAGTCGTCCGGTCCGGCCGCCGTCCTGGTGCTGACCGAGCCGCCGGTGCCGGAGCCCGGGACGGGGCCGCCGCCCGCCGAGAGCGAGGCCGGGGACGCGGCGCCGTCGGAGCCGGAGACGGCGGACGCCCTGTCGGAGGCGGGCTCGGACGCGGAGGCGGGCGCTGACGCGGAGACGGGCGCTGACGCGGAGGCGGGCGCCGACGCGGAGTCGGAGCGTGCGGCCGTCGGCGGCGGCGCGGAGGCCGAGGCCGGTGGCGGCGCCGGCGCTGAGGCTGACGGCGGCCCCCGCGCCGACGAGGCCGGGCCCGCCGCCGGCGCCGCTGAGGCCGAACCCGGCGCCGCTGAGGCGGCTGAGGCCCAGGCTGGCGCTGCCGAGGCTCGCGGCGACGCCGCTGACTCCGGCGCCGGCGCCGCTCGGCTCGCCGAGGCGGGGCAGCCCGACCCGGCGTGCGAACTGCCGCACGCGCCCGCCGATTCGGCAGCCGCGCCGGGCGACGGTGCCGGGCCCGAGCCCGATCCCGATCCCGCGAGGGGCGGCCGGGCCGCAGCCGGGGCGCTCACTACGGCCGGCGAGGCCGCTCCATCCACCGACGAGGCAGCGAGGACGTCCCCACCCGGCGGCACCGAAGCCGCTGCCGCGCCCGAGGGCGCCGGCGGTGCGGCCCGGGATCCGCGTGGGTCGGACGGCGGCGAGGCGACGGGGGTGGTCGGTGCCGAGGGCGTCGGCGCCGCCGTACGGCGGGACGGTGAGGGCGAGGAGGAGGGCGCGTCCGCCGAGGCGCTGCATCGGGCCGGAATGAGTCTGGGGCGGCTCGGCCGGTGGGACGAGGCCGTGGACGCGCACGAGGCCGCCGCGCGGCGGCGGGCGGGGTCGCTCGGCGCCGGGCACCCGCAGACCCTGACGTCCCGGCACGAGGCGGCCTTCGCGCTCGCCCGCGCCGGCAGGCTCCCGGAGGCGCTCGCGGCCCACCGCGCGCTGGCGCAGGCCCGCACCCGCGCGCTCGGCCCGGAGCACGAGGACACCCTCCGCAGCCGCCAGGAGGTCGCCTTCACCCTGGCCCAGCTGGGCAGGCACGAGGAGGCCGACGCCGCCTACCGGGCGGTCCTCGCCGACCGCCTCCGCCTCCAGGGCGCGGACCACCCGGACGTGTTGCGCTGCCGGCACAACCTCGGCGTGAACCTGGGCCGGATGGGCCGCCAGGAGGACTCCCTGCGGGAGATCACCGCCGCCGCGCAGGGCCGCACCCGGGTCCTCGGCCCGGACCACCCCGACACCCTCGCCACCCGCCACGAGCTCGGCTGCTGCCTGGGCCGCGCGCAGCGCTGGGAGTCCGCGCTGCGGGTCTTCCAGAAGGTCGCCGAGGACCGCGCGGCCGTCCTCGGCCCGGGGGACCCGCAGACCGTCAACTCCCGCTACGAGACCGCGATCGCGCTCGGCCGGCTGCGCCGCTGCGCCGAGGCGGTCGAGCTGTACGGCGAGGTGGCCGCCGCCCGTGCCGCCCGGCTCGGGCCGGACCATCCGGAGACCCTGCGGGCCCGGCACGGCCGGGGCGTCAACCTCGGCCGGCTCGGCCGCTGGGAGGAGGCGCTCGACGAGGCCCGCGCGGTCGGCGCGGCCCGCCGCCGCACCCTCGGCCCGGAGCATCCGGACACCCTCGTCAGCCGCCGCGAGGAGGCCGTCGCGCTGGGCCATCTCGGCCGCTGGCAGGAGGCGCTGGTGCAGTACCGGGCGGTCTGCGCGGGCCGTACCCGCGCCCTCGGGCCGGACCATCCGGCCACCCTGGCCGGCCTCAACGACCAGGCGAACTGCCTGGAGCGGCTCGGCCGGGTCGCCGAGGCGGTGGCGCTCTACCGCCAGGTCGCGGAGATCGAGCGGCGTACCGCCCGGCAGCCGGAGTCGGCCCGCCGGAACGGAATCTGACGGATCGTCAGAAACCCCTTCCGATCGCACGCCGTCTGCGGCATCCTGCCGCCCATGCGGACAGAACTCGCGGAACAGCTGGGCATCAGGCACGCCGTCTTCGGTTTCACCCCCTTCCCCGCGGTGGCCGCGGCGATCAGCAGGGCGGGCGGCCTGGGCGTACTCGGCGCCGTGCGCTACGGCGATCCCGAGGAGCTAGAGCGCGACCTGCAATGGCTGGACGAGCACACCGAAGGCGCCCCGTACGGCGTGGACGTGGTGATGCCGGCGAAGAAGGTGGAGAACGTCTCCATCGAGGACGTGGAGGCGATGATCCCGGCCCAGCACCGGGAGTACGTCCGCGGCCTGCTCGCCAAGCACGGCGTCCCGGAGCTGCCCGAGGGCGAGGGCGGCGGTTGGCGGATCACCGGCTGGATGGAGAACGTCGCCCGCTCCCATGTCGACGTGGCCCTCGAACACCCCATCAGACTGCTGGCCAGCGCGCTGGGCTCGCCCCCGCCCGACGTCATCGAGCGGGCGCACGCGGCCGGGGTCCAGGTCGCCGCGCTGGCCGGCAGCGCCCGGCACGCCCTGCGGCATGTGGAGGCCGGCATCGACATCGTGGTCGCCCAGGGGCACGAGGCCGGTGGGCACACCGGCGAGATCGGCACGATGGTGCTGGTCCCCGAGATCGCCGCGGCCGTCGCGCCCCGCCCGGTGCTGGCCGCCGGCGGCATCGGCAGCGGCGAGCAGGCCGCGGCCGGACTCGCCCTGGGCGCCCAGGGCGTCTGGCTCGGCTCGGTGTGGCTGACCACGGAGGAGGCCGGGCTGCGCTCGCCGGTGCTGAGGGAGAAGCTGCTCAACGCCGGTTCCGGCGACACCGTCCGCTCCCGGGCGCTCACTGGCAAGCCCGCGCGCCAGCTGCGCACCGAGTGGACGGACGCCTGGGACGATCCCAGCGGTCCCGGCACCCTGCCGATGCCGCTGCAGGGGCTGCTGGTCGCGGACGCCATCGACCGCATCCAGCACTACGAGACCCCGCAGCTGATCGGCACCCCGATCGGGCAGATCATCGGCAGCATGCGCGAGGTGCGGCCGGCCGCCGCCGTGGTGGAGGACATCGTGACCGGCTTCGAGCGGGCCGTCGACCGGTTGGACGCCATGCGAGGTGAGGCGAAGTGACGAGCTCTCAGCGGACGGACGAGACGACGCGGGCTGGGCAGGCCGGGCAAAGCCAGCAGGCCGGGCAGGGCGGGCAGGCCGAGCAGGCCGGGCAGGCCGGGCAGGCCGGGCCGAGCCAGCAGGCCGGGCAGACGGCGCAGACGGCGCCGGCCGTCGCGGCCGAGCAGGCCGGCTTCTGGCGGCAGGCCGCCGCGGACCCGGACAGGATCGCGCTGGTCGCCCCCGACGGCGAGGAGTGGACCGCCGGCCGGCTGGTCGGCGACGCCCATCGGATGGTGCACGGTCTCCGCGCGGCCGGTCTGGGCCGCGGTGACGCCTTCGCCATCGTGCTGCCCAACGGCCCGGAGTTCTTCGCCGCCTATCTCGCCGCCACCCAGGCCGGGATGTACCTGGTGCCGATCAACCACCATCTGGTCGGGCCGGAGATCGGCTGGATCGTCTCGGACAGCGGCGCCAAGGTGCTGATCGCCCACGAGCGGTTCGCGGAGGCGGCCACCGCCGCGGCCGACGAGGCGGGCCTGCCGGCCGACCACCGGTACGCGGTCGGGGAGATCGACGGTTTCCGCCCGTACGCCGAACTGCTGGCGGGCCGGTCGGCGGAGGAGCCGGCGGACCGGGAGTCGGGGTGGGTGATGAACTACACCTCGGGGACGACCGGCCGGCCGCGCGGCATCCGCCGTCCGCTCAGCGGGCGCTCGCCGGAGTCGGTCCCGCTCGGCGGGTTCCTCGGGATCTTCGGGATCCGGGCCGGGGAGGGCCACGTCCACCTGGTCTGCTCGCCGCTGTACCACACGGCGGTCCTCCAGTTCGCGGGCGCCGGGCTGCACCTGGGGCACAAGGTGGTGGTGATGGACAGGTGGACCGGGGAGGAGATGCTCCGGCTGATGGACCGTCACCGTGCCACCTACACCCACATGGTGCCGACCCAGTTCCACCGGCTGCTCGCCCTGCCGGAGGAGGTGCGGGCACGGTACGACGTCTCGGCGATGCGGCACGCCATCCACGGCGCCGCGCCCTGCCCCGAGCATGTGAAGCGGGAGATGATCGAATGGTGGGGCGAGTGTGTGGAGGAGTACTACGCGGCCAGTGAGGGCGGCGGGGCGTACGCCACCGCGCGGGAGTGGCTGGAGCGGCCGGGGACGGTCGGGAAGGCCTGGCCGATCACCGAGATCAAGATCCTCGACGACGACGGGTACCCCGTCCCCACCGGCGAGTTGGGCACGGTCTACATGAATATGAAGACCGGCGGCTTCCAGTACCACAAGGACGCGGAGAAGACGAGGAAGGGCCGGGTCGGCGACTTCTTCACGGTCGGCGACCTCGGGATGCTGGACGAGGACGGGTATCTCTATCTCCGCGACCGCAAGATCGACATGATCATCTCGGGCGGGGTCAACATCTACCCTGCGGAGGTGGAGAGCGCCCTCTTCAAGCATCCGGCGGTGGCCGACGCGGCGGTCTTCGGCGTGCCCAACGAGGACTGGGGCGAGGAGGTGAAGGCGGTCGTCCAGCCGGCCGACGGCTACACCCCTGGCCCGGAACTCGCCGAGGAACTCCTCGCCTTCAGCGCGCGGGAGCTGGCCCGGTACAAGTGCCCGCGGACGGTCGACTTCCTGCCGGAGCTCCCGCGCGACCCGAACGGCAAGCTCTACAAGCGGCGGCTGCGGGCGCCGTACTGGGAGGAGCGGGACGCGAAGTCCTAGGGCCTGGACCGCGATTCGGCTCGCCGCGACGGCGACGGCGACGGCGGAGGCGGGGCGAGAGCGGGGACGGGTGTGAAGGCGGAGGCGGGGGCGGAGGTTTGACGGTATGTCGACTTCCGCCTCCGCCTTCGGCGTGCCCGGGGGACGGCCGGTTCGCCCCCGACGCGTGTCCCGCCCGGCCCGAGCCCGCGACGGCGCCGGTCCGCCACGGGGGGCGGGCGGGGAAGCGGAAGGCGGCCCTGCGGTTCTGCGACTGATTGCTAACGACAGGGGGCGGTCCGGCGGGCACCGTGGGAGGTGGATGTTGTCGAACCACGAAACGGGGGTTTCGGAGTGGGCGACGAACAGCAAGCCGATGCCGCGGTCAGAAAGAGGATCGCGGACATCGCGCTCTCCCAGAAGGGCGACACCGCCACCTCTCACGGCGGTTACTTCTCCAGTGCGCACGGCGACCACGGTGCGCCGGAGGAGTGGTGCGCCGACTTCGCCAAGTGGGTGTGGCAGCAGGCCGGCGCGGACGTCGACGGCCTGACGGCGGCTGCCGGGAGCTTCTACCTCTACGGGAAGAACCACGAGTCGTACGCGGAGAAGCCGGCGGTCGGCTCCGCGGTGGTCTTCGGCTACCGCGGCGGCGGCACTGCCCAGCACGTCGCCATCGTGACCGAGGTGCGGCACGACGGCACCATCGTCACGGTCGGCGGCAATGAGGGCCACAGCGACCCGACGGAGGTCAAGGAGGAGGGCCCGTATCCGTCGGCGCTGGGCCCCAACGCGTACATGGGCATGGACATCTCGGGCTACATCGCCCCGGTGGTCCCCAACAGGCCGGTGGGCGGCCAGCCGCCGCCCGGCTGGTGGCACCGCCTGTTCCCGCCGAAGAAGCCGCACCCGGCACCGCCCCACACCACCACTCCTCCGGACCAGTCGAAGAAGGGCACCGTGGCCACTCGGGGAAACGACAAGAACGGCTACAACCTCGACATCGCGCAGACCGTGTACGACGTCGGCAAGCAGATGAACGTCGACGACAAGGTGATGCTGGCCGCGTTCGAGACCGGCATCGTCGAGTCCCGGATGCAGAACCTGAAGGGCGGTGACCGCGACTCGGTCGGCGTCTTCCAGCAGCGCCCGTCCCAGGGCTGGGGCACGGTCGCCCAGTGCGAGGACCCGTCCTACGCCGCCCGGCAGTTCTTCCTGCGGGCGGTGAAGAACGACAAGGACAACCCGAAGTACACCGCCGGCCAGCTGGCGCAGAGCGTGCAGCGCTCGGCGTTCCCGGACCGCTACGACAAGATGGAGAGCTCGGCGAAGCAGCTGCTCGCGGAGGTCGTCGGAGCGCCGGCGCCGAAGCCGACGCCCACTCCCACGCCGACCCCGACACCGCCGCCGAAGCCGACACCCACGCCTACGCCCACCCCGACTCCCACGCCCACCCCGACACCGACACCGACACCGAAGCCCACGCCCACCCCGCAGCCGGCGCCGGCGCCCGACCTGGTGAAGGTGCTCTCGCAGCTCGTCGCCGTGCTGTCCCGGGTGGAGAACGACGAGGCGCGGCTGGCCGGGGCCGCGGAGGCGGTGGACCTCGCGCTGATCGACCCGGCGGCCGTGGGCTCCGGTCTGGTGGAGTCGCTGTCGACCCTCGGCTCCCGGCTGTCGCGGCTGCGGCAGATGGAGGAGGTGCTGGCGGCCGGCCGTACCGCGGTCACGCTGTGGCAGCAGGCGGTGGAGGGCTCCGGCCGGATCGAGGTCCCGCTCGCGGCCCTGCCGCAGGCCGGACCGGGCGAACCGGTCGGCCCGGCGGATCCGGCCGAGCCCGCGGTATCGCTCGAAGTCGCGGACGCCGGAGGCCCGTTGCAGGCCGGCGAGCCCGCCGGGCCCGTCGCGACCGCCGCGACGGCCGCGACCGCCGGGCAGGTCGAGCTCTTCCGCCGGATCGCCCAGGCGGAGGCCGTCGCGGACTACGAGAGCCGGCGCTTCGTGGCCGCCCGCACGGATCTGACCGCGGCCAACGAGGCGGCCACGGTGCTCGCGGCCGAGCTGGAGAACACCAGGGTGGAGCTCTTCCGCAGCAGGGAGGAGTTCGAGGAGGCCCGCACGCTGGCCGCCGAGCTGCGGGCCGAGCTGGACCGGGTGCGGGCCGAGGCCGCCGTGGTGGTCCGGGAGGCACAGGAGAGCCTGGGCGAGCGGGACCGCGAGCAGGCCGCCGCGGACCAGTTGGCCGCCCGCGCCGAGCTGGTGCAGAGCGAGCTCGCCGAGGTGCGTGCCGAGGCCAGGGCCGAGGCGGAGCGGCTGCGCGAGGACCTGGCCGCGGTCCGGGCCGAGGCGAAGGCCGCCAGGGAGGCCGAGCGGGCCGAACTGGCCTCCGCCCGCGAGCGCGCGGACGCGGCGACCGCCCGCGCCGACCGGCTGGCCGAGCAGCTCGACGGGCAGCGCGGTCAGCTGGTCTGACCGAGCCGCCCGAGCACGATCGGGGCCCGCTACTCCCTCCCGCCTTCCCCGTGGGGAGGGGGGAGGCGGGCCCGCCGCGCGCCGGGCTTCCGCGCGGGCGCGGTCCCGCCCCGCGCCCCCGCTTCACCCTGCCGGCTGACCGGCCCAGGGCCGGGAACCCGGGCCGTGGCCGTTGCAGTGGCCGTGGCCGGTACCCGGGCCGGGGTCAGAGCCGCAGCCCGAGGTGCCCCCTCAGCCTGCCGCCGGCGTCACCGGCGTCACCGGCGTCACCGGCGTCCGCAGCGCCCCAGCGCCCGCAGCGCTCGCGACCGGTGGGCGCTGGGCGGCAGTTGGTACGCGCTGCGGAAGGCTCGGGTGAAGTCCGCCGCCCGGGGATAGCCCCAGCGGGCGGCGATCACATGGATGGGGGTGCCGCTCTGCGCCGGATCGCCGAGGTCGCGCCGGGCCGCCTCCAGCCGCAGGCGCCGGATGTATCCCGCGACGGTGGTGCCCTCCTGCTGGAAGAGGCGGTGCAGCTGGCTGCGCGAGACGTAGTGCGCGGCGGCGATCCGGCTCGGGGTCAGCCCGGGGTCCTGGAGATGGCGCCGGATGTACGCCTTCAGGTCCCCGCTGCGCGGAACGGAGCCGGCGCCCCCGAGCCGGTCGCCGATCGGTAAGGGCGCCTGGTTGCAGCTCATCTGGTCCCCCGACGGAGAATGGCGCGCTGGTGGTGAGGTACACCAGTCAACCGCCCGTCGATCAACGGGGGATCAATGCCCGCACGGCTGACCCACCGTCAACTGCCGTACGGGCAAAGCCCTTTCCGTCGCGTCAGTCGGCCGTCCGGGCGTACCGCAGGAGGAAGCGGGCCTCGGCCAGCGCGAGCCGGCGGATCTCCTCCGGGTGGACGCTCTCGTTCGGGGCGTGGATCAGGCAGGTCGGCTCCTCGACGCCGATCAGCATGATCTCCGCCTCCGGGAAGGCCTCCTGGAGCGCTCCGCAGAGCGGGATCGACCCGCCCTGGCCCTGGAACTCCAGCGGCTTGCCGTCGAAGGCCTCGGACATCGCCGCGCCGAGCGCCGCGTAGCCGGGGCCGTCGGTACGGGCCCGGAACGGATCGGCGATGAACTCCGGCTCGATCTCCACCCGGGCGCCCCACGGCACCGCCGCCCGCAGGTGCGCGGCCAGCGCGTCGTACGCCCGCTGCCCCGCCAGCCCCGGCGGGACGCGCAGGCTGACCCGCGCCTTCGCGGTGGCCGGGACGGCCGCGGCCGAGCCGACCACCGGCGGGCAGTCGATGCCGAGCACCGTCACCGCCGGCCGCGCCCACACCCGGTCGGCGACCGAGCCTGAGCCGATCAGATGGATCTCGTCGCCGAGCACCCCGGCGTCGGAGCGGAAGGTCTGCTCGTCATAGCCGGTGCCGTCCCAGGTGGCCTCGGTGAAGTCCGCCAGGCCCTCGATGGCGGTGGTGCCGTCGGGGCGGCGGAGCGAGTCCAGGGCGCGGATCAGCGCGGCCAGGGCGTCCGGGGCGGCGCCGCCGAAGGCGCCGGAGTGCTGGTCGGCGGCGAGGGTGGAGACCGCGAGGGTCAGGTTGGCGGCCCCGCGCAGGGTGCTGGTCGCGGTCGGGACGCCGACCGCCGCGTTGCCGGAGTCGGCGATGACGATCGCGTCCGCGCGCAGGTCCTCGGGGTGCTCGGCGAGGTAGCGCTCCAGGCCGCCGGTGCCCTGCTCCTCCGAGCCCTCGATCACGATCTTCAGCCGGACCGGGATCTCACCGCCGTCGGCGAGCAGCGCCCGCAGCGCGGTGAGGTGCATCACCAGGTTGCCCTTGCAGTCCGCCGCGCCGCGGCCGTACCAGCGGCCGTCCGGGCGCTCGGTCAGCTCGAACGGCGGGGTGGTCCAGCGCTCCTCGCCGAGCGGCGGCTGCACGTCGTAGTGGGCGTAGAGGAGGACCGTGGGGGCGCCCTCCGGGCCGGGGCGCTCGCCGACCACGGCGTGGGTGCCGTCCGGGGTGAGCGCCAACCGGGCGTCGGCGAAGCCGAGTTCGCGGAAGGCCTCGGCCACCCAGCGGGCCGCCCGCTCGCACTCCTCCGGCGGGAACTGCCGCGGGTCGGCCACCGAGGGGATGGCCACCAGTTCGCCGAGATCGGCGCGGGCGCGTCCCATCAGCGCGTCCACGCGCGCGGTCAACTCCTCGACGGACGGTGAGAGCTCAGCGGTCATGGGGTGTCCTCTCCTCGGGCCTCCCGCTGGGGCGTGCGGACTTACGTTAACCGCCGCCCGCCCGGTCGCACTCGGCGGCTCGGCGGGGGGCTCGGCGGAGGGCTCGGCTGAGCGCCCTGCGGGGGGCTCTCTACCGTGGGCGTAGCCCGTCTGAGATCAGCGCGGCGACGCGGGCCCGGGCGGCCCCGTCCTGGCCGGCCTGGGCGGCCGCCTGGCCGGCGCCGATCAGCACCAGCTTGAACTCCTCGGGGGTCACGTCGGAGCGCACCGCGCCGGACTGCTGGGCGCGCCGGAGCAGGTCGTCCATCACCTCGCGGAGCTGCTGGGCGACGGCCGGGGCGCTCTCGTCCGTGCTGCGGTTGGCGAGCTCGACCGGGTCCAGTCCGTGGGCGGCGAGCGCCTCGGCGAAGGCGTTCTTGCCCTGGGCGAGGTCGACGGAGAGCTGGAAGAAGTCGAAGAAGGCCTGGCCCGGGTCGTCCCGGGCGGCCAGCCTGCGGCCCTCGTCCGCGGCCCGGCGCAGCCGCTCCAGGAAGACCGCGGTGAGGAGGTCCTCCTTGGTGGGGAAGTGCCGGAAGACCGTGCCCACCCCGACGCCCGCCTGCCGGGCGACCTGCTCGGTGGAGGCGCCGGTGCCGTGCTCGGCGAAGACCTCCTCGGCGGCGGCGAGGACCCGCGCGCGGTTCCGTCGGGCGTCCGCGCGCAGCGGCTTTCCGGTACTCAATACGGCTCCCGGGCTTGCTTGGCTCTGGACAAACGGAGTCGCTAGTCCGTATCGTCCTCCACAGGGACGAAACGGAGTGACTACTCCGATCCTACCGGTCGGCCCAGGAGGTCCACCATGAGCGAGAACCGGGTACCCACTCCGCGCGAGGTCGCGGAGGAGCAGCTCCGGCGGATCGACGCGGCGGAGTTCGACACCGTCGCCGAGCTCTACGCCGAGGACGTCCGCGTCGAGACGCCGTTCTCCAGGCCGCGCCGGGTGATCGAGAGCCGGGCGCAGGTCGCGGACGGGTTCCGGGCGGCGGCCGGACAGGTGCGGCTGAGCCTGAAGAACCAGGTCCTCTACACCACCGACGACCCGGAGGTGGTGGTCGCGGAGTACGACCTCCGCGGCGAGGTGCTGTCCACCGGGCGCGAGTTCGAGGGCCGCAATGTGCTGATCTACCGGGTGCGCGACGGGCTCATCGTCGAATCGCACGACTACCACGACCATGTCGCGGTCGCGGAGGCGATGGCCGCGGGGGAGGAGAAGGACGATGAGCGCTGAGGGCGTGCGGACGCCGCGCGAGGTCGCCGAGGAGTGGGTGCGGCTGCGGCGCGAGTGGAACACCGAGGAGACCCTGAAGGCGCTCGTCGAGCTGTACGCGGACGACGTCGTCATCGACGTCCCGTTCGCCAAGCCGCGCGGACGCGTCGAGGGCCGCGCGCGACTGGAGGAGATGACCCGCGGGACGGTCGGCCGGCTGCGGGCCAGGCTGACCGACGCGGTGCTCCACACCGCCGCCGACGACCCCGAGGTGGTCGTGGTCGAGTTCGGCACCCAAGGCGAGGTCCCGGCCACCGGCCGGAGCTTCGACACCCGCAATGTGGTGGTGATGCGCGTGCGGGACGGGCGCATTGCCGAGTCGCACGACTACCACGACCACGTGGCACTGGGGGAGGCGATGGGGGCCGGCGCGGACCACTGAGCACCGCGGCGCGCACTGAGCACCGCGGCGCGGCGCCGGGGCCCGGGGCCCGGGGCAGGGGCCCGGCTAGCCCGGCTACTTCACGGCGGGGTGACGCCGGGTGAGCGCCTCGGCCACGGCCACCTCGGTGCCGGCCAGGCCGACCGAGTAGAAGAGGGTGAGCTGGTCGGCGGAGGTGCGGGCCTCGGCCTCACCGGCCAGCACCGCGCCGAGCTCCAGCATCCGCTCGGCCGGGACCAGCGGCTCGCCGGGTCCGGAGGCGGCCTGCGCCGCCGAGTCGGTGAGGACCACGTCGGCGCGCTCGGCGAGCGCGGGCGGGATCTCGTGCCGCTCGGCGGTCTTCAGGCCCAGGCAGGAGACGTGGGTGCCGGAGGAGATCCAGTCGGCCTCCAGGACCGGCTGCTTGCTGCTGGTGGCCGTGATCACCACGTCGCGGTCCCGGACCGCGTCCTCGACGGAGTCCGCCGGGTGCGCGGTCACGCCCAGTTCGGCGGCCAGCCGGCCGGCGAACTCCCGGGCCCGCTCCGGGCGCCGGGAGGCGACCCGCACCTCCGCGATCCCGCGTAGCGAGAGCAGCGCCCAGATCTGCGCCCAGGCCTGCGCCCCGGCGCCGACCAGGCCGATCCGCAGCGGCTCCTCGGTCGGGGCCGCGGCGTCCACGGCAAGCGCGCCGATCGCGCCGGTCCGGCGCGGCCCCAGCTCGTTGCCGTGCACGATCGCGCTCAGCCGCGGCCCGCCGCCGTCCCTGCCGCGCTCCTCCCAGACGGCGACCAGGTGCTCACCGCCCACGAAGTCGTTGTACGCCCGAAACCCGAACACCCCCCGGTCGGCCAGCCGCCCACTGGTGAAGACCAGATCCCCGGGCCCGAGCGCCGCCCGCGACCGCGCCGGCGCCACCAACTCCCCAGCCGCATGGGCAAGCAGTGCCCCCCGCACCGCCTGCACGGCGGTCCCGGCATCCAACCGCTCACGCACCTGCGCATCCCCGAGAACCACGGGTCCGGCATGTGTGCTCATCAAGACTCCAATCCGCGCTTCGCCTGCCAGTATCTTGATCCCCGGCCCCCCGGACCCGGGAACCCGCCCCGGTCGGCGCGCCTTCGCGGCCGGTTCCGGCGATGACCTGGGTGCGGAGGCCGGATCCTGTTTCCGGCCGCGCCGGGCTTCCACATATGAGGGGTGCGGCTCCGGGCTGACAGGTGGGTGGGGGCGGGGCAGGGTGGGGTGTATGGCGGAGCGCGGTAGTAGGACGACGATCGAGGTCGGGCGGGATGTCGCCACGTTGATCAACGTGTTCGAGGTGGCGCCGGAGCGGCAGGCCGAGCTGGTTCGGGCCTGGGTGGACATGACGGAGAGGATCATGCAGCACTGCGCAGGGTTCATCTCGGCCAACGTGCACGCGAGCACCGACGGGCGGCGGGTCGTCAACTACGCGCAGTGGGAGAGTGAGAAGCACTTCCAGGACCTGCTGCGGGACCCGGAGGTGCGGGCTGAGTTCGATCGGCTGGGGGCGATCGCCGAGCGGATGGACCCGCATCTCTACACGGTGGAGTCGATCCACCACAGCTGACCCCGGGGCGGCTCAGGCCTCCTGCGCGGCCGTGCCGACGACGCGGGTGGGGGTTATCCGGAGGATGACCCGGACGACCTCCGGCGGGAGCGCGAGGTACGCGTCGCCGGAGCCGGGGCCCTCGTAGGTCTCCTCCAGGGCCACGGCGAAGGCCCGGCCAGCGTCCTCCTCGATGCTCGCCGTGCCGCGGATCTCGGCGTAGCGCTGCGGGTCCGCGCGGTCGTAGACGGTGAGCGAGACGCGCGGGTCGCGGGCGATGTTGCGCTCCTTGCGCCGGCCGGCCGTGGTGGACAGCAGCAGCTGGTCGCCCTCGCGGCCGACCCACACCACCGAGGTCTGCGGACTGCCGTCCGGATTGAGCGTGGCCAGCACCGCGGGGTTCGGCTCGTCGAGCAACTTGCGCACGGCATCGTTGATCATGCCGCCGAGCGTAGCCGGTGGGTCTGACAACCGCGGCGGCCGGAAAGCGGGAAATCCGTGTGAAACACGGGGACCTCAGGGTTTACCCGATGGTGACGGGTGAGCGGCGTCCGGGGGGTTGCGCGGGGGAGTTGTTACGTGTTCGGATTATCTCGTCGGCGCGCGCCGCCGCGCCCCACGCGCTGCACCTGCCGCACACGCCGCACGCACCGCACTCGCTCTTCCGGCCTGACTGCTCCACAGCGCATCGACCCAGAGGAGACCGCCCCCCATGTTCGACTACGCATCGGCAGATCTCGTCGACGCCTTCACCCGTGAACTCCGGCTCTGCCGGCTCGCCGAGGGCGAGCACGCCGTCGTCCTCAGCGAGCCCGGCAGCCGCGGCGACTACGTGGCCGCCGCCTTCGCCGCGGCCAAGTCGCTCGGCGCGCACGTCGTGGCCGCCACCGTCCCCGGCGGGTCGCCCGCGCCCATGCCGTCCACCCATACCGGCGCCGGCCCCGGCCTGGTCTCGGTGCTGGAGGACCGCACCGCGCAGGACCTGCTGAAGTCCGCCGACCTGGTGGTCGACCTGACCCGGGAGGGCTTCATCCACGCCCCCCTCCAGCAGGAGATCCTGGACGCGGACACCCGGATCATCTTCGTCTGCGACGCCCCTGACGTGCTGATCCGCAACCTGCCCGACCCCGGCGACCGGGAGCGCGCGGAGGGCGCGGCCCGACTCCTCAAGCGCTCGCGGGAGATGACGGTCAGCTCGGCGGCCGGCACCGAGCTCACCGTCTCCCTGGCCGACAGCCACCCCGGCTTCCAGTGCGGCTATGCCGACACTCCCCGGCGCTGGGACCACTGGCCGAGCACCATGGTGCTGTGCTGGCCCGAGGTCTCCAACGGCCGGATCGTGCTGGGCGAGGGGGACATCCTGCTGCCGTTCAAGGAGTACGTCCGCCGCCCGGTCAGCCTGGAGGTCGTGGACGGCCGGATCGAGAAGGTCGAGGGCGGCGCCGAGGCGGAACTGCTGTCGATGTTCTTCGACGACGCCGAGGAGAAGTGGGGCGACCGCTGGGCCCGCCATCTCTCCCACATGGGCTGGGGGATGATGCGCAGCGCGGACTGGTTCGCCACCGCGATGTACGGCAAGGACGAGCTGATGGGGATGGACGCCCGGGCCTTCGCCGGGAACTTCCTGTGGTCCACCGGACCGCATCCGTTCCTCCGGCGCGAGTCCTACGCGCACCTCGACATCGCGATGCGCGGCTGCACTGTCCGGGTGGACGGGGCCGAGGTGGTCGTCGACGGCCGACTCGCCGAGGACGCGGGCTGAGCGTGCGCCGCCTCCTCCCGTACCCCACAGAGACAGAGAGGCTTCGCAGATGGCAATGAGCCAGTCGTACCGCGTGATCGTGGTCGGTGGTGGACTCGGCGGACTGACCACGGCACTGGCCCTGAGGCACCGCGGGCTCCGGGTCACCGTACTGGAGCGCGCGCGCCAGTTGGGCGAGGTCGGCGCGGGGATCCAGACCGCTCCCAACGCGAGCCGCATCCTGATCGGACTCGGCCTGCGCCGGCAGCTGGAGGCGATCCGCACCCAGCCGGAGGACCAGGTCCGCCGCCGCTGGCAGGACGGCAGCGTCATCGGCCTGACCCGGCTCGGCGCCGAGGTCCAGGAGAAGTACAACGCGCCCTACTGGCACTACCACCGCGCCGATCTGCACCGGGTGCTGCTGGACGCCTGCCTCGACCCGGAGGGCCCAGGCCCGCTGGTGGCGGTGCACACCTCCGCGCAGGTCGTCGAGCTGGACCGGGGCGACCCGCGGCAGCCGGCGGCGATCACCGCCGACGGCCGCCGCTTCGAGGGCGACCTGGTCGTCGGCGCGGACGGAGTCCGTTCCCAGGTGCGGGACCTGATCGGCGCCGAGGACACCCTCGTCTTCTCCGGGGACATGTGCTATCGCGCGCTCATCCCCGGCGACCTGCTCGCCGCCGACCCGGCCACCCGCTTCCTCTTCGACCGCTACCAGTCCACGATCTGGTACGGCCCGGGCCGGCATCTGGTCCACTACCTGATCCGGGGAGGGGAGTGGCTGAACGTGGTGGCCTGCGTCCCCGCCTCCGAGGAGGTGGCCAGGGCGGTCGCCGGCGGCGAGGACTGGACCTCGACCGCGAGCGTCCGCGAGCTCTCCGAGGCCTATCCGGGCTGGGACGACCGGGTGCCGGCGATGCTGTCCAAGGCCAAGGAGGAGGTGGCCTGCTTCGCCCTCTTCCACCGCCGCCAGGACCCCGTCTGGGTGGACGGCCGGGTGGCGCTGCTCGGCGACGCCGCCCACGCCATGCTGCCCTACCAGGCGCAGGGCGCCTCCCAGGCGATGGAGGACGCGGCGGTGCTGGCCGAGGAGCTGGGCGCGGTCACCGTCGACCGGGTCGAGGAGGCGCTGCGGCGCTACGTCGACCGGCGGGCCAAGCACGCCGGGATGGTCCAACAGGCCTCCTTCCGCAACCGCACCTTCTACCGCCTCCCCGAGGGCCCCGAGCAGCAGGCCCGGGACGCCATCCTGGCCGAGCGCTTCGCCGGCGAGTCCGACGTCTCCTACGACTGGCTGTGGAGCGGCACCCCGCTCGACCAGTCGGACCGGGAGTCCTTCCGCTACCCGATCCACCGTTGAGGTGACGCCATGTCAGTAACGTCAGGAACGGCCGGCAGACCACCGGAGACCCCCGTCCAGGGAGCGCGCGACAACGCGAACAACGCGAACAACGGGGCCGCGCTCTCCGCCATCGTCCAGGAACTGCCGTGGAAGTGGCGGGTGCAGGGCCGGATCTTCGTCATCGGCGGCCTCGGCTACCTCTTCGACGCCTGGGACGTCACCCTCAACGGCTACCTCACCCCCCTCCTCGGCACCGACTTCCATCTCGGTATGGGCCAGCGCAGCCTGGTGGCCACCGCCAACCTGGTCGGGATGGCGGCCGGCGCGCTGCTCTGGGGCGCGATCGCGGACCGGATCGGACGCAAGCGCGCCTTCTCCATCACCCTGCTGGTCTTCGCGCTCTTCTCGGTGCTGGGCGCGGCCGCGCCCGACTACCCGGTCTTCCTGGTGCTGCGCTTCCTCGCCGGGGTCGGCCTCGGCGGCTGCATCCCGGTGGACTACGCGCTGGTCGGCGAGTTCAGCCCGCGGAAGTACCGGGGGCGGGTGCTGACCGCGATGGACGCCTGGTGGCCGATCGGCGGCACGTTGTGCGGGCTGGTCTGCACCGGGCTGGTGAGCCTGGCCGGGGGGAGCGAGGGGAGCCACGGGGTGTGGCGCTGGCTACTGGTGGTGATGGTGCTGCCCGCGCTGCTGCTCTTCTGGATCCGGCGCGGGGTGCCGGAGTCGCCGGTCTTCCTGGCCCGCAACGGGCGCGAGGCGGAGGCGCGGGCCGTCATCGCCCGGCTGGTCGAGGAGACCGGGGCCGGTCCGGTGACGTACCCGGCGCCGGCGCCGTCGGAGCCCGGGCCGAGGGAGGAGCGGGCGGACGGCGCTGTGCCGCCGCCGGCGGGTCGGCCGCTGGCCGCCGGCTGGGCCGGACTCCGCTCCGGGCTGGTCCAGTTGGGCCTGGTCTGGCGCAGCGCGCCGCGGATCACCTCGGTGGCCTGGGCGCTCTTCGTCACCGTGATGCTGGTCTACTACGCCGCGCTCAGCTGGATGCCGACCATCCTCGCCGACCAGGGCTACGCGGAGACCGCGGCCTTCTCCGGCACCACGCTGATGAGCGGGGTCGGGATCGTCGGCGTGCTCACCGCCGCCTGGCTGGTGGACGTGGTCGGCCGCAAGCCGCTGCTCGGGCTGGCCGCCCCGGTGGCCGCGATCGCGCTGGTGCTCTTCGCCGTACTGCTGCACACCCAGTGGGCGGCGCTGACCCTGCTCGGGCTCTTCGGGTTCCTGGTGCAGCTGGCCATCCCGCCGCTGTACGCGTACGTGGCCGAGCTTTACCCGACCCGGATCCGGGCCAGCGGCTTCGGTGCGGCCTCGGCGGCCAGCCGGGTGGCGACCGGCTTCGCCCCGCTGCTCTTCGGCAGCGTGCTGTGGCCGGTGCTGGGGCTGCCGCTGACCTTCGCCGTGCTGGGCGCGGCGGTCGTCCTGGCGGTGGTCTGGATGGCCTTCGCCGCCCCGGAGACCAAGGGACGCGAACTGGACGCAGAGGAGACGGACATGGGAGAGGGGGTGCCGTCGTGAAGCCCGCGGCGTTCTCGTACCACCGGGCCCGGGATCTGGCCGGGGCGGTCGGCCTGCTGCACGAGCTGGGGGAGACCCGGGGCGAGCAGGCCAAGCCGATCGCCGGAGGGCAGAGCCTGGTCGCGATGATGAACTACCGGCTGGCGCGGCCCGCGCATCTGGTGGACATCGCCCGCGTTCCCGGCCTGTCCGGCCTGACGCTCGGTCAGGACGCGCTGCGGATCGGCGCCCTGACGACCCATCATGAGGTCGAGCACGCCACCGATGCCGAACTCGGCCCGTTCCGCGTGCTGCGCGAGGCGATGCGCTGGATCGGCCACCCGCCGATCCGGGTGCGCGGCACGGTCGGCGGCAGCCTGGCGCACGCCGACGCGACCGCAGAATGGTGCCTGCTCGCGGTGGGTCTGGACGCGCAGGTCGAGGCGCACGGCCCGGGCGGGACGCGGACCATCCCCGCCGCCGACTTCCTCCGCGGCTGGTACAGCACCGCGCTGGACCCGGACGAGCTGGTCACGGCGGTGCTGTTCCCGCGGCCCGGAGCGGCGCGCGCCGCCGTCACCGAGTTCGCGCTCCGGCACGGCGACTTCGCGGTCGTCTCGGCCCTGGTCGACCTGGACGGCGGCCGGGTCGCGCTCGGCGGGGTCGCCCCGGTCCCGATCCGGGTCCCCGAGGCGGAGGCGGTGCTCGCCGCCGGCGGCTCCTACGCCGACTGCGCGGAGGCCGCCGCGGCCGCGGTGGACCCCCCGTCCGACGCCCGTGCGAGCTCCGCCCACCGGCGGGCCCTCAGCCGGAACCTGGTCCGCGCAGCCTGTGAGGAGGCGGCCGCCCGATGAACGATTCGACAACCAGCGCCACCACCGCGAGGGCCGCCGAAGGCGGTCTGGTCGGCCGGTCCGTGCGGCGGCGGGAGGATCCCCGCCTGCTCAGCGGGCGGGGGAGGTTCACCGACGACATCCACCTGCCGGGGATGCTGCACGCGCAGTTCGTGCGGAGCACACAGGCGCATGCGCGGGTCCTCGGGGTCGATCTCACGGCGGTGCGGGCCGTGCCGGGGGTCGTCGCCGCGTACACCGCCGAGGATCTCGCACTGGGCCCGATCACCGCCGAACTCGACCGCCCGCCGGAGGAGTTCGCCCGTACCGAGATGCCGGTGCTGGCCGGGGAGCGGGTGCGGTTCGCGGGGGAGCCGATCGCGATCGTCCTCGCCGAGGACCCGTACGCCGCCGAGGACGGGGTGGAGGCGGCCGTCGTCCGGTACGAGCCGCTGCCCCCGGTCGTCGACGCCGGCCAGGCGCTGACCGCCGGGGCCGGGCAGCTGCACCCGGAGGCCCCCGGCAACACCCTGGTCGACGTCACGCTCTTCCCCGGCGAGGGGATCGAGGAGGTCTTCGCGCGGGCGGACTGCGTGGTCCGGGTGGAGAGCCGCACCGGCCGGCAGAACGCCCTGCCGCTGGAGACCCGCGCGGCCGTGGCCGAATGGGACGAGCGCGCCGGGCAGTTGGTGCTGCACACGCCCAGCCAGGTCCCGCACCAGGTGCGGACGGTGGCCGCCGGCTCGCTCGGGCTGGACGAGCAGGCGGTGCGGGTGGTGGTGCCCGACATGGGAGGTGGCTTCGGCATCAAGTGCGTGGTGGGCCGGGAGGAGATCGCCACCGCCGCCGCGGCCCGCCGGATCGGCCGGCCGGTGAAGTGGATCGAGGACCGCAGGGACGCGCTGACCGCCTCCTTCCTGGCCCGCGAGCAGCACTACCGGCTGCGGGCAGCGTTCTCCGCCGAGGGCAGGATCCTCGCCCTGGACGCGGACGTGGTCTGCGATATGGGCGCCTACTCCTGCTATCCCTTCACCGCCGGGATCGAACCGCTGATGGCGGCGGCCGAGATGCCGGGCGTCTACCGGGTGCCGGCGTACCGGGCGCGCGGGCGGGCGGTCGCCACCAACAAGGCGCCCAGCGCGCCCTACCGCGGGGTCAGCAGGCCCCAGTACGTGATGGCGGTGGAACGCCTCTTCGAGCGCGCGGCAAGGGAGTTGGGCATCGACGCGGTGGAACTGCGGCGCCGCAACCTGATCACCGAGTTCCCGTACCGGGGCGTCAACAACATCACCTACGACCCCGGCTCCTACGTCGAATCGCTCGACCTGTGCGAGCGGCTGCTGCGCGAGGAGGGCTGGTACGACCGCAGGGCGGCGGCGGAGGCCGAGGGCGACTGGCTCGGCATCGGCTACTCCTGCTTCAGCGAGCGCACCGGCTACGGCACCGCCGCCTTCGCCCAGCGGAAGATGGCCGTGGTCCCCGGCTACGACCTGGCCGAGGCCCGGATGGACCCGGGCGGCGCGGTCACCGTCACCACCGGGACGCTCAGCCACGGCCAGAGCCACGAGACGACCATGGCGCAGATCGCCGCCGACGAACTCCGGCTCCCGCTGGGCAAGGTGATGCTCCGTCAGGGCGACACCGACCGCGTCCCCTACGGCTGGGGGACCTTCGCCTCCCGTTCGATCGCCATCGGCGGCAGCGCCGTCCGGCTGGCCGCGCGCAACCTCGGCGAGCGGCTGCGGACGCTGGCCGCCCGGCTGCTGGACGTCCCGGTCGAGGAGACCGTCCTCGACGAGGGCGCCGTACGGGCCTCCGACGGCCGGGCCCTGCCCTACCCCGAGCTGGCCAGGATCGCCCACCTCCGCGCCGACCTGTTGCCCAAGGGGATCGAGCCGGGGCTGACCGCCACCGCCTCCTTCGACCACTTCGGCGACGGCACCTTCTCCAACGCCACCCACGGCGTGGTCGTCCGACTCGACCGGGACAGCGGGCGGGTGGAGATCCTCCGCTACCTCTGCGTGGAGGACTGCGGGGTGGCGGTCAACCCCAAGGTCGTGGAGGGCCAGTGCCGGGGCGGGATCGCTCAGGGCCTGGCCGGGGCGCTCTTCGAGGAGGTGCGGTACGACGCGGACGGCCAGCCCCAGTGCACCGGCTTCCTCGACTACCTCACCCCGACCGCGCTGGAGATCCCGGAGATCTCCGTCCACCACCTGGAGACGCCCTGCGCCTTCACCGAGACCGGCGCCAAGGGCGCGGGGGAGGGCGGCACCATCGGCGCCCCGGCGGCCGTGCTGAACGCGGTCAACGACGCCCTGCGCCGGACCGGCGTGGAGCTCGACGACACCCCGATCCGGCCCGAGGCCGTGTACTTCGCCATGGACAGGAACAGGGAGCAGACCGAATCATGACGGATCGTCAGCTGATCACCCTCACCGTCAACGGCCGCGACCACGAGCTGGCCGTCGACCCCAGGCGCACCCTCGCCGACGTGCTCCGGCACGATCTGCTGCTCACCGGTACGCACATCGGCTGCGAGCACGGGGTCTGCGGGGCCTGCACGGTGCTGCTGGACGGGCAGTCCGTCCGCAGCTGCCTGGTCTTCGCGGTGCAGGCCGAGGGCCGGGGCATCCGGACCGTCGAATCCCTCGGCGAGCCGGGCGAGTTGAGCGACCTCCAGGAGAGCTTCGCCGAGCACCACGGACTCCAGTGCGGCTTCTGCACGCCCGGATTCCTGATGCTCGCCGAGGGCTTCCTGGCCGAGAACCCGGCGCCGAGCCGCGAGGAGATCCGCGAGACCGTCGCGGCCAACCTCTGCCGCTGCACCGGCTACCAGACGATCACCGATGCCATCGAGTCCTGCGCCGCCGCCCGGCTGGCGCGGGCCGCCGAGGGGAGCACCCTTTGATCCTCGACCACGAGACCGCCGTGGCCGCCGCGCCCGACGAGGTCTTCGACCTGATCTGCGACGCCGAACGGGTGGCCGGCTGCATGCCGGGCGCGACGCTGGAGGGGCGGGCGGGCGGCGAGAGCGGTGAGGAGGAGGCCTGGAGCGGCCGGGTGACCGTCAAGGTCGGTCCGATCACGGCGGGTTACGCCGGCACCGTCCGCTTCCTGGAGACCGACCGGGAGCACCGGCGGCTCCGGCTCCAGGCGCGCGGCGCCGACACCCACGGCGGCGGGGACGCCGAGGCCGGGGTGGAGCTGGAGGTGGCGGAGAGCGCGGACGGGAGCGGCTCGGTGCTGCGGGTCAAGACCGACCTGGTGCTGAGCGGCCGTATCGTCCAGTTCGGCAAGGGGCCGATCCTGGCCGTCTCGGACCGGATACTCCGTCAGTTCGCCGACAACCTGGGGCGGTTGCTCTCCGCCGCGCCGACGGCGGAGGCGGGCGCGGCGGCGGGCCGGGCGCCGACCGCGGTCCGCGTTCCCGCCGCCACTGCCGCTGCCGCGCAGGCTCCGGCCCCGGCCGAACTCGACGCGCTCGGCGCCCTGTTCGGCCCGAATCTCGGCAGGTACGCCCCGATCGCCGGGGCCTTCGCCTTCGGCGTCGTCGAGGGCTGGCTGATCTCCCGCGCCTTCGGCCGCCGTTCGTGACCCGGAGTACGCGAAGCCCCCGGAACCAGGAGTCAGAGATGCCCCAGCAAGCAGAGCCGGACCCCTCGGCGGAGATCGCCGCCACCTACCGGCGGGCCGGCTTCGGCGCCGCCGTCCGCCGCGGGCGACGGCCCGCGCTGATCGTCGTCGACCTCACCCGCGGGTTCACCGAACCCGGCTTCGCCACCGGCGCCGACCTCACCACCGAGGTCGCCGCCGCGGCCGAGCTGGTCGAGGCCGCGCACGCCGCCGGCGCGCCCGTGGTCTTCACCGCCATCGCCTATTCGGAGGCCGAACTCGCGGGTGGCGTCGCCTGGTTGGAGAAGTCCCCGGGGATGCGCGCCCTGCGCGAGGGTGACCCCGCGGTCGAACTCGACCCGAGGCTGCCGTACCGCCCGGGCGCCGACCATCTGATCGTCAAGAATGGCGCCTCCGCCTACGCCGGGACCGGTCTGGCCGCCCTGCTGGCCTCGCTCGGCTGCGACACCGCCGTCGTCTGCGGCGCCACCACCAGCGGCTGCGTCCGGGCCACCGCCGTGGACGCCGTGCAGTCCGGCCTCCCGGTGCTGGTCGCCGCCGCCGCGGTCGGGGACCGGGCGCGGCCGCCGCACGAGGCCGCGCTCTTCGACCTGGACGCCAAGTACGCCGACCTGGTCGGCCAGTCCGAGCTGCTGGAGTACTTCGCCGGCACCCGCGCCGCCCAGCGCCTCCTCGGCCAGCGGGCGCTGGCCGACCTCGCCGACGCGCCGGCGCGCAGCCGCTGGGTGCGCACCGGGGACGGGCTGCGGCTGCACGTCCTCGACTACGGGCCCGCCGACGGCGCCGGAGCCCCCGACCACCGGCCCGCCGCCCTGATCCTGCCCGGCATCACCAGCCCGGCCGTCACCTTCGACTTCGTCGCCCGCGAACTGACGGACCTGGTAAGGCCGCTGGTGCTGGACGTGCGGGGCCGCGGGCTCTCCGACGCCGGGGCGGGCTACACCCTGGAGGACTACGCGCGGGACACCGAGGAGGTGATCCGCCGACTCGGCCTGGAGCGGCCGCTGCTGGTCGGCCATTCGATGGGCGCCCGGATCGCCGCCGCGACGGCCGCCCGCGGCCGGGTGCCGGTGGCCGGCTCCGTGCTGGTCGACCCGCCGATGAGCGGGCCCGGCGGGCGCGGCCCGTACCCGACCACGCTGGCCGCCTTCCTCGGCCAGCTCGACCAGGCCCGCCGGGGGACGGACGCCGAGGAGGTGGCCCGCTCCTGGCCGCGCTGGCCGCGGCCCGAGCAGGAGCTGCGGGCCCGCTGGCTGGCGAGCTGCGACCGGGAGGCGATCGCCGCCACCCACCGCGGCTTCGAGGAGGAGGACTTCTTCGAGCTGTGGCCGTCCGTCCCCGCGCCCTGCGCACTGCTGTACGGGGAGGAGAGCCCGGTGGTGACGGCGGCGGGCGCGGCCGAGGCGGCCGCGGCCAACCCGGCGGCGCGGGTGGCCGGGGTGCCGGGGGCCGGGCACATGGTCTTCTGGGACGAGCCCGGGGCCGGTCTCGCCGCCCTGCGTGAGGCGCTGGAGAGCGTGGGAAAGTTGGCGCATGGCTGACCATGCACCCGCTGACTCCCCGTCCACCGCCGCCCCCCGCTCCCGCGCGCCCGAGGTGCCGGCGCAGCTGGCCGACGCGCCCGGCTTCCTGGCCCGCCGGCTCTACCAGGCCTATCTCGCGGTGTGGGTGCGGCATGTGGACTCGGCGCTGACCGGTCCGCAGTTCGCCGTACTCCAGCTCGCGGAGGCCAACCCGGGTTCGGACCAGCGGTCCATCGCGGCCCTCGCCGCGCTCGACAACTCCACCATGACGGATGTGGCCCGCCGCCTGGAGGGGCGCGGGCTGCTGGACCGCAGAAGCGATCCGGCGGACGGACGGCGGAAGATCATCTCGCCGACCGAGCGCGGCCTCGAAGTGCTGCGCACGGCCAATCGGCACGCCCGCGAACTCGACGAACTCCTTCTCAAGCCGTACCCCACCGACAGGCGCGCCGAGCTGGTCCGCGAGCTCCAGGCGCTCGCCGACCACTGGGAAGGCCTGACCTGACACCCCGCGACACCCCGCCTCGGAGGCGTAAGTGACCACCCATCACATCGGGATGATCGTCCCCAGCTCCAACCTGACCATGGAGACCGAACTGCCCCGGATGCTGCGGGCGCGCGAGACCCGGCAGCCGGAGGACCGGTTCGTGCTGCACAGCAGCCGGATGCGGATGAAGCAGGTGACGCCCGAGCAGCTGCGGGCGATGAACGAGCAGACCGAGCGGGCCGCGGCGGAGCTGGCCGACGCCCGGCCGGACGCGGTGGCCACCGCCTGCCTGGTCGCCATCATGGCGCAGGGGCCCGGCCACCACTGCACGGCGGAACGGCAGATCGCCGAGGTGCTGCGGGCCGAGGGCGCGGAGGCGCCGGTCGTCTCCAGCGCGGGCGCGCTGCTGGACGGGATCGCCGCGCTGGGCGCGCGCCGGGTGGCGGTGATCACCCCGTACCTCAAGCCGCTCACCGCCAAGGTGGTCGAGTACATCGAGGACGCCGGTACGGAGGTCGTCGACGCGCTGAGCCTGGAGGTCGCCGACAACCTCGAGGTCGGCCGGCTGGACCCGCAGGACCTGACCGGGCACTGGCGCCGCCTCGACCTCTCGCGCGCGGACGCGCTGGTGATCTCCGCCTGCGTCCAGATGCCCTCGCTCGCCGCGATCCCGGCGGTCGAGGCCGCCTGCGGCCTGCCGGTCCTCTCCGCGGCGACGGCCAC
The DNA here is from genome assembly GCF_000744815.1 of Phaeacidiphilus oryzae TH49. NCBI lineage: Bacteria > Bacillati > Actinomycetota > Actinomycetes > Kitasatosporales > Streptomycetaceae > Phaeacidiphilus > Phaeacidiphilus oryzae. Next base: position 6,765,002 of record NZ_JQMQ01000005.1, read on the forward strand.
CACCTACCGCCTGCTCGCCGAACTCGGCCTCGACCCGACCGTCCCGGACGCCGGCCGCCTGCTGTCCGGCGACCTCCCGGCGGCCCGGAGGCCGACGCCGGCCTCTCGGGTCAGCTGACGGTCAGCTGACGGAGAGGTCCGCCGATCGCGCGGCGGCGGTCAGGACCTCGCGGAGCATGGCCGGGGTGAGGCGGCCGGTGAAGGTGTTCTGCTGGCTGACGTGGTAGCAGCCGTAGACGTGCAGCGGGGGTTCGGCCGGGTCCATGGCGCGGAGTTCGACGCGCGCGCCGTGGCCGAACCGCGGGCGCGGGCGCGGGATCTCCCAGCGGCGGGCGGCCGCGAGCACCGGGAAGAGCGCCTGCCAGCCGAAGCCGCCGAGGACGACGATCGACCGCAGGGTCGGTTGCAGCAGCTGGAGTTCGCGGGCCAGCCACGGGCGGCAGGTGTCCCGTTCGGCGGGGGTGGGGCGGTTGTCCGGCGGGGCGCAGTGCACCGGTGAGGTGACGCGGACGCCGTGCAGCCGCAGGCCGTCGTCGGCGCGGACGGCGGTGGGCCGGCTGGCCAGGCCGAGCGCGTGGAGGGCGGCGTAGAGGACGTCGCCGGAACGGTCGCCGGTGAACATCCGGCCGGTGCGGTTGGCGCCGTGTGCGGCCGGGGCGAGGCCGACGATCAGCAGCGAGGCGTCGACCGGCCCGAAGCCGGGGACCGGGCGGGCCCAGTACTCCCAGTCCGCGAAGCCGCGCCGGCGCACTCGGCCGATGTGCTCGCGCCACTCCACCAGCCGCGGACAGGCGCGGCAGTCGATCAGCCGCGCGTCCAGCTGGGCGATGCTGTGCGCCTCCGCGCTCTCCTCCTGTGGGGACTCCATGGCTCCATCCTGCCTCGTGGCCGCGTCCGTCCGCCCGCCCCCGCGTCGCCCGCGCGCCCGCCCGCCGGCCGGCGGTTGCGGCCCGGTCGCCCCCTCCGGGTGCCGGGCCGGGGATGTACTTCGTCGGCGCGATCCTCGCCCATCTGCGGGTCGGCTCCCGCGACATCGTGGGCGGGACCGTCTTCCTGCTGACGGCCGCCGCCGTCCTCGCCCTGAACCTTCTCGCCAACGGCGGCTGACGAAAGCCTGCGGGGGCCTGGGGGTCTGGGGTCCTTGGGTCCAGGGATCCCCCGAAAGGGTCTGCCGCCGTGACCTGACCCGCGGCGAGGTCGTTTGGATCACGACCGGCCGACCCGGGCGGGTGGCGGTGAGGGAGGATCCATGGCAACCGCGGCACCCGCGTCCGCGCTGGTCGTCCTGGTCGTCGCCGCGGGGCTGGGCCTCGCCGCCGGCGTGACGGTGGCGGTCCGCACCGGCGGCGGCCGCCTCGTCCGCAGGCCCCGCCCGGTCGGGTCCGGCCGCTGCGCCGCCGCGCCCGTCGACCGGCCGGCGGCGGCGACCGGTGAGACCGTCCGTACCTGAGCGGCGGCCCGCCCGTGCTTGACTCTGACACCGTGTGAGGCGGTGGAGTCGGGGGCGTCATGTTGAGTATCGGAGACGTCGCCCGCTACGGCCGTGTCTCGGTCCGGATGCTGCGTCACTACGACGCCACCGGGCTGCTGCGCCCGGCCCGGGTCGACCCCGTCAGCGGCTACCGCTTCTACGCGGCCGGTCAACTCGCCCGGCTGAACCGGGTGATCGCGCTCAAGGAGCTCGGCTTCACCCTCGCCCAGGTGCGGGCGATCGTGGACGAGGCGGTCGGCACCGAGGAGCTGCACGGCATGCTGCGCCTGCGCAGGGCCGAGCTGGCGGAGGCGATGGCCACCGCCGAGGCGCGGCTGACGCAGGTCGAGGCGAGGATCCGAGCGATCGAGAGCGAGGGGCGCATGCCCGACCAAGACATCGTCATCAAGAGGATCCCACCCGTCCGGGTGGCGGAGCTGACCGCGACCGCCGCGAGCTACGACCCGCGGCACATCAGCCCGGTCATCCAGCCGCTCTACCGCGAGCTGTTCGCACGGCTGGCGGCGGCCGGAGTGCAGCCGTCCGGGCCGGGGATCGCGTACTACGAGAACGCGCCGGGGGAGGGCGAAGCAGCGGAGGGCGAAGGCGCCGGCGAGGGCCGGGTCCGGATCCACGCCGCCGTCACCGTGCCCGGCTCCGTGCCGCTGCGGCACGACGCGCACGACGGGCACGACGGGGATGACGGAAGCAGCGTGGGCGGCGGCGGGTTTCGCGTCCTCGACCTGCCTGCCGTGGAGGAGGCGGCGACCATCGTCCACCGCGGCTCGATGGACGCCGTCCTCCCCACCGTGCAGGCGCTGGCCCGCTGGCTGGACGCCGGTGGCTATCGCTGGACGGCCCACGCCCGCGAGGTCGGCCTCGCGTGCCCGGAGGACCGCGAGGAGTGGGTGACGGAGCTGCAGGTGCCGATCGCCCCGATCTGAACGCTCAGACGTTCGGGCTCAGGACCGTTCAGGCCACAGCGGTGTGGTGGGAGAGGCCGGCGTGGGCGTCGGGGGCGTTCCGCGTCTCGGGGAGGTGGTCGGTGTGGACGGTGGCGGCGGTCAGCCGGGGGACGGCGTGGATCAGGGCGTGTTCGGCGGAGACGGCCAGGGCGTGTGCGCTCACCACCGTCAGGTGCGGTTCGACCACGATGTCCGCCTCGGCGCGCAGCGCGTGGCCGATCCAGCGCATCCGCACCTGGCCGATCCCGAGCACGCCGTCGACCTCGCGGAGCGCCGCCTCGGCCGCGTCCACCAGCGCCGGGTCGACGGAGTCCATCAGCCGGCGGAAGACCTCCCGGGCGGCGCCCTTCAGCACCATCAGGATCGCGGCCGTGATCAGCAGCCCGACCACCGGGTCCGCCCAGCGCCAGCCGAGGGCGGCGCCGCCGGCGCCGAGCAGCACGGCCAGTGAGGTGAACCCGTCGGTGCGGGCGTGGAGCCCGTCGGCGACCAGGGCGGCGGAGCCGATCCGCCGTCCGGTCCGGATGCGGTAGCGGGCGACCCACTCGTTGCCGGCGAAGCCGGTCAGCGCCGCTGCCGCGACCGCCCAGAGGTGGCTGACCGGCTGGGGGTCGAGCAACCGGGCCACGGCCTGGTAGCCGGCGAGCGCCGAGGAGGCGGCGATGGTCAGCACGATCGCGATCCCGGCGAGGTCCTCGGCCCGGCCGTAGCCGTAGGTGTAGCGGCGGTTGGCCGCGCGGCGGCCGAGGAGGAAGGCGAGGCCGAGCGGCAGCGCGGTGAGGGCGTCGGCGGCGTTGTGGATGGTGTCGCCGAGCAGTGCGACCGAGCCGGAGAGGGTGACGATCGCGGCCTCCACGAGGGTGGTCAGACCGAGGATCCCGAACGACAGCCACAGCGTCCGCATGCCCTCGCGGGAGGCGGTGACGGCGGAGTCGACCTTGTCCATCGCCTCGTGGCTGTGCGGGGTGAGGGCGTGGGCGAGCCGATGGCGTATCCGGGCCCGGCGGGACGGCCGGGGGTGGTGGTGATGCCCGTGCTCATGCCCGTGCTCGTGGGGGTGGGAGTGCTCGCTCACGGTGGACGCCCTTCGGACTGGACTGGACTCGGCCTGCTGCCTCCCCCATTATGTGCGTATGAACGCACGCATGCACCTATCAACTGCGCATGCCTCGCAGGAGCACAAGGACGGCGGCGAGCCCGGAGAGCGCCTCGCCGTGGCGGTGGAGGTGCTCGGACTCCTCGCCGACCGCACCCGGCTCGCCCTCCTGCTGCGGCTCGGTGAAGGCGAGGCCGACGTCGGCACCCTCACCGAGGCCTCGGGGGCGAGCCGTACCTCGGTGAGCCAGCACCTCGCCAGATTGCGGCTGGCCGGGATGGTCGGCACCCGCAAGGACGGTCGCCGGGTCGTCTACTCCCTCCGCCACGGCCACCTCCGCCGCCTGGTCGACGAGGCCCTCAACGTCGCCGACCACCAGCTCCGCCGGCTTCCGCCGCACGACTGACCTCCGGTTGCGCGGTTCGCGTCGAATTACGGTGCGGAATTCGTGAGCTGTTCTTGAGGAAACGGTCGTTATCCGGCTCGTAGTAGCCTGGCGAATCTGCTCCGGCCGGGAGTACGAGTCGATCCAGGAAGGTATGGCGCAAATGATTCGCGGTAATTCACGTTGGAGGGCCATGGGATTGGGCGGCGGCGCTCTGCTGCTCGGCGGACTGCCGCTGCTGGCGGGTTGTTCCAGCGGGTCGTCCGCCTCCGCCGGTGCCAGTGCCGCCCCCAGCGCGAGCGGGAGTGCGTCGTCCGGTGCGGCGGGCGGGTCGCGGGCGCCGGGTTCGGCGGGGGCTCCGGCCTCCGGGGCTCCGGCCTCCGGGACGCCCCTGGACCGGGGGACCGCGCAGGGAGCCGTGGCCACCTGGATCACCGCGATCATCAAGAACGACTCGACGCAGCTGTGCTCGGTCATGCTGAATCCGGGGCAGGGCTCGGCCTCCCCGCAGCCGGTGAGTCCCCAGCAGTGCGCGAGCGGTGCGCCGCAGATTCTGAAGACCTATCACCCGATGCTGACGCCGAAGGGCGAGTCGGGATCGCCGGAGGTGAAGGTCGCCGGGCCCGCGGCCACCGGCGACACCGCGAACTTCCCGGCCCGGGAGATCCATGTGGACGGAAAGCCCCTGCGGGCGGTTCTGAACGCCACCTCCTCCGGGCTCACGCCGGCTCAGCAGAACAAGCAGAAGTTCGTGGTCAACGCGAGCCGCCACGGCAGTTCCTGGTATGTGACGGGAATCGACGGAATCTGAAACGGATCCGGTCCGCGGTCCGTCTTCCGCGGTCCGCGGTCCGCCGTCCGCGGTCCGCCGACCGCCGACCGCCGCCCCGTCGTCCGCCGTCCCGGTTCAGTCCTGGAACCGCTTGCGCAGTTCCGTCTTGAGCACCTTGCCCAGGGTCTCGTTGCGCGGCAGCCGGTCGACCACCTCCACCTGCTCCGGCAGTTTGTAGACGGCCAGCTGACGGTCTTTCAGGAAGCCGGTCAGCTCGGCGAGATCGGGCAGCGCCGCGCCGGCCGCCGGTTCGAGCACCGCGCAGACCCGCTCCCCGCGCTCGGGGTCCGGCAGGCCGATGACTGCGGCCTCGGCGATCGCGGGGTGCTGGGCGAGGAGGTCCTCTATCTCCTTGGCCGAGATGTTCTCGCCCTTGCGGATGATGATGTCCTTCCGGCGGCCGGTGAGCACCAGGTGCCCGGACGGGGTCAGCCGGCCGACGTCGCCGGTGATCAGGAAGCCGTCCCGGTCGAAGGACTCGGCGGTCTGGCCCGGGTCGAGGTAGCCGCGGCAGACCGCATCGCCGCGCAGCCGTACGTCGCCCTCGGTGCCCGGGGGCAGCGGCCTGCCGTCGGGGTCCACGATCCGGATCTCCATGTCGGCGGCGGGCCGGCCCTCCGTGCCGGCGAGGTTCTCCTCGGTGTCGTCGGGGGAGTTCATGGTGATCATCGGGGCCTCGGTCATCCCGTATCCGTGGCAGAGCCCGCAACCGAGCTCGCGGACGACGGCGCGGTAGAGCTCCGGCGGCTTGGGGGCGCCGCCGCCGGCCAGCAGCCGCAGGTCGGGGAGGAGTCTGCGGCCGGGCTGCCGGCGCTGCTCGGTGAGGAACATCTGGTAGAAGGCGGTGGATCCGCCGGCGATGGAGACCCGGTGCCGCCGGTAGCCGTCCAGCGCCTCGGGCATGGCGAACCGCTCGAACATCACCGCGGGGAAGCCGCGGAGCAGCTGCATGACGAAGTAGTCGGGGCCGGCGATATGGGCGTAGGGAAAGGCCATCGACCCGACGTCGGCGCCGGTCGCCCGCAGTGCGTCGGCGAGGCAGCGGCCGCCGGAGATCAGGGTGCGGTCGGTGTGGAGGACGCCCTTGGGCGCCGAGGTGGTGCCGGAGGTCCAGTAGACCCAGCGGTTCTCGGCGGCGTCGGCCGGGGGCGGCGGCAGTTCGCCGGGGACGGCCTCGGGAAGGCCGTTCGGGAACTCCAGGACGCGGGGCGCCGGGGCGAGCCCGGCCGCGAGCCGGTGCGCCATCGCGGTGTGGTCGAAGCCTTTGGACTCCCCGTGGGCCACGTGGTACTCCGCGCGGAACTCCCGCAGGATGTGGCCCACTTCGCGGTCCCGGTAGCCGGGGATGACGGGTGACTGGACGGCCCCGAGCCGGGCCAGCGCGAGGGAGAGGACCGCGGTGTCGATCCGGGTGGGCAGCTGCCAGGCGACCCGGCTGCCGGGGCCGATGCCGAGCCGGTGCAGCCCGGCGGCCACCCGCTCGGCCCGGGCCGGCAGGGCGCCGAAGGCGATCCGGCGGTCCTCCTCCGGGGTTCGGCCGGCCTCGATCAGCGCGGTGACGTCCGGGGAGGCCTTCGCGCGCTCCTTGACGAGCCGCCAGAGGGTCGTCTCCGGACCGGGGGTGAGCTGCTCCGAAGGCTGCGACGGCATGGCGGCTCCTTCGCTCGCGGCGGCGGCCCGGGGCGGCGGGCGGATTCCCTATCTGTACCTGATGGGTCGTCAGATCACCACGTCCCGGACCTCCGTGAGAAGAAACCGACCAGTCGGGCGGGCCCGGTGGCGCCGGGGTCCTCTGGGCGGCGGCGCTCGCCGTCGCGCTGGCCTTCAGGGGTCGCGGGCGGCTGCCGGCGGCGGGTGTCGCCCTCGCGGTGCTGCCCGGCGCTCTGCAGTTCACGGTGCCGCTGCTGGACCCGTTCCTGCCGGTGGGAGGCGTGGCGCTGCTGCTGGTGGCGCTCGGCGGGGCGGTGTCCCTGGTGCTCGGGGCCCGGAAGCGGCGCGTCGAGATCGACAGTCTGTCCTGAAGGTCTTAGCATGGGGAGATGACCGAGATCTCGGAGACCGCGGCGCGGGGCGCCAGCGCCCTGCGGGTGCTGATCGGACGGCTGCGCAGGCGGCTTCAGGAAGTGTACGACGTTTCCGACTTCACCCCGTCGCAGACCTCCGTGCTGTCCCGGCTCTCCAAGGACGGCCCGGCCTCGGCGAGCGACCTGGCCGCGGCCGAGCGGGTGCGGCCGCAGTCCATCGCCGCCACCCTGGCGGTCCTCGGCGAGCGGGGGATGATCCAGCGGCGGCCGGATCCGAACGACGGCCGCCGCCAGGTGATCTCGCTCAGCGAGAACGCCCACGAGCACATCCGGTCCGGCCGGGCGGCCCGCAACGAGTGGCTGAGCCGCCAGCTGGAGGACCGCTACACCGAGGAGGAGCGCCAGAAGATCCTCGAGGTCCTGGCGCTCCTCGAACGGCTCACCGACTGACTGGCTGCCCGACCGACCGACTGCCTGCCCCACTGCCTGCCCGACTGGCTGCCCGGCGACTGTCGGGCGGCCGTCGGCAGCCGTCGGGCGCCTCAGCCCGTGGTCAGGCGGAAGGTCGAGACGTCCGCCTGGCCGTCGAAGCTGAGGTAGAGCGTCCGGTGGCCGGCCGACGGCAGTCCGGTGAGCGCCGAACCGACCGTCGTGTACTGGTACTTGCCGCCGGTCGGTGGCACCGTCAGCCGGCCGGCCACCGGCCCGGAGGTCGGGGAGTCCAGCCGGACGGTGACGGTGACGGGGGAGTCGCCCGGGTTGGCCGCCTGCGCGGTGATCCCGGTCAGTCCCGGGCGCAGCGCGGTGTCCGCGAAGGACACCCAGCCGCCGGCCGCGCCGGCCACCGAGGTGCCGGCCGCCTTGCTGGTGTCGGTGAGGGTCACCCCCGCGTAGTCGTCGAAGTTCTGCGCCTCGGTGGTGCGGGTGAGGTCGCGCGGCGGAATGGTGCTGCCGTGCACCGCGAGCGAGGCGCCCAGCGGCAGGTCGTCGGCGTTGGAGCCGATCCGCAGCCGGTAGTCGCCGGACTCCACCACGTACCGGCTCCGCGTCACGTCCCAGACCCGCAGCTGGGAGGCGTCCAGGGTGACGGTCGCGGTCCGGGTGGCGTGGGCGGGCACGGTCACCCGGGCGAAGCCGGCCAGCTGCTCGGCGGGACGCCCGGTGACCCGGGACGGGCCGGTCCGGCTGGTGTACAGCTGGACGGTGTCGGTCCCGGCCCGGTCGCCGGTGTCGGTGACGTCCACGCTGGCCCGGACCGTTCCGGCGGCGCCCACCGAGGGGGCGGAGAGCCGCAGGTCCGAGTACCGGAAGCCGGTGTAGGAGAGGCCGTAGCCGAACGGGTAGAGCGGCGTCCCTCGGTAGTACTGGTAGGTCATGCCGGACTTGGAGATGTCGTAGTCGGACATCGGGGGCAGGTCGGAGTCCGAGGCGTACCAGGTCTGGGTGAGCCGCCCGCTCGGGTCGTAGTCCCCGAAGAGGACGTCGGCCAGCGCGTCGCCGGTCTCCTGGCCGGCGTGGGTGGTGTGGAGGATGGCCGGGACGTGCCGCTGCTCCCAGCCGATGGTGTCCGGGTAGCTGTTCTCCAGCACCACCACGGTCCGCGGATTGGCCGCGGTGACCGCCTTGACCAGCGCCTCCTGCGCGGGCGGCAGGGCGGTGGAGGTGCGGTCGTCGGCCTCCCGGCCGTTGATGAACGGCATGCTGCCGACCACCACCACAGCCGCGTCCTTGCCCTTGACGGCGGCGACCGCGCTGTCGATCCCGCTGCTGACCACCGTCCTGCCGAAGTGGGTGGCGGCGGCCGGGGTGGCCGCGCCGACCGTCACCGTTCCGTCCGCGCCGACCACCGCGTACCTGTTCGGACCGAACCAGGACTGGCTCGCGTCGTTGCCCGCGTACTCCAGGACGTAGCTGCCGTCGCTCTGCGGGTCCAGCTTGAACTGCTGCTGGACGAACCAGCCGTTCGGCTGCTTCTCGCTGTTGACCAGGGTGTGGTCGGAACCCAGGGTCAGGTAGCGGGAGTTGGCGGCGGAGCGCAGGGTGAGCAGGCCCGAGCCCCAGTCGAAGACGTCGAAGGACTGGTCGGTGCCGGCCGAGTCGCCGCTCGCGGTGAGCGCGGCGCCGCCGGCGGCCGTCGAGGCCGTCAGGTACCTGCCGCTGGAGAGGTCCTTGAGGGCGATCCGGTCCACCCCCTCGGTCGCGCTGACCCGGCCGCCGGAGCCGAGCCGGGCGGCGATGCCCTGACGGGGCGTCACCGCGTAGGGGAGCGAGCCGGAGTACCAGTCCGTGTAGAGGGTGTCCTCCAGCGGGCCGACCACCGCGACCTGCCTGTCCTTGGCGGCGTCCAGCGGCAGTGCCCCGGCGGAGTTCTTCAGCAGCACCATCTGCTCGTCGGCTGCCTTGCGGGCCAGCGCGCGATGGGCGGCGTCGTCGATCACGGACGGGCCGATGCCCGCGTACGGGTTGGTGCCGGGAGGATCGAAGTCGCCGAGGCGGAAGCGGACGGTCAGGATGTCGGTGGCCGCGCGGTCCACGTCCGCGGTGCTCAGCAGGCCCTGGGAGAGCGCCTGTTCGACGGCGTTCACGGTGATCGACGAGTTGGTGTCGTCGGTGGTGAAGCTGTCGATCCCGGCCTTGATCGCGGCCGCGTCGGCCTCCGGCTGGGTGGCGTAGTAGCCCTCGGAGCCGGTGAGGTTGTTCGGGGCTCCGGCGTCCGTGACGTTCATCAGGGTCTGCCCGGACTTCGCGGCCCACTGCCGCTCGACCGTCGCCAGATCCGGACTCACCGTGTCGGGCCGGCCGTTGACCAGGTTGTAGGAGGCCATCACGCCGGTGGCGGCGCCCGCCGCCAGGGCGGGCTGGAAGGCCGCCTGGTCGTAGTCGTGGAGGATGCTCGGCGGGACGATCGAGTCGGAGGTGTCCCGGTTCGTCTCGTTGTTGTAGGCCAGATAGTGCTTGAGGGTGGGCGCGGCCTGGAGGTGGTTCGGGTCCGGGCCCTCGATCCCGCTGCCGTACGCGGTGGAGATTTGGCCGGTCAGGTACGGGTCCTCGGAGTAGCCCTCCTCGTTGCGGCCCCAGCGCGGGTCGCGGAGGAGGTTCACCACCGGCGCCCACAGATTGAGGCCCCACACGCCGGGGTTCTCCGCGTGGAAGCCGCGGGCCTCCTGGCCCACGGCGTCGCCGACCTGCTTGATCAGCGCCGGGTCCCAGGTCGAGGCGAGGCCCACGGCCTGCGGGAAGACCGTCCCGTCGGCGGTCACCACAGCGCCGCCGTTGGCGACGTCGGTGGACCAGGCGATCCCGTGCAGTGCCTCGGTCCCGGTCTTGAACGCGGGGACGCCGAGCCGGGGAATGGCCGGTTCGTACTGGTGGAGAAGGGAGACCTTCTCCGGCAGTGTGAGCCGGGACAGCAGGTCACCGACCCGCTGGGCGAGCGGAAGACGCGGGTCCCGGAAGGGATACGGATACGTGCTCGCGCTCGTTCTCGCGCTCGCGCCGGTGGCGACCGCCGTCCCGGGCGCCGCCAGTGCCAGGCAGGCGAGCAGCACGGTGAGGATGCGCAGCCGTATGCGGCGCCGCCCTCTTCGCGGGGAATTCGGGTGTGCACGGCCGGACAAGGTGGACCACCTCCGAATCGCGGCCGGCGTCCGGCGCACGTCGTGTTGAAGCGGTTCGACGGCGCGGCGCTCGGCCCAGGCGGGGTGACGGGTGGTGGAGTTCGGCCAGGACTATCCCAGCGTTGCGGAGCAGCGGTCAAGGGTCTGCGGGGAATTGCGGGGCGGGGAGGGCCGCCGCGGTTCGTGGTCGAAACGCTTGCCTGCGATATTCGACAACAGCCTTTTCCGGCAAGGGTCTTGTCCTCCGCTTCCGGTGCTCCTAGATTCACCGGTCGTCGATGCGCTTCGAAGCGGGAGGGCCCGTGGTGACGATCGTGGACGTCGCGGCCGACGCCGGAGTGTCCCCCAGCACGGTCTCGTATGTGCTCTCCGGGAAACGCTCCATCTCCGCGGAGACCCGCCGCCGGGTGGAGCAGTCCATCCGCCGGCTCGGCTACCACCCGCACGCCGGGGCCCGCGCGCTGGCCAGCAGTCGCAGCAACATCCTGGCGCTGGTGGTGCCGCTGCGCGTGGACCAGAACGTGCCGGTGGTGATGCAGTTCGTCGAATCCGCCGTCACCGCGGCCCGGGCGTACGACCACGATCTGCTGCTGCTCACCAAGGACGAGGGGGCGGACGGGCTGCGCCGGGTCGCCAACTCCTCCATCGCCGACGCGCTGATCGTGATGGACGTGGAGGCCGCCGACCCCCGGGTGCCGGTGCTGCGCGCGCTCAACCGCCCGGTCGTGCTGATCGGGGTGCCCGACCAGCCGGCCGAACTCACCTGTGTGGACCTGGACTTCGTGGCGGCCGGCGCGGTCTGCGCCGCCCATCTGGCGGACACCGGGCATCGCGAGATAACCCTGATCGGTCCGTCCCCCGCGGTCTACGCCCGGGGCACCAGCTACGCCGGGCGCTTCCTCAAGGGCTTCGACCGGACCGCCCGGGAACGCGGCCTGCGGGCCGCCTCGCACGCCTGCGCGCCCTCCTACGACGCCGTCCGGGCCTGCGTCGACCGGACCCTCGCGGAGCAGCCGGGCACCACGGGGCTGGTCGTCCACAACGAGGCGGTGCTCCCCGCCGTCCTCTCCGACCTGCGGCAGCGCGGCCGGACCGTGCCGGACGACATGGCGGTGGTCGCGGTCTGCCCGGACGACATGGCCGAGAACCAGTCCGTGCCGCTCACCTCGGTGGCCATCCCGGCGGCCGAACTCGGCAGGACCGCCGTGGAGATGGCGATGCGCCAGCTGAACGGGGAGAGCTATCCGGAGATCCGGCTCCTCTCGCCCCGCTTCACGATCCGTGCCAGCGCGCCGGGCGGCGACCTCGGCGACCCCGCAGAACACGACGACCCCCACCGAAGGGAACAGGGACGATGACCGGACCCGAGACACCCGCGAGGGCAGGGACGCACGCGAGGCCAGAGGCGCTCGCGAGGCCAGAGGCCCACGCGAGGCCAAAGACCTCGTCGGCCCCCGGAAGCCCCCAGAGGTCTCCCCGGCGGGCCGCCGCCTGGGCCTCGGTGGCAGTGGGGGCGGTGGTCGCCCTGACCGCGACCGCCTGCGGCCCCGGTACGGCCCCCGCCAAGTCCGGTTCCGGCGGCGGCGGAAGCACCGCCGCGGCGGGCTCCATCACCGAGCTGGACTACTACACCGACGCCGCCGGCAGCGCCGCCTGGCAGCAGGCGCTCTCCGGCTGCACGGCCAAGACCGGCGTCAAGGTGAAGCGGCAGAGCGTGCCCACCGACCAGCTGATCCAGAAGGTGCTGCAGGGCGCCGCCTCGCACACCCTCCCCGACCTGGTGCTGGCGGACAACCCGACGCTGCAGCAGATCGCCGCCACCGGCGCCCTCACCCCGCTCTCCCAGTACGGCATCTCCACCGCGGGCTACTACGACAGCATCGTCAAGGCCGGCACCTACCAGGGGAAGGTCTACGGGCTCGCGCCCGGCGTCAACGGCCTCGCCCTGATCTACAACAAGGACCTGCTGTCCCGGGCCGGCATCAGCGCCCCGCCCGCCACCTGGGCCCAGCTCAAGGCCGACGCCGCCAAGCTGACCAAGGGGTCCACCTACGGACTGGCCTTCTCCGCGGTCAACTCCGAGGAGGGCACCTGGCAGTTCCTGCCGTTCTTCTGGAGCGACGGCGGCGATCTGAGCAAGCTCGACAGCGCCCAGGGCGCCCAGGCGCTCGGCTACGTCCGCGGCCTGGTGGCGTCGGGCTCGGCGTCCAAGTCGGTGGTGAGCTGGAACCAGAACGACGTGGCGGACCAGTTCACCTCGGGCAATGCCGCCATGATGGTCAACGGCTCGTGGACACTGCCCGCGCTGGACCAGCAGAAGAACCTCCACTACGGCGTGGTGCCGCTGCCCACCCCGCAGGCCGGGCAGAAGCCGGTGGTGGCCCTCGGCGGCGAGGTCGGGGCGATCCCGGCCACCGGGACGGCCACCCAGAAGGCCGCGGCCAAGGTGCTCTCCTGCATCCTCTCCGAACCCACCATGCTCGCCTGGGACAAGTCGCACGCGTACATCCCGACCCGGCAGAGCACCGCGCAGACCTTCGCCCGGCAGAACCCCGAGCTGTCCTCCTTCGTCGCCGAGGTGGAGACCGCCCGCTCCCGCACCGCCCAGCTGGGCACCGCGTACCCGAAGATCTCCACCGCGCTGGCGACCGCCCTGCAGTCCGCGCTGACCGGCCAGCAGTCCCCGGCCGCCGCCCTCGCCCAGGCCCAGAAGCAGGCCTCGGGCTGATCCCGGTGAGGAACGGTTCGATGGACATCAGCAGAACCGAGCCGGGCGGCCACCCGGCCGAGGCGGCGGCGACCGGGCCGTCCGCCCAGCCCCCGGCCCGGACCGGGCGGAGCGGACGGACCGGGCGAGCCGGAGGGCCCGGGCGGCCGCGTACCCAGCGGTCGCGGCAGCGGCTGGCCGCCTTCGGCTTCCTCGCGCCCGCACTGGCCTACCTGGCGGTCTTCTTCGGCTATCCGCTGGTGCAGAACATCAGCATGGGCTTCCGGGACTACACCGTCGCCTCCTTCTACACCGGGGCCGCCCCCTTCACCGGGCTCCGCAACTACACCGAGGTGCTGGGCGATCCGGTCTTCGTCAAGGCACTGGTCAACACCGCGGTCTTCACCGCCGGTTCGCTGGTCTTCCAGTTCGGCATCGGGCTCGCCCTCGCGGTCTACTTCAACGGCCGGTTCCTCGGCAGCGCGCTGCTCCGCTCGCTGCTGCTGCTGCCGTGGCTGCTGCCGCTGGTGGTCAGCGGCGCGGTCTGGCGGTGGATGCTGGACCAGGACCACGGGGTGGTCAACACCGCCCTGCGCGCCCTCCACCTGGCCGGCGGCTCGGCCGGGGTGCCGTGGCTGACCAGCCCCAGTTGGGCGCTGCCGGCGGTGATCCTGGCCAACGTCTGGATCGGCATCCCGTTCAACCTGGTGCTGCTGCACGGCGGACTGCGGGCCATCCCGGACGTCCTGTACGAGGCCGCCGAGCTGGACGGCGCCGGGCCGTGGCAGCGCTTCCGGCACGTCACCTGGCCGCTGCTGAGGCCGGTCAGCGGCGTGGTGCTGATGCTCGGGCTGGTCTACACCGTCAAGGTCTTCGACGTGATCATGGTGGTGACCAGGGGCGGCCCGGCGAACGCCAGCCAGACCCTGACCACCTGGTCCTACCAGCTCTCCTTCCAGCAGTTCCAGTTCGGGCAGGGGGCCGCGGTGGGCAACCTGCTGATCCTGATCACCACCGGGTTCGGGCTGCTCTACCTCCGCTCGGCCCGGGCCGGACTCGCGGAGGCCGCGTCATGACCCTGCTGACATCCGCCGGCCGCTCGCGGGCGCGCACCGCCGGGGCGGTCGTGATCACCGCGGTGCTGCTCTTCCCGCTGTACTGGATGGTCAACGCCTCCTTCCAGCCCAGCGGTGCGCTGCTCAAGGCCAGCCCGGACTGGTTCCCGGTGCACGGCACCCTGGCCGGCTACCGGGAGGCGTTCTCCGGCCAGACCGGGCACCTCCTCACCAGCCTGGTCGTGGCGCTGGGCACGGTCGTGGTCTCGCTGGCGATCGCCCTGCCGGCCGCCTACGCGCTGGCCCAACTCCGGGTGCCGGGCAACCTGCTGGTGGTCTTCGTCTTCCTCACCGTGCAGATGATCCCGGGGATCGTGATGGCCGACGCGCTGTACACGGTCTTCAGCCGGCTCGGGATGATCGACTCCTATCCGGGGCTGATCCTCGCCGACTCCACCGCGACCGTGCCGTTCGCCGTGCTGGTGCTGCGGGCCTTCATGGTCTCGCTGCCGAGAGAGCTCTCGGAGGCGGCGCGGGTGGACGGGGCCGGGTACTGGAGGGTGTTCCGCTCGGTCGTCGTCCCGCTCAGCCGGAACGCGGTGGTGACGGCGGGGCTCTTCTCGTTCCTGTTCGCCTGGGCGGACTTCCTCTTCGCGGTGACGATGACCACAGGCCAGACCATCGAGCCGATCACCGTCGGCATCTACCGCTTCGTCGGCAACCAGACCGCGGACTGGAACGGGATCATGGCGACGGCGGTGCTGGCCTCGGTTCCGGCGGCCGTCCTGCTGGTCATCGCCCAGCGCTACGTCGTCGCGGGCGTCACCGGCGGCGCGCTCAAGGACTAGCGGGCCGCGGCGGCGCGCGGGAGACGCGCGGCCCGCGGGCCCCCGAGGCGGCCGGGGGACAGGCAGAGGACCGTCACCATCCAGGAGAGGAAACCGAATTGCTCAGCATCGCCGAAAGCGGTCGCGCCGTCGAGGTGTCCGTCCGGCACGAGCGCATCCGCGTGGAGCCCTGGGGCACCGACTCGCTCCGCGTCCGCGCCGCCCGGCACCGCATTCTGGAGGACCTCCCGCACGCCCTCCTCCCGCCCAAACCCGCCGATCGCGACCCCGACATCGAGATCGCCGGGGACGGCACCGTCGCCCGCATCCGCAACGGCGCACTGACCGCCGTGCTGGAGATCGAGGAGACCGACACCGGCCCCAGCCCCCGCCTCCGCTTCCTCCGCACCGGCACCGGGGAGGAACTCCTCGCCGAGCAGCGCGCCCACTTCTGGTGGCCCGGCGCCCGGCTCTTCATGCCCGCCCCCGGCGCCGGCGGCGGGGCGCACCGCCTGGAGCAGCGCTTCGCCGCCTACCCCGGCGAGCGCCTCTACGGCCTGGGCCAGCACGGCCACGGCCGCCTCGACCAGAAGGGCCTGGTCCTCGACCTGGTCCAGCGCAACGGCGAGGTCTCGGTGCCCTTCCTCCTCTCCAGCCGCGGCTACGGCCTCCTCTGGAACTCTCCGGCCACCGGCCGGGTCGAGCTGGCCGAGAACGGCACCCGCTGGGTCGCCGACAGCGCCCGCCAGATCGACTACTGGATCACCGCGGGCGGTACTCCGGCCGACATCCTGTCCCACTACGCCGACGCCACCGGCCATCCGCCCATGCTCCCCGCCTGGGCGGCCGGCTTCTGGCAGTGCAAGCTCCGCTACCGCAGCCAGCGGGAGCTCCTCGCGGTCGCCAGGGAGCACGTCGTGGAGCGCGGCCTGCCGCTCTCCGCGATCGTGGCCGACTTCTTCCACTGGACCCATCTCGGCGACTGGCGTTTCGACCCCGCCGACTGGCCGGACCCGGCCGGCATGGTCCGCGAACTCGCGGAGATGGGCGTCCAGTTGATGGTCTCGGTCTGGCCCTCGGTGAGCCCGCTCAGCGAGAACCACGGCCCGATGCAGCGGGCGGGCCTGCTGGTCGGCACCGAGAGCGGCGTCCCCTTCCACGCCCCCTGGCTGGACAAGGGGTTCGGCACCGAGATGCCGGTGGCCTTCTACGACCCCACCAACCCCGAGGCCCGCGCGTACGTCTGGGAGCGGGTCCGGCGCAACTACCTGGAGCTGGGCATCCGCGCGTACTGGCTGGACGCCTCCGAGCCGGAGCTGCAGCCCGGCCACCCGCAGAACCTGAGCTTCCACGCCGGCCCGGGCTCCGAGGTCGCCAACGCCTACCCGGCGGAGAACGCCCGCACCTTCCACGAGGGGCTGCGGGCCGCGGGGGAGGAGGAGTCGGTGCTGCTCAGCCGCTCGGCCTGGGCGGGGATGCAGCGCTACGGGGCCGCCCTGTGGTCCGGCGACATCGGCGCCGACTGGGAGTCGCTGCGGGCGCAGGTGCGCGCCGGGCTCAACACCGCGCTCTCCGGCATCCCGTGGTGGACCACCGACATCGGCGGCTTCCACGGCGGCGACCCGGACTCCCCGGAGTACCGCGAGCTGATCGTCCGCTGGTTCCAGTACGGGGCCTTCTGCCCGCTCTTCCGGCTGCACGGCTTCCGCGAGCCGCGCAGCGCCTTCGGCCCGGAGATGACCGGCGGCCCCAACGAGGTCTGGTCGTACGGGGAGGAGGCCTACCGGCTGATCACCGCCACCCTGCGGCTGCGCGAACGGATCCGCCCCTATCTGCTGGAGCAGATGCGGACGGCGCACGAGCGCGGCATCCCGCCGATGCGCCCGCTCTTCGTGGACTTCCCGGATGACCCCGCCGCCTGGGAGGTGGAGGACGCCTTCCTCCTCGGCCCGGACCTGCTGGCGGCGCCGGTCCTGACGGCGGGTCAGCGCGCCCGCGCGGTGTACCTGCCGGCCGGCACGGCCTGGACGGACGCCTGGACCGGCGAACGGCACCCGGGCGGCGGCACCGTACAGGCCGAGGCGCCGCTCGACCGCATCCCGGTGTTCCTGCGGGAGGGGGCGGATCTCCCCCTCCGCGGGTGAGGCCGGCCGCCCGCCCGGGCGGCTTGACTTGACCTCCGTGCCCGACGCACGGTAGCCGCGAGCCGGCCACTCCGCGGCCCGCGCGGGCGGCCCGGGGGGTGCCCGATGACGTCCAGCAACGCTCCCACGCCCGAACCTGACGCCGGGTCCGGTTCCGCCTCCGGCGCCGGCTCCGGCGCGGGCTCCGCCACGGGCCCAGGCACCGGCCCCGGCGCCGGCCGCGGTTCCGGGCTCCGCCCCGGCGCCGCCCGGCTGGCCGCGGCCCTCTGCGGCCGCCGGGGCAAGTGGGCGGTGCTCGCGCTGTGGATCGCCGCCCTGGTGGTGCTCGGCCCGCTGGCGGGCAAGCTCAGCGGGGCGGAGAACAACGAGACCGCGAGCTGGCTCCCGGCCGGCGCCGAGTCCACCCAGGTGCTGAAGCTGGAACAGCACTTCGGTATCGGCGACACCGCCAGTGCCGTCGTCCTCTACACCCGCAGCCCGGCCGTCACCCCGGCCGACCGCGCCAAGGCCGCCGCGGACGCCCGCTCCTTCGCCCGCCTCCACAACCTCACCGGCGAGGTGACCGGACCCGTCTCTTCCGCGGACGGGCAGGCGCTGGTCACCACGGTGCCGATCGACACCAGCGGCAACGGCTTCCGCGACCTCAAGCCCACCGTCGACGCCATCAGCTCCACCGCGGGCACCGGCGCCGCGCCCGGCCTCACCCTCCACATCACCGGCCCGGCCGGCTACGGCGCCGACGAGGGGAAGGTCTTCAAGGACATCGACACCACCCTCCTCTACTCCAGTGCCGGGGTGGTGGTGTTCCTGCTGCTGGTCACCTACCGCAGCCCGATCCTCTTCGTCCTCCCCCTGCTCGCCGTCGCCGCCGCGCTCTTCGCCTCCCAGGCCGTCATCTACCTCCTCGCCGCCCACGCCGGGCTCACCGTCAACGCGCAGAGCGACGGCATCCTGATCGTCCTGGTGATGGGCGCCGGCACCGACTACGCCCTGCTGCTGACGGCCCGTTACCGGGAGCAGCTGCGGCTGCGCGCGGACCGGCACGAGGCGATGGCCCATGCGCTGCGCGGGGCCACGCCGGCGGTGAGCGCCAGCGCCGGCACGGTCAGCCTCGGGATGCTCTGCCTGATGGCCGCGAGCGTCCGCTCCACCAGCTCGCTCGGGCCGGTCTGCGCGATCGGGGTCGCGATCGCCCTGCTGTCGATGCTCACCCTGCTGCCGGCGCTGCTGGTGGCCACCGGCCGCTGGGCGTTCTGGCCGAGGGTGCCGCGGTACGGGTCCGCCGACCCGACCGCGACCGGCTTCTGGTCGGGCGTCGGGGCGCGGATCTCCCGGCGGCCGCGCCTCACCTGGATCACCACCGCGCTGATCCTGGCCGTCTTCGCGCTGGGCGCCACCACGCTCAAGGCGGACGGGCTCACCAACGCGGGGCTGTTCACCGACACGCCGGAGTCGGTGGTGGGGGAGCGGGTGCTGGCCGCCCACTACCCGGCCGGGTCGGGGGTGCCGGTCCTGGTCGTCTCCAAGGCGGACTCGGCCCGCACCGCCGCCGCCGTCCGGGCCGCGCTGGCCCGCACTCCTGGTGTCACCGGCACCACTCCGTCCCGGCTCCGCGACGGCTACGCCCTGACGACCGGAACACTCACCGCGCCCCCTGACAGTCCGGCCGCCCACGACACCGTCGACCGGGTCCGCGACGCCGTCCACGCGGTGCCCGGCGCGGAGGCGAAGACGGGCGGCAACACCGCCATCCAGCTCGACCTCCAACGCGCCAACCGGCACGACGAGTTGCTGGTGCTGCCGCTCATCCTGGGGACGGTGCTGCTGATCCTCGCCGGACTGCTGCGGGCGGTGGTGGCGCCGCTGGTGCTCACCGCCACCGTGGTGCTCTCCTACTTCTCCGCGCTCGGCCTGAGCTCGCTCGCCTTCGACCACCTCTTCCACTGGCATGCGGAGGACGGCGGCTATCCGCTCTACGTCTTCGTCTTCCTGGTCGCCCTCGGGGTGGACTACAACATCTTCCTGATGACCCGGGTGCGCGAGGAGTCCCGCGGCCCCGGCGGCACCCGCGCCGGGGCGCGGGCCGGGCTCGCCGCCACGGGGGGCGTCATCACCTCCGCCGGCCTCATCCTGGCCGGCACCTTCGGCCTGCTGGGAACGCTGCCGCTGGTCGCCTTCGCCGAGGTGGGCTTCGCGGTCGCGGTCGGGGTGCTGATCGACTCGCTGGTCGTCCGCTCGGTCCTGGTGGTCGCCCTCACCACGGACCTCGGCCGGCGCATCTGGTGGCCCTCCCGGCTCTCCCGGCCACCCGCCCTGCCGCCCGGGCCCGGTGGGTGAGCTGGGCCGGGGAGAGAAAACCTCCTCGCGGGTATACACCGGGTGTATACCCGTGGTGTACTCATGCCATGAGCGTTCCCCTGACCCTTCTGGGACTGCTTGAGCGGGAGCCGCGGCACGGCTACGACCTCAAGCGCGACTACGACGCCTTCTTCGCCAGGGGCAAGCCCCTGCCGTACGGACAGGTCTATTCCACGCTGGGTCGGCTGGCCCGGGACGGGAAGATCGTGGCCGGGGAGGCCGAGCCCGGCGACGGGCCCGAGCGCAAGCGCTACGTCATCACCGAGACCGGCGCGACCGAGTTCGAGACCTGGCTTGGCGAACCGGTCGCCCCCGAGCCCAACCTCCAGACGGTGCTCTTCACCAAGGTGGTGCTGGCCCTGATGCTCGGCCGGGACGCCCAGCACTACCTGGACGCCCAGCGCCGCGCCCACCTCCAGCGGATGCGCGAGCTCACCGAACTCCGGCGCAGCGGACCACTGGTGGACGCGCTCCTCGCCGACCACGGCCTCTTCCACCTGGAGGCGGACCTGCGCTGGATCGAGCTGACCACCGGCCGTCTGGACTCCCTCGCCGCGGAGGTGAACGCATGACCGCACTGCTGTCCGCGCGGGACCTCGCCCTCTCCTTCGGCGAGACCCCGGCCCTCCGCGGAGCCACCGTCGAGGTCGAGGCCGGCGAGGTGCTCGCGGTGATGGGCCCGAGCGGGTCGGGCAAGTCCACCCTGCTGCACTGCCTGGCCGGCATCCTCACCCCGGACTCCGGCGAGGTGGTCTTCGACGGCCGGCGGCTGGACACCATGAACGAGAACGAGCGCAGCGCGCTGCGCCGGGACACCTTCGGCTTCGTCTTCCAGTTCGGCCAGCTGGTACCGGAGTTGACCGCGGAGGAGAACGTGGCACTGCCCCTGCTCCTCTCCGGCGCCCGCCGGGCCGCCGCCCTCGCCGAGGCCCGGCCGTGGTTCGGCCGGCTCGGCCTGGACGGCCTGGAGCGCCGCCGCTCCGGCGAGCTGTCCGGCGGCCAGGCCCAGCGGGTGGCGCTGGCCCGCGGCCTGGTGGCCCGGCCCAAGGTGCTCTTCGCCGACGAGCCGACCGGGGCGCTTGACTCGCTCACCGGCGAGCAGGTGATGGAGCTGCTGGTCGGCTCGGCGCGGGCGGAGGGCAGCACCGTCGTCCTGGTCACCCACGAGCCCCGGGTCGCCGCGTACGCGGACCGCGAGGTGCTGGTCCGGGACGGCAAGGCCAGCCCGCTGACGACGGGACGGCTGGCCTCATGACCGCGGTGATCGCCTTCGCCGCCCGGCTGGCCGTCACCGGCGGCCGGGTGGCCGTGGCCCGGCTGGTCATGATCGCCGCCGCGGTGGCGATAGGCACCGGAATGCTGCTGTCCACCTTCGCCGGGATGCACGCGGTGGACAGCTCCAACCAGCGCCGGACCTGGCTGGACAGCGGAGCCGCGGCCCGCGCCCACCAGGACTCCGGCCGGACGGGCCCGGCGGACCCGCTGTGGTGGTGGGCCCACGACGACTACTACGACGGCAAGAGCCTCACCGAGGTCGACGTCGCCGCCACCGGTGCCTCCTCGCCCGTGCCGCCCGGGCTCCGCCGGGTCCCCGGCCCCGGGGAGTACTACGCCTCGCCGGCCCTCGCCCGGCTGATCCGCGACACTCCGGCGGACCAGCTCGGCGACCGGTTCCCCGGCCGCCTCGCCGGCACCCTCGGGGAGGCCGGACTGCCCTCCCCGGACTCCCTGATCGCGGTCATCGGCCGAACCCCCGCGCAGATCAAGGGCGCCCCGGGGGCCCGCACGGTGACGTCGATCGCCACCGCGGTCCCCTCCGTCTGCGCGAACGACTGCTTCGACCGGGGCGTCCGCGGGGACGCCATGACCCTCATCCTCTCCGTGGTCGCCGGCGCGCTGATCTTCCCGGTGCTCATCTTCATCGGCACCGCGACCCGGCTCTCCACCGCCGCCCGCGAGCAGCGGTACGCGGCGATGCGACTGGTCGGCGCCACACCCCGGCAGGTCGCGGTGATCTCGGCGGTGGAGTCGGCGCTCGCGGCCGCCGCCGGGACGGCGCTCGGCTTCGCGGTGTACGCCGCGCTGCGCCCGCTGGTCGCCGGCATCCCGCTCACCGGGCAGCGGTTCTTCGCCGCCGACCTGGCGATCGGGCCGCTGCAGGCGGTGGGCGTCGCCCTCGGCGTGCCGCTGGCCGCGGCGGTGGCCGCCCGGCTCGCGCTGCGCCGGGTCTCGGTCTCCCCGCTGGGGGTGAGCCGGCGGGTGACGCCGCGCCCGCCGCGGATCTGGCGGCTGCTGCCGCTGGCGGCCGGCCTGGCGGAGCTGGTCTTCTTCCTGGGGCGCCGCCCGGCGACCGGCGAGGAGCAGGCCGCCGCCTATCTGCCCGGCTTCCTGCTGGTGATGCTCGGCCTGGTGCTGGCCGGCCCGTGGCTGACCATGGCGGCCGCCCGCGCGGTGGCCCTCCGCACCCGCCGTCCGGCCGCGCTGATCGGGGTGCGCCGGCTGGCCGACGACCCCAAGGCCGGGTTCCGCGCCATCAGCGGTCTGATCGTGGCGCTGTTCGTGACGACGGCGACGGTCGGCATCATCGGCACCATCGGTCAGTACCGCAGTTCGCTCAACGGGGACGCGCAGACCAGGACCGCCGTCGAGGCCGGAGACGTCGGACGGGGCGCGCCGCTCGGCAGCGTGCCGGCGCGGCTGCTGGCCGAGATGCGGGCGATCCCCGGCGTGCGCGGCATCGCCCAGGTCCGGGCCGATCCCAGGCGGACCGGCCTGCCGGCGCTCGGGGTGCCGGAGTTGGGGCCCGCCCCGACGGTGGTCTCCTGCGCGGACCTGGCGGAGATCCGCATGATCGGCCACTGCCCGGCCGGGGCGGACTACGCGGCCGTCGACGTGTTCGCCTTCGGCAGCCTGGTCTCGCATGCGGACCGGCAGTGGCACCCGGCCTCCATCAGCGCGACGGCCGCCGCGAGACTGCCCGTGCAGCTGCTGTACGTGACCACCGACGGGTCGAGGGCCGCCATGGAGCGGGTGCGGACGCTGTTCACCACGGCCTTTCCCTTCCAGCAGGCCCGGATGGTCAGCGACGAGGGCGAGGAGCTCCAGCAGGAGATGGTCGGCTGGCGGCAGTTGGCCGACGTGGTGCTGATGACCACGCTGCCGATCGCCGGGTGCAGCCTGGCGGTCAGCGTCGTCGTGGGCCTCTCCGAGCGCCGCCGCCCGTTCGCGATGCTCCGGCTGACCGGGGCGCCGCTGCGGCTGCTGCGTCGGGTGGTGGCCTTCGAGAGCGCGCTGCCGCTGCTGGTCGTCTCCGCCCTCGCGATCGGCACCGCCTTCGCCGCCTCGGAGTTGTTCCTGAGCTCCCAGATGCACTACGACCTGAGGTCGCCCGACCTCCTCTACTACGTCCTGGTCGCCCTGGGCCTGGTGGCGGCGCTGGGCATCATCGCCTCCACCCTCCCCCTGCTGAAGCGCCTCACCGGTCCGGAGTCCGCCCGCAACGGCTGACCCCGGCGGCAGGCTCGGGGTCACACTCCGGTGACCCCGTCCAGGAGTTCGCGGAGGATGTCGAGGTGGCCGTTGTGGCGGGCGGTCTCCTCGATGAGGTGGTGGAGGATCCAGCGGAGGTTGATCGGCTCACCGTCGTCCAGGGGCCGCTTGGCCGGGGTGTCCAGGTCGTGGCCGGCCAGCAGCCGCCGGTACCGGGCGCTCTGCTCCTGGTAGGCCGCGAGGAGTTCGGGAAGCGGCGTCTCGACCGCCAGCCGCATCTCGGGGTCGGGGTCCTCGGGGGTCATCAGGGCCAGCATCCCCGTCGGCTCCCCGCCCAGGAACATCACCTCCACCCAGTGGCAGTCCACCCAGCGCAGATGGCTGATCAGTCCGCAGACGGTCATCAGGGGTGAGGCCGGAAGCGGGGCCCGGCGGGCGTCGTCCGGCGACAGCCCCTCGCACTTGGCCACCGCGGTGGCCCGGGTGTAGTCGAGGAAGGTCTCCAGGTGCGCCCGCTCGCCCCAGGTGGGCGGGACGTCCGTGCGTTCGGTCGTGGTCATCGGGTCAGGATCCCGTGCCGTACGTGCGCTGTCGACGGATTTCGGCGCGCCGGCCCGGGGTCCGTCCCGGCGTCACCCCGGCGCCGCGCCGTCCTCGGTGGCCACCCGCTTCGCCCACAGCATGTCCGGCTTGCCGGAGGGGGTGCGCTGGACCTCCTCCACCACCCGGAGCCGGCGCGGGAGCTTGTAGCCGGCGATATGCGCCCGGCAGTGCTCCTGGACCGTGTCCAGCGTCAACTCCGCGGCGCCGTCCCGGGGTTGGATCACCGCCACGACCGTCTCGCCCCAGCGCTCGTCGGGGGCGCCGACCACGACGGTGTCGTAGACGGCGGGATGCGACTTGATCGCGGTCTCCACCTCCTCCGGGAAGATCTTCTCCCCGCCGGAGTTGATGCAGGCCGAGCCGCGGCCGAGGAGGGTGATCCGGCCGTCCGCCTCGCGCCGGGCCCAGTCGCCCGGAACGGACCAGCGCACCCCCGCCGCGTCGGTGCGGAAGACCTCCGCCGTCTTCTCCGGGTCGCCGAGGTAGCCGATCGGGATGTTGCCGCGCCGGGCCAGCCGGCCCGTGACCCCGGCCGGCAGCGGACGCAGGTCGTCGTCGACAACCTCGGCGTCGCCGATCGGCTTCGTGGTGACGCCCTCCGCCTTCTCCAGGCTCTCCAGGGTGATCCCCTGGTTGATGCCGTCGGCGCCGCCCTCGGAGGAGCCCACCGCGTCGCTCAGATAGAGCTGGGGGAAGCGCTCCAGGAAGGCCCGCTTGACCGGGGTGGAGAAGAGCGCGGAGGAGCTGGCGATGCCGAAGAGCGCGGAGGTGTCGTACGGCCGGCCGGCCTCGTCCGCCGTCCGCAGTGCGTCCACCAGCGGGCGGCCCATCGCGTCCCCGGCGATCAGCAGGACATTGATCTTCTCCTCGCCGATCAGCCGCCAGATGCGGTCCGGGTCGAAGCGGTCGATCAGCACTGCCCGGTTGCCCTTGAAGGCCTGCTGCATCAGCCCCCACTGGGTGAGGCCGTGCATCAGTGGGGCCACCGGGAAGAAGGTGATGGGATTGTCGTACGCCTGCTCGACAACGTCCTCGGGGCGGGCCACCCGGGAGCCGTTGGTGACGTCGATGCCGCCGCCCAGTGCGAAGAAGACGTCCTCCTGCCGCCACACCACGCCCTTCGGCAGGCCGGTCGTGCCGCCGGTGAAGAGGAGGTAGTGGTCGTCCGGGGAGCGCGGCGGGAAGTCCCGCTCCGGGGAGCCGGAGGCCAGCGCCAGCTCGTAGGGGACGGCGGCCGGCGAGGTGGTCGGCCGGCGGTCCGGGATGGAGATCAGATGCCGCAGGGTGGGCAGCGTGGGCGCGACCTCGGCGACCCGCTCGGCGTACCGCTCCTGGTAGATCAGCGCCCTGGGCTCGGCCTTGCCCAGCAGATACGCCAACTCCTCGGTCACATAGCGGTAGTTGACGTTGACGCAGACCGCGCGCACCTTGCAGACGGCGAGCAGCGACTCCACCCACTCCGCCGAGTTGAGGGCGTACACCCCCACCCGGTCGCCGGGCCGGATCCCGGCCTCCTCGACCAGGTGGTGCGCCAACCGGTTGGCCCGGGTGTCGAGTTCGGCGAAGGTCCGGCGCTGCACACCCGGCCGATCGGCGTCGGAGGAGGCGGTGGTCAGGCACTCACGCTCGGCGAACCGGTCGACCGCGTGCTCGAAAAGGTCGGCGAGGTTGAATTCCATGCGCCGGAGAGTATGAGCGGAGATCGGAGAACTCCATAGCTGCGACTTGAAAACCCGTCGGCAAGACTGCAACCTGTTCTACCAATCGGGCCGATGGTCCGAACCGGCGGTACTGCGGAGGGAGCTCGGGTGGTCGACACGGAACATCTGCGGGTGGAGCGACACGGCGGAACCATGGTCGTCACGCTGAACCGCCCCGAGTCGAAGAACGCGTTCTCACTCCCGATGCTGGTGGGGCTGTACGACGCCTGGCTGGCCGCCGATGCCGAGGACGACATCCGGTCCATCGTGCTGACCGGGGCCGGCGGGGCGTTCTGTGCCGGGATGGACCTCAAGGCGCTGGCCGGCGGCACCTTCGGCGACTCCGCACTGCGCGGGCGCCTGGAGGCCGATCCCGACCTCCACTGGAAGGCGATGCTCCGGCACCACCGCCCGCGCAAGCCGCTGATCGCCGCCGTGGAGGGGGTGTGCGTGGCCGGCGGCACCGAGATCATCCAGGGCACCGACATCCGGGTGGCGGGGGAGTCGGCAAGCTTCGGACTCTTCGAGGTGCGCCGCGGGCTCTTCCCGCTCGGCGGCTCCACCGTCCGGCTCAGCCGGCAGATCCCCTACACCCATGCGATGGAGATGCTGCTCACCGGCCGCCGCTACACCGCCGCGGAGGCGCTCGCCATCGGGCTGATCGGCAAGGTCGTCCCGGACGGCGAGGCCCTGAAGCACGCACTGGACCTGGCCCGCCAGATCAACGAGGCCGCACCGCTCTCCGTGGAGGCGGTCAAGCGGTCCGTGCTGGAGACCCTCGACATGGACGAGGAGGCGGGCCTGGCCCGGGAGTTGGCGATCGGCCAGGAGGTCTTCAAGAGCGAGGACGCCAAGGAGGGCCCGCGCGCCTTCGCGGAGAAGCGCACCCCCGTCTACCGCCGCCGGTGAGGAGGCAGTACACCGTCATGAACCCGCCCACTGCAACGAGTTCCAGTTCTGCCGAGCCCGAACTGCTCAGCGCCCCACTGGTGGTGGAGTTCCCCTTCACCCGCTCCACCGGCCCCGTCCTCGGCGCCTTCCTCACCGGCCTGCGCGAGGGCCTCGTCCTCGGCAGCCGGGGCAGCGACGGCCGGGTGCACGTCCCGCCGGCCGAGTACGACCCGGTCACCGCCGAGGCGCTGCGCGAGCTGGTCGCCCTGCCGCCCACCGGCACCGTCACCACCTGGGCGTGGAACCCGAAGCCCAGCCGCAACCATCCGCTGCGGCAGCCGTTCGCCTGGGTGCTGGTGCGGCTGGACGGCGCGGACACCGCCCTGCTGCACGCCCTGGACGCGCCGGAGGCCGCCGCCGTCAGCACCGGGATGCGGGTCCGCGCCCGCTTCCGCCCGGAGGGGGAGCGCACGGGGGCGATCACCGACATCGAGTGCTTCGAGCCGCTCACGGCCGAGCCGCCCGGCGCGGAGTCGCCCGGCGCGGAGTCGCCCGGCGCCGAGTCGCCCGGCGCCGAGTCGCGGCAGCCTGCCGCCGCACCGGAGTTCGAGGACCCCGTCACCCAGGCCACGATCCCGGCGCGGCTGGACTACGTCTACCACCCGGGCCGGGCCCAGACCCGCTACCTCCGCGGCTTCGCCGAGGGCAGGGTGCTCGCCGAGCGCTGCCCGGAGTGCACCAGGGTCTACATCCCCCCGCGCGGCGCCTGCCCCACCTGCGGCACCGCCACCTCCGAGCCGGTCGAGCTGCCCACCAGTGGCACCATCACCACCTTCTGCATCGTCAACATCGCGGCCAAGGGCCTCGACATCGAGGTGCCCTACTGCTACGCCTACGTGCTGCTGGACGGCGCCCACGTCGGCCTCCACGCCCGGATCGGCGGTGTCCCCTACGACGAGGTGCACATCGGCCAGCGGGTGGCGGCGGTCTGGGACGACCGGTACGCCGGGCAGACCACCTCCGCCGCGATCAGCCACTTCGTCCCCAGCGGCGAACCCGACGCCGACCCCGAGACCTACCGGAGGTGGATGTGATGAGCCTGCCCGAGGTGGCGGTGGTGGCCTTCGCCCAGAGCGACCACCTGCGCGACACCGATGAGCTCTCCGAGGTGGAGATGGTCATGCCGGTGGTGCAGGAGGTGCTCGGCCAGGTCGGCCGCAAGGCCCACGAGATCGACTTCACCTGCTCCGGCTCGGCCGACTACCTGGCCGGCCGGCCGTTCTCCTTCACCATGACGCTGGACGGGGTCGGCGCCTGGCCGCCGATCTCCGAGTCGCACGTGGAGATGGACGGTGCCTGGGCGCTCTACGAGGCCTGGGTCAAGCTCCGGATGGGCGAGGCCGAGACCGCGCTGGTCTACGGCTACGGCAAGTCGTCCCCCGGCGACCTCCGCGAGGTGCTGACCCGCCAGCTCGACCCCTACCTCCTCGCCCCGCTCTGGGCCGACCCGGTCTCGCTGGCCGCCCTCCAGGCCCAGGCGCTGATCGACGCCGGCCGGGCCGACGAGAAGGCCCTCGCCGAGGTGGCCGTCCGCAGCCGGCGCGCCGCCGAGGCCGCCAATCCGCACGCCCAGCTGCGCGGCAGCCCGGACGCCTCGGAACTGCTCGGCCGGGACTACCTGATGCAGCCGCTGCGGGCGCACGACTGCCCGCCGATCGGCGACGGCGCGGCCGCCGTCGTCCTCGCCGCCGGGGACACCGCCCGCCGGCTCTGCGGGGAGGGCAGGACCCCCGCCTGGATCCGCGGCATCGACCACCGGATCGAGTCCCATCAGCCGGGCTCCCGGGACCTCACCGACTCCCCGTCCACCCGGCTCGCGGCCGAGCGGGCCGGCGCCTTCGAGGAGTCCGCGGCCGGGCCCATCGACACCGCGGAACTGCACGCGCCTTTCACCGCACAGGAGTTGATCCTCCGTCAGGCACTTGGTCTGGACGGCGGACCGGGCGGCGGTGCCGGTGGCGTGGTGGTGAACCCGTCCGGCGGGGCGCTCGCGGCCAATCCGATGATGGCCGCGGGCCTGATCCGGATCGGGGAGGCCGCCGCCCGGATCCACCGGGGCGAGTCCCGGCGGGCCCTGGCCCACGCCACCTCCGGCCCCTGCCTTCAGCAGAACCTGGTCGCCGTCCTGGAAGGGGAGCCGTCATGAGTCCGGCAGCCGGCAGCACAACGAGCAGCAAGCGACCGGTGGCCGTCGTCGGCGTCGGCCAGACCAAGCACGTCGCCGCCCGGCGCGACGTCTCGATCGCCGGACTCCTCCGCGAGGCCGCCCAGCGCGCGCTCGACGACGCCGAGTTGACCTGGGCGGAGGTCGACGCGGTGGTGATCGGCAAGGCCCCGGACTTCTTCGAGGGCGTGATGATGCCCGAGCTGTACCTGGCGGACGCGCTGGGCGCGGTCGGCAAGCCGATGTTCCGGGTGCACACGGCGGGCTCGGTGGGCGGGTCCACCACGCTGGTCGCCACCAACCTGGTCGCGGCCGGGATCCACGGCACCGTGCTCACGGTGGCCTTCGAGAAGCAGTCGGAGTCCAACGCGATGTGGGGCCTCTCGCTGCCGGTCCCGTTCCAGGCCCCGCTGACCGCCGGGGCGGGCGGCTTCTTCGCCCCGCACGTCCGGGCGTACATGCGGCGCACCGGGGCGCCGGACCACATCGGCTCGCTGGTGGCCTTCAAGGACCGGCGGAACGCGCTGAAGAACCCCAAGGCCCATGTGCAGGACCACAAGCTGACCCTGGAGCAGGTGCGGACCTCCCCGATGCTCTGGGACCCGATCCGCTACTCGGAGACCTGCCCCTCCTCGGACGGCGCCTGCGCCCTGGTCCTCACCGGGGAGGAGGGCGCGCGCCGGGCCCCCCGCCCGCCGGCGTGGGTGCTGGCCGGGGCGATGCGCAGTGAGCCGACCATCTTCGCCGGCAAGGACTACGTCTCCCCGCAGGCCGGCCGGGACTGCGCGGCCGACCTCTACCGGCAGGCCGGGATCACCGACCCGCGCCGGCAGATCGACGCGGTGGAGATGTACGTCCCCTTCTCCTGGTACGAGCCGATGTGGCTGGAGAACCTGGGCTTCTGCGAACCGGGGGAGGGCTGGAAGCTGGTCGAGGCCGGGGTCACCGCGATGGACGGCGACCTGCCGGTCAACCCCTCCGGCGGGGTGCTCTCCAGCAACCCGATCGGCGCCTCGGGGATGATCCGCTTCGCCGAGGCGGCGCTCCAGGTCCGCGGCGAGGCCGGCGAGCACCAGATCGACGGGGCCCGCACCGCGATGGGCCACGCCTACGGCGGCGGGGCGCAGTTCTTCTCGATGTGGATCGTCGGATCGGAGAAGCCCTGACGATTCGCGAGCGAACTGGGCGTGACGGCGTGTCAAGCGTTTCGGCTGATCCGGTCGGGATCCGCGCACAGGTCTCCTCCCGGCCCCGGGCCGCCGTTACGCTGGCCCGGCAAGCGGTATTCGCTAGCAGTGCGCACGGACGGGAGGAGCGGGACGTGGACCGGGCATTCGCGGATCTGGACGAGGGCCGCAAGCCGCAGCTGGACCTCAGCCGAGCGGAGTGGCTGTCCAGCAGCCAGGGGATCGGCGATGTTCAGATCGCCTTTGTGGAGGGCTATATCGCGATGCGTGACGGCAAGAACCCGGAGGGCCCCTCGCTGGTCTTCACTCCGGCCGAATGGCGCGCCTTCGTCCTGGGCGCCCGCGACGGCGAATTCGACCTCACCTGACGCGCACGGCGCGCGACGCCCGCCGCGCGACGCCCGCCGCGCGACGCCCGCCGCGCGACGCCCGCCGCGTGACGCGTGGCCCGCCACGCGACGGCCGCCGCGTGAGGCAGGACGCAGGACGCGCGATCAATGACGCGCGCCGCGTGACGCGCGAGGCAGGACGCAGGACGCGCGATGAATGACGCGCGGCGGATGACGCGCACGGCGCGAAGCCCCCGCGCACGGCAGCGGAAGCCCCAGCGGCAGGCGAATGGCGCCGCGCCACCGCCCCCACGCGGCCGGCGCGGCGCCATCGCGTACCCTCCCGGCCCTGGCAGGACACCCGCTCCCGAGAGGGTCACTCGCGCCCCGCTCGCCCCCACGCGGCGAGGTCGCGAGCCGGTCCGCGGCGGCGGGTGTGCCGGGTCGCGCGGACCGTGAGTGCCGTGAGCGCTGAGCGCTCCCACATCTTTCACGCTTCGACAGGGGTTGCGACGGTAATCGTCGGGTGGATGAAGCGTCAACCGTCTTCGGCGAAGCGGTCCGGACCGTCCCGAAACCCCCCGCCACGCCGGGCGCGCCCGGGGTGACCTGCGTCGTCCGCCCCCCGGCCGGACCCGTACGATGTCCCGCATGGCCTTTCTCCGCCGCCGCTCCAGCACGCCCGCCGGACCCGACTTCGACGTCCTCGCCATGGACCCGGGCGACTGGCCTGGCCTCTTCGGTGCCGCGCTGCTCGCCGGCCCCGACGGTTCCTGCCAGGGCGTGTTCCTGCGCTACGACCTCTTCGGCAACCGCGGGCCCGCGATGCTGATCGGCAACCTCCCGGACGGCTCCCCGGCCCGGGACCCGGAGGACGGCGTCCCCTTCGAGGTGCGCCAGCTGCTGGAGGCGGTCGGGCTCGGCGAGGAGGAGATCGAGGTCAGCGGCACCGAGGACCTTCCGGTGATGCTCGGCGACGACCTGCTGATCGTCACCCGGATCAAGCTCTCCGAGGAGCGGATGGCCTGCGTCCGCTTCGACCGCAGCGACGGGGTCCAGGTCACCATCGCCTCCTGGGAGCGCCCCATCGCCGAGGACCTCTACCAGCTCCTCAAGCCGCTGCCCAAGGACATGTTCCAGAAGGGCTGAGCCGGCGCGCGCCCCCGCAGCCGCCCGCAGAGAGAGGGAGCACCGCCGTATGACGTCCCGTCAGCAGCCGTCCCCGCCACCGCATGCGGAGTCGTATGCGCAGCCGCATGCGGAGTCGGGTTCGGAGCCGCACGCGCCCTCGCGGCCGTCCGCCGGGCGGCGCCGGCGTGCCTCCGCGGCGGCGGCCGCGGCGGCGGCGGTCCCCGGCGGCGCGGTCCGCAACGGGTTCGGGACGCTGGGCGCCGGCGCGGTGGAGCCGGCCGCGGAGTCGCTGCTCGAGTCCGGCGCCTTCGGCGGCCTCGGCGGGCTCGCCCGGGTGGTGGACCTGCTGGCGGCCCGCGCCGGCGAGCAGGACGCCGAGGCGGCCTACCCCTACCAGGGCGTCGAGGTGGTCCACGAGAGCGGACTCGCCGGCGCGACGATCGGCCGCCGCTACGACGGTCCCGGGGCCGGCCTCGCCGACACCGTGCGGGTGCTGCGCGAACTCGGCTCCGGCGACCCCTCGGTGGCGCTGATCACCGCGGGCACCCTCCTCTTCCACGCCGAGCAGGCCCGCACCGACCGCTGGGGCGACCAGCTCTACCAGGCGGTGCTGGCCGACGCCGAGCACGGCTCCGCCCCGGTCGGCCTCCTCTGCGCCAGGCCGGGCGCCGAGCCCCAGGTGACCGCCGCCGCGGACCCGGACGGCGGGCGGATGCTCAACGGCCGGCGCTCCGGAGTGGTCGGCTCCGAGGCCCTCGGCTGGCTGCTGCTGCGCGCCCTGCCGGAACCGGCGGACGCGCCGCCCGCGGACCACACCGGCCCCGTGACGGCCCGCCAACCCGCCTCCCCCGAGCCGGATCTGTTCCTCGTCCCGGCCGATTCCCCCGGGCTCTCGGTCGATCCGACCGCCGACCCGGTGGGCCTGCGCGCGGCGGCCCCGCACGATGTGCTGGTGGACCGGGTGGCCGTCCCCCCGGACGCGGCCGCCGCCCGGCTGGAGCCCGGGCAGCAGGCGCTGAGCCGGGCCTGGCGCGCGCTGGCGCTGCCCGCGATCTTCCTGGGCGCGGCCCGCTCGGCCCGCGAGGCGCTGCTCTCCGCGGTCCGCCCCACCGGCCGCCGGGAACGTGAACTCCTGGTCGCGGTAGGGGAGTTGGACGCCCGACTGGGCGCGGCCGAGGATGCCCTGGACGCCCTGGCGGCGGCCGTCGACCGCGGCCGCCCGGACGCGATCGCCCGCTGCGGCGCGGCCGGCGCCCTCGCCCTGCGCAACGCGACCGCCATCGGCTCCCTCGCCGCCCGTACCGCGGGCCCGGACGGCGTCAGCCGCACCCATCCGCTGGAACGCCACCTCCGCGACCTGCTGGCCGCCCGCCTCTACCTCCCCGACGAGTCGGCCACCCTCGCCACGGCCGGGGCGAACGCCCTGAACCTCGGCTGACGCCCCCGTCCTGCTCCCGGCCGTTGTGCCGGCCGGAGCCGGCCCGGTCCGGCGGCCACGGTCAGCCGGCCACGGTCAGCCGGCCCGGTCAGCCGGCGTGGGCGCGGAGGAACCCCGTCAGCGCCTCGGTCACCTGCCCGGGGTGGGTGAGGTTGGGGGTGTGGCCGGCGCCGGGGAGGACGACCGGCGGCAGCGCGGCGGGAAGGGTCTCGGCCAGCATCACGCCCAGGGGGAGCGGCACCGGCCGGTCCTCCTGGCCGTGGACGACCAGGGCCGGAGCGGTGATCTCCGGCAGCCGGTCCGCTATGCCGTCCACCCCCATCAGCACCCGGACCGCCTCCGCCAGCCGCTCCCTGGGCTGCTCGCGCCACCTGGCGAGCCACTCCCCGGACAGTCCCGAGAGGCGGTCCGGGGGACTGCCGGCCCCGTCGGCGGGCCGCGCGGGCGGCTGCCCGAACAGCAGTCCCAGCAGCTCCGGAGCCACCGCCTCCGGGCCGGCCTGCCGGAAGCCGTCCGCGACCCCGCCCATCTGCTTCAGCGCCTCCGGCGGCCAGGCCACCGCCGCGCTGTCGATCAGGGCCAGCGCCCGCACCCGCTCGGGCGCGAGGAGCGCCGCGCGGAGCGACAGGAAGCCGCCCTGCGAGTGGCCGACCAGGGCGGCCCGCCGCACCCCCAGATGGTCGAGGAGGCCCAGCAGGTCCCGGGCGGAGTCCCAGTAGGTGTAGCGGGCGCCGTCGTCCTCGGTCCGGCCGTGCAGTCGCGCGTCCCAGCTGATGCAGCGGAACTCCTCGGCCAGGGCCTCGAGTTGGGGCTGCCACATCCGGCCGTCCATCAGGTTGCCGTGGCTGAAGGCCACCACCGGGCCGCTGCCGCCGGTGTCCTCGAAGTACAGCCGGGCGCCGTCGACGGTTGCGTAAGGCATGGTGATTCTCGTCTCCCTCAAGGCCCGGCACCCTGCCGGACCTCTTCCAGCATCCGCTGCCAGAAGGGAGGGGACGAGGTAGAGTCGGCCCTCGCTATGGTCATTCCTGGACACGAGGCCGAGGTCGTCGAGATCCCCTACCGGAATCCGGCCCGCCCCGGAGTCGGACTGGAGGTGCTCGGCTACGGCGAGCTGGCCCGGCGGCTCCGCCCGCGGGTGCTGGCCGCGCCCAGCCGCCCGGACTTCCACCAGTTCTTCCACGTCACCCGGGGTAGGGGCACGGCGCTGATCGACTTCGTCCGCCACCCCGTCGCCCCGGGCACCCTGCTGCATCTGCGGCCGGGACAGGTGCAGCGCTTCCCCCTCGGCCCCGACGGCCGGCCGGCCGACCTGGACGGCACGCTGCTCCTCTTCACCCCGGCCTTCGCACCGCGGCCGGCGGCCGTGCGGGTGGTGCTCGACGATGCCTTCGCCCCGGCGGCCTGGTCGCTGGAGCCGCCGCACCGCGAGGGGATCGCCCGCGCCATGGCGGAGATCGCGGCCGAGTACGCCCTTCTGACCGGCCCGGCCGACCCCGAGCCCCGGAACCCGGCGGAGCCCGCTCTCACCGTCGAGCTGCTGCGGCAGCTGCTGGCGGCGCTGCTGCTGCGGGTCGCCCGGCTGCCCCGGCCGCCGGGCAGCGATCCCGCGGCCGGCGGCGACGTCTTCCGATCCTTCCAGCGGGAGCTGGAGCGCGACTTCGCGGCCACCCGCAACGCCCATGAGTACGCCGCACGCCTCGGCTACTCGCAGAAGACCCTCACCCGGGCCTGCCGGGCCGCGACCGGGCGCGGCCCCAAGGAACTGATCGACGCCCGCGTCGAGCTGGAGGCGAAGCGCCTGCTGGCGCACACCGAGCTGCCGGTCGCCGTGATCGCCCGGGGACTGGGCTTCAGCGAGCCGACCAACTTCGGGAAGTTCTTCACCCGGCGGGCCGGGCTGACTCCGGGCGCCTTCCGCGAGCGGAACGCCGCCGCCGGCTGAAGGGCGGCACGCGGGCCACAGGGTCCGGGAGGGCGTCGGACCCCGTCTCGTGCGGACTAGGACGCGGATGCGGACCGGGATCGGGACCGGGATTCGGACCCGGACTCGGACTCGGACTCGGACTCGGACTCGGACCGGGCCGGCTCGTCGCCGACCGCCGGCGTCACCGCGTCCCGACGGCGGCGCGGATCGCCTTGCGGGCGAGTGCCGCGTCCTCCTGGAGCCGGCGGAGCAGGATCCGCTGCTCCTCGCCGGCGGCCGGATCGTCGTGCATCCGGATCTCGCGCATCAGCACCAGCAGCAGGTTGACCAGGAAGGCGTCCCGCTGCACCGTGCCGCTGGCCTGCGCCAGCTGGCTGATCTGCCGACGAGCGGCGGTGTCCCCCGCGAGCACCGCCCAGAGCACGGCCAGGTCGTAGCCCGGGAGGTACCAGCCGGCCCGCTCCCAGTCCATCAGCACCGGACCCGACGGGGCCAGCAGCGCGTTGCACAGCAGTGCGTCTCCGTGGCAGAACTGCGGCTGCGACTGGGCGACCCCGTGGAGGAGCTGGCGGAGGTCCCCGGCGTCCCGGTCGGTGAGGAGACCGAGCGCATGGAACCGGGCGATCTCCGCCGGGTAGTCCAGCATCATCTCGAACTGTCCGGACGGCGGCTGCCACAGATTGAGCGCCCGCACGCTGCCGAGCACGGCCCTGACCTCGCCCGGGGTGGGCGCGTTGGCCGGGTGCCGCTCCAGCGCGGCCGGCCGGCCCGGCACCCGCTCAAGCACCAGCACGCACCGCTCGGTGTCGGCCGCCACCAGCTTGGAGAGCCGCACCGGCGGCCGCCGCCGGACGAAGGCCCGGTAGGCCGCGATCTCGTGCCGGAAGCGCTCGGCGGCCCCGTCGTCCGCCAGCCGGGCCGGCTCGGCCAGGCACTTGGCGACCACCGGGGTACGGCCGGCGCTGCCGCCGATCAGAATGTGGGTGGCGTTCTCCCGCAGCAGCTGGCGCGGCACGAACGCGGGACATATCCGCCGCACGGCCTGGACCGCCTGGCGCACCGCGGGGGAGCGCTCGGCCGCGGCCTCGAGACGCGCGGCCTCCCGGCGGGCGACCTCGGGCCGGGTGGCGGCCGGGCCGAGCGGACGGGCCCGCGCCGTGGCCACCCCGACCACCTGGCCGATCGCCGCGGTCTGCCGCCCCCGCTGCTGGAGCTGCGGCTGACCGTGCTGCTGGCCGTGCGGCTGCCCGTGCGGACGGATCTGCGGCTGGAGCCGCTGCGGCGACAGCCGCGGGGCCCCGTAAGGGTGTTGGGCGGGCGGCGGGACGGGGACCTGGGGCCCCGCGGGCGACCGAAGACCGCCGGAGGGACGCGCCGCGGGGGCGCGCAGCAGACCCCCGTGGGCGGGGGCGACCCCCTCGGCGGAGGCGGAGGCCGCGGCGGAGGCCGCGGCGGAGGCCGCGGCGCTTGCGGCGCCGGGGGCGGTGCGCCCGGTGCCGGGGCCCTGCCGGTCGTTGCGCGGACCGGGGCGGGAGGGTGAGAGGGGAGGTGTCGCGGCGTTCTTCACATACATGGGGGATTCCGGGTCCCTTTCTGGCTGTTGACGGGCTGTCGGCTCGACGAGCCGCCGACAGGTCCGGCCATGAGCCCGGCCGGAGGGCCCCGCACGGGAGTGGATGTCCCGTACGGCGCCCGCCGTCCCGGCCGGGGCGGCGCGGTCCGCGCGCTCGGTCGCCGCCGGGGGCACCCGCCCCGTACGGCCGGCCCGGGGCGGCGGCCGCCGCACCCTGGGGAATGCGGCGGACCGTCCCGAACGGCCCTACGGGGAGGGGCCCCTGACGGTTCCCCGGATGCCGCCCGGCGGGGGCCGCATCCGTAGCGCGAGTACCGCGCCACCCCTCACGCCACCCCCGTTCCGCCGGCCGCCGGAGCCCCTCGCGGAGCTCCTGCCACCGGCGGCCAGTCCCGAGCTGCCGGCCTTGAACCCGCTGGTTGTTGCCGTTCTCCAACGGTTTCTCGGCCGAAGTCCGGTGATGACCGGGAAGGCGCACTTCTACACCACACCGGACCGGCCATGGCACAACAGCTGGCGGACCCTGGCGAAGCCTGGCGAATGCTCGCTTGGCACATGACAGCCCGTTAGTCTCTAAGGTGCCGAGGAACCTGGGGGCTTGACGTGACCAAGGGACCCAACACCCGACTCGCGGACCTGTTCGCCCTGACCGGATGGTCGAAGGGCGAGCTGGCCCGGATGGTCAACCGACGCGGTGCCGCGATCGGGCAGCAGCAGCTGTCCACCGACACCTCGCGGGTAAGGCGCTGGATGGAGCGCGGGGAGATCCCGCGCGATCCCGTGCCGAGGGTGCTGGCTGCCCTGTTCACCGAGCGGCTCGGCCGTGTCGTGACCATCGAGGACCTCGGGTTCCAGCGTCGAACACGGCTGTCGGGTTCAGCAGCGCAGGCGCGAAGCGCACGCAACGCAGGAGCAGCAGCCGCTGCCGGAGACGCGACGGGCGCGGAGCCCGGCGCCGAGGGGGAGCAGGAAGGCGACCCCGAGGCGACCGAGCTGCCGCCCGAGCTGATCTGGCAGCCCGAACCGCGGCGCACCGCCGAGGTCCTCACCGAATTCACGGGAATGGACCTCATGCTCAACCGACGTGGACTGATGGGGGCGAGCGCCGGACTCGTCGCCGGCACCTCTATCGCCGCCCCCCTGCACGACTGGATGGCCGGCCGCGCCTCGGCGCGCGGCAGCGTCCCCACCGCCCGCCGGGCCGGCCGGGACGTCCAGGCCATCGCCGCCGACGACCTGTACGCCGCGGGGCCGGTCGGCTCCGACGAGGTGGACGCGCTGGAGCGCTCGGTGCTGGTCTTCCGGGCCTGGGACGCCGCCCGTGGCGGCGGCCTCCAGCGGAAGGCCGTGATCGGCCAACTCAACGAGGTCAGCGGGATGCTGACGTACAGTCACCCGCCGCACCTGGCCCGCCGGCTGTGGACGGTGGCGGCCAACCTCTCGGTGCTGGCCGGCTGGATGTCGCACGACGTCGGCATGGAACCGACCGCGCAG
This sequence comes from Phaeacidiphilus oryzae TH49, assembly GCF_000744815.1. Classification (NCBI taxonomy): domain Bacteria; kingdom Bacillati; phylum Actinomycetota; class Actinomycetes; order Kitasatosporales; family Streptomycetaceae; genus Phaeacidiphilus; species Phaeacidiphilus oryzae. The sequence goes on from NZ_JQMQ01000005.1 coordinate 6,802,469, forward strand.
CACTACTTCGTGATGGCGGTGCACGCGGCCCGCCAGGCCGACGACCGCCCCCGGGCCGGCGAGGCGCTCTCCCGCGCCGCCCGCCAGATGGTCCACCTGGGCCGGGCCGACGACGCGCTGGACATCATGCGGGTCGCCGAGGCCCGCAGCGGGGACGACACCCTGCCCCGCACCCGCGCCATGCTGCGCACGGTGGAGGCCTGGGCGCACGCCTCGCTCGGCCACTCCCAGGCCACCCGCCGGACCCTCGGCGAGGCCGAGGACCTGTTCGCCGCGGACCGCGGCGAGCCCGGCCCGGACTGGCTCCAGTTCTTCAACGAGGCGGACCTCCACGGGATGGAGGCGCTGACCTACCGCACCCTCGCCGAGCACGACCCGTCGGCCGCCGCGCTCGCCCGCTTCCACGGCGAGCAGGCCATCGGGCTGCGCGAGAACAGCGAGTACGAGCGGTCCAAGCTCTTCGACTACCTGTCGGTGGCCTCCGCCTACTACCTCTCCGACGAGCCCGAGCAGGCCGGCAACTACGCCAAGCTGGCGCTCAACGCCACCCGTGAGATGTCCTCGCACCGCACCAGGGACCGGCTGCGCCAGATGTACCGGCTGACCGGCCGCTTCCAGCAGGATCCGGAGGTCCGCGAGCTCCGCGAGCAGATCCGCACGGCGATCCCGGCCGGCCGTCCGCAGGTGATCTGACGGCGGCCGGGGCGCCGGCCGGCGCTAGCGAACCCGCACCGCCAGCAGGCACAGGTCGTCGTCGGAGCCCGAGGCAGGGTGCTCCGTCGCGGCCGCTTCACCGGTCGGCGTCAGCAGCGCCGCCCGGGCCAGTTCGAGGCAGTGCCTCGCGCCGGGATCCCGGCCGAGCGCCGGCGCCAGGGCGAGCAGCCGCTCCAACCGCCAGTCGGGGTGCCGGGACCGGCCGCGCAGCAGGCCGTCGGGGTGGCAGAGCAGGAGGTCGCCCGGGCGCAGCCGGACGCGCAGCGGCGGATAGCCGCCGCCGTGCGGGAGCGCCGTGCCGAGCAGCGGCCCGTTGCTGTCCTCCTGGGCACTCCGGGCGCCCCCGGCGCGACCGCCGAGGCGGTCCAGCGGCACGGCCCGCAGGACGCCGCGCGCGCCGGGGCGGAACAGCAGCGGCGCCGGATGGCCGGCGCGAGACCAGCTCAGCATCCGGGTGCGGGGCCGGTACCGCAGGCACAGCGCCGAGGCCAGCCGGGCGTCCGGTTCCTGGGCGGTGCAGGAGTCCTGAGCGGTGGAGGTCGCGAGGAGCAGGTCCACGGCGGAGAGGACCGCGGAGGGGCGGGCCCCGCCCGCCGCCACCGCGCGCAGCGAGGCGCGTACCCCGGCCATCGCGGCGGCGGCCTCCGGGCCGTGGCCGCCGACTCCGCCGAAGGTGAGGAGGACGTCCCCGTCCGGCAGGGTGAGGGCGTCGTACCAGTCTCCGCCGACCCGGTCGAGGGCGCTGGAGGGGAGGTAGTCGCCGGCCAGTTCGAGGCCGGCCATCCGGCGGTGGGGGCGCGGCCAGGAGGGCAGCACCGCCTGCTGGAGCTCGACGGTGCGCCGGAGTTCGGCGCGGGCGCTGCGGCGCTCACGGACCAGCGCCTCCCGGGTCTCGCGCAGCGAGCGCTGGTCGCGGCGGAGTTCGGAGACGTCCCGGAGCAGCATCCAGAGCGAGCGGAAGGTGCCGTCCTCGGCGGGCACCGGCTCGCCCACGCAGTGGAGGGTGCGGACGGTGCCGTCGAGCCGAGTGACCCGCAGCTCGCCGTCCAGCGCGCGGCCGTCCACCAGCGAGGCGGTGACCATCGTGGCGAAGCGCTGCTGGTCCTCGGGGAAGAGGTGGGCCGGCAGCTGGTCGAGCGTCAGCGGGCCGTCCTCCTCCTCGCGGCCGAGCAGCCGGTAGGTCTCGGGGGACCAGACCACCCGGTCCTGGACGAGGTCCCACTCGGCGCTGCCGAGCCGGCCGAGCCGGCGCACCTCGGCGGGCGAGGGGGCGGCGGCCAGCTCCGCGGCGGTCAGCCGGGCGCGCCCGGCAGGCGCCGACGGCCCCTGCGGGAGGCGGGAGGCCTGGTGGCCGTCCCCGGCGGCCGCCTCGGCGGGCTCGGCCGGCTCGGCGTGCTCAGCCGCATCCTCATCGGACGGCCCGGAGGCCTCGGGCTCGTCCTGGGCCTCCTCCGACAGCTCGCCCAAGTAGCCGGAGAGGTCCCGTAGTTGACGGTCCGCCAGGTCGTAGACCGCGCGTCGCCAGCGGTCCAGATCGCTCCCGCCGGGAGCGGTCACCCGCCGGGCGTCGCCGAGTTCGGTGCGCAGTCGGCGCGTCTGCCGAAGCAGCGCGCGAACCGTGCCGGAGCGGTCGGGACGACCGTCTCTCGACGGCTCGCAGGTCGGCTGCTGCATACCCAGAACAATGGCACAGTCGACCCCGGGCCGTAACCGATTCCGTCCAATTCGGGCCCGACATTCCTCCGGCATATGCCAATGAGTGGCCGCCGCCGCACCCCGGCTCACTCCCGCCGCACCCCCGCCTCACCCCCGCCCGCTCGGCACCCGCTCCAGCAGCCCCTCCCGCGCCTCCCGCGCGGCGCGCTCGCGCAGCTGGTAGTGGATCTTCTTGCCGGTGGAGGTGGTCGGCAGCGCGTCCACGAACCGGTACGCCCGCGGCCGCTTGTACGCGGCCAGCATCGGGTGCGCCCGGCAGTGCTTCTCGCAGTCGGCCGCCGTCAACTCCGGGTCCCGGCGGACCACATAGGCCGTCACCAGCTGGCCCCACTCCGGGTCCGGTGCGCCCACCACCGCCGAGTCCGCCACCCCGGGCAGCTCGTTGAGCACCTCCTCGACCTGCACGGGATGGACGTTCTCGCCGCCGGAGAGGATCATGTCGTCCCGCCGCCCGACCACGGTGACGTACTCGTCCTCGTCCCAGGTGGCCAGGTCGCCGATGTACAGCCAGCCGTCCCGGAAGTTCTCCGCCTCCTCCTCCGGCCGGCCGGCGTACCCGTAACCGGACTTGGGGGAGCGGACGATCACCTCGCCGACCTCCTGCCCGTCCTTGGCCGCCAGGTCGTCGGCCGCCGCCCGCCGGCCCTCGTACACCCGGACCACCCGCACGTCGTCGTCCGTGCAGGCCCGTCCCGCGCTGCCGGCGTGCTCCGGCAGGTCGGCCGGCCGCAGGAAGGTGTTCCAGAACGCCTCGGTGGTGCCGTAGCCGTTGAAGATCCGGGGCGTCAGCAGCTCCTGGTAGCGCAGGCAGGCCGCTCGCTCCAGCGGCGCGCCCATGGTCACCACCCCGCGCAGCGAGGACAGGTCGCGCGGCCGGGCCTGCTGCGCGTCCGCCAGCCGCTCCAGGTTGGTCGGCGCGCCGATCAGGAAGGTCAGCCGGCGCTCCTCCACCAGATCCAGCACCCGGTCGGGGTCGAAGTGCCGCAGCGGCACCACCTCGCCGCCCACGTAGAAGACCGGGTTCGGCCCGCCCGAGTAGAGCCCGCCGCGGTGGAACCACGGCGTCATGTTGAGGGTGCGGTCCTCCGGCGAGAGCGGGAAGTGCATGATGACGTCGTGCGCCGAGAGCACCTCGGTGGCGTTGTTCAGCGGCACGCCCTTCGGCATCCCGGTCGTCCCCGAGGTGTACAGCCGCGTGGTCTCGGCGTAGATCCCGCCGCTCGGCTCCGCCGGCGCGGGCAGCCCGTCGCCCCGCCCCAGCAGCTCCCAGAAGTCCACCGAGCCGTCCAGCACCCGGCCGTCCGCCGGCCCGGCGTGCACCAGCAGCGCGGGCCGGCCGGCGTCCCCGGCCAGCGCCAGTGCCCGGCCCGCCTCCTCGCCGACCGAGGTGTCGTAGACGAAGACCCGGGGTTCCCCGGTGGTCAGCACATGCGCCGTCTCGCCCGGCGCCAGGCGGAAGTTGACCGGCGAGGCCACCGCGCCCATCCGCTGCGCGGCCAGCCACAGCAGCGCGAACTCGGGCCCGTTCAGCAGCTGGAAGGCGAGGAGGTCGCCCTCCCGGACCCCGGCCCCGGCCAGCGCCGCCGCCAACCGGTCGACGTCCGCGCCGAGTTCGGCGTAGGTCCAGCTGCGGCCGGTCTCCGGGTCGGACATCGCGGTCGACCGCGGGTACCGGTGGGTGTTGCGCCGGAAGCCGGCCGCGTAGGTGAAGTTCTGCTCGAACACCGACCGGAAGCCGGCCGGGTCGTAGGTGGTAGCCATCTCGTCGATCCTTCTTCGTACATCCAAGGGTGAGCGCGCCGGGCGCTCAGACTGCCCGCAGCACGGCCACGCAGTTCTGGCCGCCGAAGCCGAACGCGTTCACCGCCGCGGTCCGCACCTCGCTCTTCCGCGCCTCGTTGGGCACGTAGTCGAGGTCGCACTCCTCGCCGGGGGTCTCCAGGTTGATCGTCGGCGGGACCACGCCGTCCCGGATGGCCAGCGCGCTGACCATGGCGCTCAACGCGCCCGCGGCGCCGATCAGATGACCCACCATCGACTTCGGCGAGCTGACCAGCAGGTCGTAGGCGTCGGCGCCGTAGGCGGCGCGGATCGCCTTGGTCTCGGCGAGGTCGTTGATCCGGGTCGAGGTGCCGTGGGCGCAGATGTAGTCCACGTCCCCCGGCGCGGTGCCGGTGTTCCGCAGCGCCAGCCGCATCGCCCGGGTGGCGTGCTCGCCGGACGGGTCCGGGGCGCTGACGTGGAAGGCGTCCGAGGTCAGCGCGCCGCCGACGACCTCGGCGTAGGCCCGGGCCCCGCGCGCCCTGGCATGCTCGGCCGACTCCAGCACGGTGATCACCGCGCCCTCGCCGAAGACGAACCCGTCCCGGTCGGCGTCGAACGGCCGGGAGGCCCGGGTCGGGTCGTCGTTCCGCCGGGACAGCGCGCCCATGTTGGAGAGCCCGGTGAACATCACCGGGGTGATCGCCGAGTCCGTCCCGCCCGCGATCACCACGTCCGCCTCGCCGGACTGGATCAGCCGCTTGCCCTCAAGCAGCGCGTGGATCCCGCTGGCGCAGGCCAGCGCCGAGGCGTTGACGGGCCCGTGGGCGCCGACGTCGATCGCCACCTCGCAGGCGGGCATGTTCGGGATCACCGAGGAGACGAAGTACGGGGAGACCTGCCGCGGGTCGGCGTGCATGGTGTCCACGGCCTGCTCGACGCCGTCCATCCCGGCCACCGCGTTGTTCACGATGACGCCCAGCCGGGTGCCGTCCACGGTGCCGCCCGCCTCGACCCCGGCGTCCGCGACGGCCTCCCGGGCCGCGGCGACCGCCAGCTGGGAGAACCTGGCCGAGCGGCGCTGCCGCTTGCGGTCCAGGAACCCGGCCGGATCGAAGTCCTTGACCTCGGCGGCGATGGTGGTCGGCAGGCCGAGCCCGGCCGCGTCGAAGCGGGTGATCGGGCCGACGCCGGACCGCCCGGCGAGCAGCGCCTGCCAGGTGCTCTCCCGGTCGTTGCCCACCGGGGTGACGGCGCCGATGCCCGTCACCACCACCTGGACCTGGTTATTGCTCGACACGGGTCTGTCCTCCTGAGTCTCCGTTGGCGTTCTTCGTTCTTCGTTCTTCGCACTGGGCCGGCTCTCCGCTGTCGCCGGACGGCCGCCCGCCCGTGGGTGCGGCGGGCCGGGGCACCTCAGCCGCCGCCGGCCGTCAGGGCGTACGCCGCCTCGATCCCCTCGGTGGTGGCCCGGACCGCGTTCAGCCGCTCGGTCGAGGCCGCACCGCCGGCCACCCGGAACGGGATCCCGGCCGCCTCCAGCACCTCCGTCGCCGCGAGCTGCGGTTCCTGCCCGGCGGCGACCACCACGCTGTCCGCGGGCAGCAGCCGCTCCGTTCCGCTCGCGGCGTCCACGACCACCACCCCCTCGGCGGTGATCTCCCGGTACCCGACCCCGGTCACCGTCTCCACCCCCCGCGCCCGCAGCGCGGCCAGCTGCACCCACTTGGTACTCGCCCCGATCCCGGCGCCGACCCGCCCGGAGCGGCGCACCACCGTCACCCTGCGCGCGGCCCGGGCCGGCCGCACCGGGCCGGCCGGGGCGCCGAGCCCGGCCTCCCCGATCCCGTACTCCGCGAAGAACCGCTCGACGCCGCCCTTCTCCTGAGGGCTCGTCAGCAGATGGGCGACGTCGACCGCGATCCCGCCGCCGCCGATCACCACCACCCGCTCGCCGAGCGCGGCCGGATCCGCGAGCGCCTGCTGGTAGTCCACGACGTGGTCGAGCGCGGTGCCGGGAATCGCCGGCCGCCGCGGCAGCACCCCGCTGGCCAGCACGGCCCCGTCGAACCCCCGCAACTCGGCGAGGTCCCCCCACCCGATCCGCCGGCCGAGTCGCAGCTCGACCCCGAGCTCCGCCAACTCCCGCACCCGATGCGCCACCGCGTCCCCGTACGCCTCCTTGCCGGGCACCCGCCCGGCCATCAGGAACTGCCCGCCGGCCTCCGACCGAGCTTCGAAGACGGTCACCGCACACCCAAGCCGCGCAAACCCCCGAGCCGCCTCCAGCCCGGCGGGCCCGGCCCGATCACGGCAAACCGCCGCCGCTGGGTCCCTAGACCGGCTCGCTGGGTCCCCCGACCGGCCCCCGGGTTCCCCGACCGCCTCCCGGGCTCCCGCTCGCCGGCGGGAGGGAGCCGGCGCGGTCCGCCGGCAGCCGCCACTCCAGGGAGGGGAACTCCAACTCCCGGCCCGCGCGCGGGTTCACCAGGCAGGAGACCGGGGTCTCGCCGAAGGAGCGGTCGATGCAGGCCTGGTTGCAGGCGATGCACAGCTCCACTGAGGACTCCCGGCCCGCCCGCGTCTTGGCGACGATCGCCGGATCGGCGAGGAACGGCCGGGCCAGCGCGACGAAGTCGACCCCGCCGCCGGACAGCGCCTCCTCCACCTCGGAGAGGCGGGTGAAGCGGTTGGAGGCGACGACCGGCAGCTCCCCGTGCCCCGCCCCGCGCAGCGCGCGCTTCACCGCCTCGGCATACCGCAGCCAGGCGCCCCCCGGCACCACCGCCTGCACCGTAGGCACCGGCGACTCGTGCCAGCCGACCCCCACCGCCAGCGCGTCCGCCCCCGCACCGGCCAGCGCCACCGCGAGCGCGGCGACCTCCGCCGCCGGCGTGCCGTCCTCCACCAGGTCCGCCCCCGACATCCGGAACAGCACCGGGAAGTCCGGCCCCACCGCCGCCCGGACCGCGCGCAGCACCTCCACCGGGAAGCGCCGCCGCCGCTCGGGATCCCCGCCCCAGTCGTCCTCCCGCCGGTTGGTGGCCGGCGCGGTGAACTGGTTGATCAGGTACCCCTCGGAGCCCATCACCTCGACGCCGTCGAAGCCGAGCTCCCGGGCCAGCTCCGCGCCCCGCGCGAAGTCGCCTATCACGGCCCGGATCTGATGGTCCGTCAATTCAGTGGCGGTGTCCCGGGTGAACCGCGAGTACACCGCCGACGGCGCCACCGCGGGCCCGCCCAGCCGGTACCGCCCGGCGTGGAACAGCTGAAGGGCGACCGTTCCGCCGGCCGCGTGGACGGCCTCCACCACGGCGCGCAGCACCGGCCGCGCCCCCGCGTCGGTGAGCACCGCGTACCCCGGTCCGCCCGCCCCCTCCGGGGCGACCGCCGCCCCGCCGGTGACGATCAGCCCGGCGCCGCCGCGCACCCGCTCGGCGTAGAAGGCCGCGAGCGCCGCGCCGCCGTCGCCTGCGGCCTCCAGATTGAGGTGCATGGCGCTCATCAGCACGCGATGCGGCAGTCGCAGCGCGCCGATCGCGCCCGGTCGGAACACCTGGTCGAGCATGCGGGGGCCTCCTCCTCGTCTCGGGGTCGCTCGTCGCGCCGCTACGCGTCCCGCCGCGGCCGCGGCGGCAGCGCCAGCTCCGGCCCGGCGTCGGCGAAGTACGGCGGCGCGACCACGCTCAGCCCGCCGTCCACCACCAGCGTCTGCCCGGTGATGTACCCGGCGCCCTCGCCGAGGAGGAACGCCACCGTGTCCGCGACCTCCTGCACGCTGCCCGGCCGTCCCGCCGGGATCTTCTCCAGCACGGACTCCATCTCCGGCATCCCCGGCACGCCGTAGAAGAACTCCAGCGAGTCGGAGTCGATCAGCCCGCCGTTCACCGCGTTCACGTTGATCCGGTACGGCGCGAACTCCACCGCCATGTACCGCACCCAGGCCTCGATCGCGGCCTTCATCGCGCCCAGCGCCGCATACGTCGGATACGCCCGGATGGATCCGTAGGAGGACAGCGCGACGATCCGCCCGCCGCGGTCCATCAGCTTCACGGCCTCCTGCGCGCCCAGCACGAACGGCCGCAGGTTCATCGCGTAGGACCGGTCCAGGTGGTGCGGCTTGACGTCGACGATGTTCTTGAAGGCCGCGGCCGCCGCGTTGGAGACGAAGGCGTCCAGCCGCCCGGCCTTCTCCGCGACGGCGTCGAAGAGCGACCGCACGCCCTCCACCGTCTCCACGTCCGCCCGCACGGCGAAGCCGCGCCCGCCGAGCTCCTCGATCTCGCCGACCACCTTCTCGGCCAGCTCGGCGTTCTTCTTGTAGTTGACGACGACCGTGCCGCCGTCCCGGGCCAGGGTCAGCGCCAGTGCCCGGCCGATGCCCCGGGAGGCACCGGTGATCAGCGAGACCTTCCCGCCCTGCTGCTGACGCCCCGTCACCTGCCCGCCCCCTTCAGGCCACCGGCCGCCCGCAGCAGCTCACGGAAGACCACCGTCTTCTGGATCTCGTTGGTGCCCTCCTCGAAACGCTGGGCGCGCGCGTCCCGGTAGACCCGCTCGATCTTCTCGGACTTCCAGTAGCCGAGACCGCCGTGCACCTGCAGCGCCTTGTCGGTCACCGCGGTCAGCATGGTCACCGCGTGCATCTTGGCCATCGAGGACTGCAGCGAGGCGTCCGCCGCCCCCTCCTCGTACCGCCGGGCCGCGTGGAGCACCAGCTGCCGCGCGGCCTCGATGTCGGCCTGGTTCTCGGCCAGCATGAACTGGATCGCCTGCCGCTGCGCCAGCGCCTTCCCGAAGGTCACCCGCTCCCGCGCGTAGCCGACCGCCAGCTCCTGCGCCCGGGCGGCCAGGCCGACGCAGCTCATCGCCACCGAGATCCGGGACGGGGTGAGGAAGCCGCCGAGGAAGACCTCGAGACCCTCGCCCTCCCTCCCGAGCCGGTTGCCCACCGGCACCGGCGTCCGGTCGAAGGTCAGCCGGGCGTGGTCGGTGCCGGTGACGCCCATGGTGTTGGAGGTGTCCTCGACGGTCACCCCGGCCGCGTCCCGCGGCACCATCAGCGCGACCGTGCCCTCGCCGCCGGCGCTGCCCTCGAGCCGGGCCAGCAGCAGCCAGTAGTCGCAGCGCACCCCGAAGGTGATCAGGTGCTTGCGGCCGGAGAGGTAGTAGGTGTCGCCCTCCCGCTCGACCGAGGTGGTGATGTCCGCGCCGGTGCCGTTGCCCGGCTCGGTCAGGGTGAAGGCCACCTTGATCTCGCCGGTGATCGCCGGGATGACGAACCGCTTGCGCTGCTCCTCGTCGGCGTGGCCGTCCATGGCCCGCCAGATCCCGTTCACCACGTGGACGATCATGCGGACCGAGCCGTGCGAGCGGGAGAAGACGTCCATCAGCTCCATCCACTGGACGAAGCCGAGCCCGCGCCCGCCGTACTCGACCGGGGCGGCCATCCGCAGATAGCCGCGGTCGTTCAGCTCGGTCCACAGCTCCTCGGGGACCTCACCGGTCTCCTCGATGCGCTCGGCCCAGTCCTCGCCGGGGCCGCGCACCCACTCCTCGACCTCGGCGCGCAGCCGGGCGAACTCCTGAGGGTCGATCACGTGTCGTGTGCCTTCCGTGTGTTGGGTTCCTCGCGGTCGCCGGCCGCCTCCGTCAGGAGGCGTCCTGCGGTCGCAGATCCTTCGCCAGCTCCCGCAGAGCGAACTTCTGCACCTTCCCGATCGGGTTCCGCGGCAGCCGCTCGATCGTCTCCAGCCGCTCCGGCCAGTACTGCTTGGCCACCTGGTTGGCGTCCAGGTACTCCCGCATGGCGCCGAAGGAGAGCCGGGCGTCGGGCCGCAGGACGACGAAGGCGCAGGCCCGCTCGCCCAGCCGGGGGTCCGGCATGGCGACCACGGCCGCCTCGTCCACCGCCGGGTGGTCGTGGAGCAGCTGCTCGATCTCGGAGACCGGGATCTTCTCGCCGCCGCGGTTGATGACGTCCTTGACCCGCCCGGTGATCCGCAGGAACCCGGAGGAGTCGATGGTCGCCAGGTCCCCCGTGCGGTACCAGCCGTCCTCGGTCAAGGCCTCGCCGGTGAGGTCCGGCCGGTCCAGGTAGCCCTCGAAGACGGTGGGGGAGAGCAGTTCGAAGTTGCCCTCCTCGCCGGGCGGGAGGACCCGCCCCTGGTCGTCCGTGATCCGCAGCCGGACGCCCTCCAGCGCCCGCCCGTCGGTGCCCCAGCGCTGGGCCGGCTCGTCGCCCGGCGCGGCCAGCGCGGCCAGGCAGGTCTCGGTGGTGCCGAAGGCGCCGAGCACGGTCGCCCCCAGCACCCGGGTGGCCCGCTCGGCCAGCCCGCGCGGTACGGCGGCACCGGTGGCCACGAAGATCCGCAGGTGGCGCGGCTTGTCCACGCCATTGGTGTCCTCCACGGCCTTCACCAGGTCGGACAGGAACGGGGTGGCGGCCTGCACAAAGGTTCCGCCGTGGTCGTTGAGCGACTGCAGTGCCCGCTTGGCGTTCCACTCGCCCTGCACGATCTGCGGCACCCCGAGTACCAGGGCCAGCACCATCCCGTAGAGGAAGCCGGTCTGGTGGGCCAGCGGCGAGGGCACCCAGATCGCGTCCTGCGCGCCGAGCCCGAGGTGCCGGATCTCCATCGAGACCGCCCGCACCAGGTTCTCCGACGGCTGCCGCACGCCCTTCGGCTCGCCGGTCGTCCCGGAGGTGAAGAGCAGCTGGGCGATGGCGTCCGGGGTCGGCCGCACCGCGTCCAGCGCGGCCCGGTCCACCTCGACGGCCGCCAGCGCGGCCTGCCAGTCCTGCCAGCTCGGCCGGCCGGAGGCGGTCTCGCGCACGGCGGGCAGCTCGGCCGGGCCGCCGTCCTCGGAGAGCACCAGCACATGGTCCAGCGCGGCGGTGTCCGCCCCGCCGGCCGCGACCAACTCGGCCAGCTCCTCCGCGGGCCGGCGCGCGCGGTAGCGGTCCGCCACCACCAGCACCCTGGCCCGCGAGCGCCGCAGCACGAAGCCGACCTCGCGCTCCCGGAAGAACGGGATGATCGGCGTGCACACCGCGCCGACCCGCAGCGCGGCCAGCGACAGCGCCACGAACTCGGCCCGGTTGGGCAGCTGGTAGGCGACCCGGTCGCCCGGCCTGACGCCGAGGGCCAGCAGCAGCGAGGCGATCCGGTCGACCTCCTCGGCCAGCCCGCGCCAGGTCAGCACCTCGTCCCGGTCCGGCCGGACGTCCACCACGGCGGTGTCGTCGGGACGCGCGGCGGCCCGCCGGGCCAGCCACTCGGGCAGGGTGATCCGGGCCGCCTGGTCCGGCTTGTCGATCTCCTTGTCCGGGCGGCGGGAGGCGCCGGACCTGGCGCGGTTGTTCTCCACCGACATCGGGATGCTGAGGCTGTTCATCGCGTCCAGGAAGGTCGGATACGAGATCCGGTAGGCGTTCGGATAGGTCAGGGTGGAGTGCCCGCGTGCCCGCGACGCCGCCACTGCCAGCGACATCAGCACCCGGTGGTCGTTGAACGAGGAGAGCCGGGTGCCCACCAGCGAACCGACCCCGCGCACCCGCAGTGCGTCCCCGGTCAGCTCCAGATCGCCGCCCATGGCGTTGAGCTGCAACATCGCCGCCGCCCTGTCGGATTCCTTGAGCCGGGTGTGCGCCACATGCTCGAAGACCGTCTCGCCGTGGGCGAAGGTCGCCATCGTGGACAGGATCGGCAGCATGTCCGGGACGTCGGTGCAGTCCACCGTGACGCCCTTGAGGTCCACACCGTCGTGGGCGATCCGGATCCCGAGCGGCTCGCCGTCCGGGTCCGCGGGGTTCCGCTCCAGCTCCATCGGCACGCCCATGGCCCGCGCGATGTCCAGGAAGTGCACCTCGGGGTGGTCCGCGGGACCGCCGCTCAGCCGCCGCATCCCGCGCAGCAGCACGTTCGACGGGTGGATGGCCGCGGCGGCGACGCCGAAGGCGGCCGAGCCGATGTCCGGCGGCAGCGCCAGATCGGTGGCCCGGGCCTGCTGGCCGGGCTGCACCTCGAACCGCCGCCAGTCCTCCGACACGCTTATCCGCAGCCCGAACTGACGCATCATCGACACTGTGAGCTCAAGGTAGGTGCGCTCGTTGAGCTCGCCCTCCACCTCGATCACGGTCGGCCCGGTGGCGAACGGGGCGAGGAGGATCAGACCGGAGATCCACTGCGAAAGCGTTCCGGCGATGGTGACATGACCACCCGTCGGACGCCTCGGCCGGACCTGGACCGGCGGGCAGTCGTCGGCCGACTCCAGCTCGACGCCCATCTGGCGCAGGGCGTCGAGCAGCGGGCCGACCGGCCGCCGCCGGAAGTACTTCTGCCCCGTCACGGCGACCGGACGGTCGGAGAGCGAGGCCAGACCGATCATGAAGTAGAGGGTGGTGCCGGACGAGCCCGCGGACACGGCGGCGCGCCGGGGCCGGTAACCACCACCCAGACCGCGTACCACGAAGGTGTCGCCGTCAGTACTGATGTCCACACCGAGCCCGCGCAGCAGCTGCACGGTGTACTGCACATGCCGCGCGTCGGAGAGGCCGGTGATCCGGCTGGTGCCGTCGGCCAGCGAGGCCAGGATCAGCGCGCGGTGGGCGTGGTACTTGGAGTTGGGGACGAGGACCTCGCCGGTCAGCGGGTGCTGGATGCCTTTGACGAGAAGATGCATACGGGCGTGCTTCTCCCTGACGTGTCGTCGAACGGGCCGTCCGCGGGCATGCCGGAGCGCACGGGGAACACCGGATCCACCGGGTACGCCGGGCGCACCGGTCCGCCGCGGGCATGCGGGAACGAACGGGGGGCGAAGAAGAGTGAAGTGGAGGAGGGGTGCCGGGGGACAGGGGCGAAACGGGGGACGGCGGCGCGCCGGGGGCGCGCGGCGCCCTCCCCTCGGGCGCTCCGGTCGGGCGCTCCGGCCTATCCCGCCGGGGGGCTCAGATCCAGGAGGCAGCGGTCCGCGGGTCGGGCCATCCACTGACGCCGGTAGGAGGACGGACGGCTGTCATGGCGCAGGGGCCGCGCGGGGCGGCGGCCCTTTCGTCGTGGCAGGAGCCGAGCTGCGCTCGCGTCCGCGACGGCGCTGCCGTCGGGCGCGGGAGTGAGGTGCGTCCGGATGACGAGCCCGCGCACGGTGCTGTGAGTACACCTGTGCGTCGGATGGTGCTCGATCATGACGGTATTTATATCACTTGGCTATGCATCTACATCCCCGGCCCCCTGGTCCGCGCACCCGGCCGGCCGCCCCCGTCACCTCCGCCGCCTGCGCGGACGGGCTTTCGAGGGGCCTGAGGGAAGAACTCTGAGAACTCCACGGGAACCGCGTCCCACCCGCTCCCGAAGCTTGGCATACCGGGCCGCCCTGGCGATACGCTGCCCGGCGACCGAAGCCCGCGACGGAAATCCCGTTGCTGACCAGAACCACCGCAACGGATGCTGACGACATGTTCGAGCCGGAGATAGCGCCCAGCGCCACCCTCCTCGGCCTGCTGCAGCGCGGGCGCGGGGACGGGACCCTGCACGCCCTGGCGGCAGAGCGCTCCGTCGCCCTCGCCGCCCTGGACGTCTGCGTCACCCAGGACCCCCGCCGGGACTGGCAGGTCGAGAACCGGTCGCTCTACTACGCCCGGCTCTACATGGAGCTCGAAGGACCGCTGGCCGGCATCGAGGCCCACCTCGGCCACCCCGACGACGTACTGGACACCCACGAGTGCCGCACCGGCCTCGCCCTGTCCGTCCTCGGCCGGCTGGCCCAGTACGGCCGCCGGGACGCCCTGCTGCTGCTCCGCCGGTACGCCGCCACCGGCGCCAACTGGGCCTGGGCCCTGGACGAGCTCGCCGTCTGCGACGACGACGCCGGCCTCCTCGCCCTCGCCGAACCCGTGCTGGCCCGCTTCGAAGCCGGTCCCGCAGGCGACGCCGAACTCCGCGCCGCCGTCCGCGAGGCCTACGACCCGCGTCCCTGGCACCTGTGGGCGGCCCACCACCGGCGCGTCGCCGCCGCCACCGAGCAGGCCCCCTTCGAACTCTGGCAGCGCCAGCTGTCGGGCCCCCGTGGGGAGACCCCGGACTGGTCCACCGAGGCCGTACTGGCCTGGGCCGACGAGCCCACCGCCCTGAGCGGCGCCCCGTCGCCGGCCGACGCCGCCGGTCCGCGCGAGCGCCGCGCCGCGGCGGCGGCCCGGTGCCTCACCGCGGTCGCCGGCCCGGGGGACCGCCCGCTGCTGCTCGGTGCCGCCGCCTCCGGGCCGGTCGGCGCCCGGATCGCCGCGCTCCGCTACCTCTCCGGCCGGGACGACCCGGCCGTCCCCGACCTCCTGGAGCTGGCCGCGACCGATCCGGAGGAGGAGATCGTCACGGCCGCGCTCTCCACCCTCTGCCGGATGCGCAGCGAACGGATCATGGAACGCGCCCGCCGCTGGGCCGCCGCGCCCTTCGACGGCGCCCTCGCCGACGCCTCCGTCCGCCTGCTCGCCTGCGCGGGCGACAAGCGGGACGCCGGGCTGGTCGCGGCGGCGCTGCAACGCAGGGTCGGCCACGACGGGGTCGACGCCCCCGACCTCGACGACCTGGTCGAGGGCGCGGCCCGGCTGTCCGCGACCGCGGCGGTCCCCGTCCTCCGCCGGCTCTACGCCGACACCGCCTCCTCCACCCTCCGCGGCAAGGCCGCCCGCGCCCTGGCCGGCACCGACCCCTGCTTCGCCGCAGGCGCCGCCGTCGAGTGCCTCTGGGACTGCGAGGAGACCACCCGCGAGCTCGCCGCCCGCCACGTGGCCACCAAGGGCGACGCCCGAGTCCTGGACCGCCTCCGCCGCCTGGCGGCCGACCCGGCCGAGGAGGCCGAGGTGCACGAGGCGGTCAAGGGCCGCCTCACCGACGCCTGACCCGCGGCGCCGGACGCGGGGGCGGCCCGAGCGGCGTCCAGGGGCGCCCAGCGGTGTCCAGGGGCGTCCAGTGGCGTCCGAGGGCGCCGCCGCAGGCGCGGGCGCAGGGGCAAGCGGCGGCCCGGGGCCCGGACGGCAGCGGCTCCACCGCGGGAACGCGCGCGGGATTGGGGAAACCTTCGCCCGCGGGCCAGATCCACGTCGCCGGGTATCCGACCGCCCTCGGAACCAACCCCGTATGCGTATCGCTCTGGTGACCGAGTCCTTCCCCCCAGACATCAACGGCGTGGCCCACTCCGCCCTGCGGACCGCCGAGCACCTCATCGCCCGGGGACACCGGCCCCTGGTGGTCACCCCCCAGCCGGCGGCCCCGCCCATCGCCTCCGACGACCCCTGCGAGGTCCTCCGCCTCCCCTCCGTCCCCCTCCCCGGCTACCCCCAGGTCCGCCTCGCCGCGGGCCGCGCCCTCGCCCGGCTCCTCGCCGACCGGGCGCCCCGGCTGGTCCACCTCGCCAGCCCCTTCGTCCTCGGCGCCCGCGGCGCCACCGCGGCCCGCCGCCTCGGCCTCCCCACCGTGGCCGTCTACCAGACGGACATCGCCGGCTACGCCCGCGTCTACCGCGCCGGCGGCCTCGGCGAGGCGGCCGCCTGGCGCCGGATCCGCGCCATCCACTCCGCCGCCGACCGCACCCTCGCCCCCAGCCGCCCCGCCGCCCAGGACCTCGTCGCCCACGGGGTCCCCCGGGTGCACGTCTGGCCGCGCGGCGTCGACCCGTCCCGCTTCCACCCCGCCCGCCGCGACGCCGGGCTCCGCGCCCGCCTCGCCCCGAACGGCGAACTCCTCGTCGGCTACGTGGGGCGGCTCGCCCCCGAGAAGCGGGTGGACCTCCTCTCCGCCGCCTGCCGGCTGCCCGCCACCCGCACCGTCGTCGTCGGGGACGGCCCCAGCGCCCCCGCGCTCCGCCGGAGGCTCCCGGACGCGGTCTTCCTCGGCCGCCGCACCGGCGACGAACTCGCCGCCCTCTACGCCTCCCTCGACGTCTTCGTCCACACCGGCCCGATGGAGACCTTCTGCCAGACCATCCAGGAGGCCATGGCCAGCGGCGTACCGGTGGTCGCACCGGCCGTCGGCGGGCCGCTCGACCTGGTCGCCCACCGCCGTACCGGGCTGCTCGTCCAGCCGCGCGACGCGGACGCCGTCGCCCGCGCGGTCGCCGAACTCGCCGGAGCCCGGCCCTCCGCGCCCGCTACGGCGCGGCCGCCCGCGCCGAGGTCGCCGACCGCACCTGGGAGGCCGTCGGGGACCTCCTCCTGGACCACTACGCCCAGGTCCTCGGCAGCCACGCCGCCGCGCGGGAGACGGCGGTGGCGGCATGAGCGGCGAGGGGCGCGGGCCCGGCAGCCCCCGCCGCCGCCACCGCCACCGGATCGTCCGGCTCGCCAACTTCGTCACCGAGCGGTCCGGCGGCCTCCGCACCGCCCTTCGGGAGCTGGGCGCCGGCTACCGGGCCGCCGGCCACGACCCGGTGCTGGTGGTGCCCGGCCCCGCCCGCTCCACCGCCGAGACCGACCAGGGCCTGGTGATCACCCTTCCGGGCACCCCGATCCCCGGCAGCGGCGGCTACCGCCTCCTCTGGCGGCGCCGCGAACTCGCCGCACTGCTGGAGGAGTTGGCCCCCGACCGACTGGAGGTCTCGGACCGCGCCACCCTCCGCTGGACCGGCCGCTGGGCGGCGGACGCCGGCGTCCCCGCGCTGATGGTCTCGCACGAGAGCCTGGACGGCGTCCTGCGGCAGTGGGGCCTCCGCCCCGCGCCCGCCCGCGCGCTGGCCGACAGCCACAACTCCCGTACCGCGCGCGACTTCCGCACCGTCGTCTGCACCACCGCCTGGGCGGCCGAGGAGTTCCACCGCATCGGCGCGGAGAACATCCGCCGCGCCCCGCTCGGTGTCGACCTCGCCCGCT
This sequence comes from Phaeacidiphilus oryzae TH49, assembly GCF_000744815.1. NCBI lineage: Bacteria > Bacillati > Actinomycetota > Actinomycetes > Kitasatosporales > Streptomycetaceae > Phaeacidiphilus > Phaeacidiphilus oryzae. Next base: position 6,819,522 of record NZ_JQMQ01000005.1, read on the forward strand.
GGCATCCGGGCCGGCACGATCCCGAACTGCGCGCCCGTTACGCCCGCCCCCGGGAACCCCTGCTGGTGCTCTGCTCCCGGCTCCACCGCGAGAAGCGGCCCGACCTCGCGCTCTCGGCGCTGGCCGAACTCCGCGCCGGGGGAGTGCCGGCCAGGCTCCTGGTGGTGGGCGACGGCCCGCTGCGCCCGCGGCTGGAGCGGCAGGCCGCGCGGCTCGTCCCCGGCGCCGTCACCTTCACCGGCCACCTCGGCGGCGGCCTCCTTCCGGCGCTGCTCGCCAGCGCCGACGCGGTGCTGGCCCCGGGGCCGGTGGAGACCTTCGGCCTGGCCGCGCTGGAGGCGCTCGCCAGCGGCACGCCGGTGGCCGTCAACCCGCTCAGCGCCCTCCCCGAGGTGGTCGGCGCCGCGGGCGTCATCGCACCCACCCCCGACGCCGCCGGCTTCGCCGCCGCCGTCGCCGCGCTCCTCGCCACCGCCCCGGCCGCCCGCCGCCGAACCTCCCGCCGGCAGGCCGAACGCTACCCCTGGCGGGCCGCCACCACCGCCTTCCTCACCGCCCACGACCTCCCACTCCGCCCCACCCCGCACACCCCCACCCCGCACACCCCCACCCAGCCCACACCGGCCCCGACCCGGCGCCGGCCCACCCATACCTCCACCCCCGCAAGGCGCCCCCGCCCCGCCCCGCCCCGCCCCTCGGAGCCACCCCACCACCGCAGCCGTGACCTCGCCCTCCGCGCCCGGGCTCGTCGGCGGTGGCTCGGGTCTGGGGGTGTCCGTGCCCGGGCTGGCCGGCGGTGGCTCGGGTTCGGTGGCGTCCGCGCCCGCGATGGCCAATGGTGGCCCCGGCCAGGCGGTGTCCGCGCCCGGGCGGACCGGCGGTGGCCCGGGCTCGGCGGTGCCGGTGCTCGCGCACGGCGACGGTGGCTCGGGTTCGGCGGAGTCCGTGCCCGGGCTGGCCAGCGGCGGCTCGGGTTCAGCGGTGTCCGCGCCTGCGCAGCGCGGCGGTGGCCCCGGCCCGGCGGTGTCCGCGCCTGCGCTGGTCGGCGGTGGCTCGGGTGCGGGGGTGTCCGCGCCCGGGCTGGTCGGCGGTGGCTCGGGTGCGGCGGTGTCCGCCCCCGCGCAGGGCGGCGGTGGCTCGGGTGCGGCGGCGTCAGCGGCCGTGATGGCCAAAACTGGTCCTGGCTCGGCGGTGTCCGTGCCCGCGCAGGGCGGCGCCGAGTTCGGCCCGGCGGCGGCCCGTGGCTCAGGCGTCCGGGGCGCGGGCCCCCGCGGGGGCGGGGCCGGCCCCGGACGCTCGGCCGCCGGGGCGTGCGGGCTCGCGGAGGTCGCGCCTGGCGGGTACGCCGAGAGCGTCCTCCGATCCGGGGCGCTCCTCGTACCCGCTCCCCGCTTCGTCGCGCTGGGGGACTCCGTGACCGAGGGGCTCGGGGATCCGGCCCCGGGCGGCCGCGGCTGGCGCGGGTGGGCGGCGCTGCTCGCGGAGAGCCTGGGCGCGGGCGACTACCGCAACCTCGCCCTCGCCGGTGCGGTCTCCCGGGACCTGGTGGAGCGTCAGCTCCCCTCCGCCGCCGCGTTCCGCCCCCACCTCGCCGCCCTCGTCATCGGCGGCAACGACACCCTCCGGGCCGGGTTCGACATCCACCTGCTCGCCGTCCGCCTGGACCGGGCCCTCGGCGAGCTCACCGCCCTCGGCGCCGTCCCGCTCACCGCCTGCCTGCCGGACCCCGGCCGCCTGCTGCGGCTGCCGCCGGACCTCGCCTGTCCGCTCGCCCGCCGCATGGAGGCGCTCAACACCGTGGTGCACGCCCTCTCCGAGCGCTATGGCGCCGTCCACACCCACGCCGCCTGCCGCGCCGCCGCCGTCGACGACCCCGCGCTGTGGTCGGTCGACCGCCTCCACCCCTCCGAACGCGGGCACCGTATGCTGGCCCGGGCCTTCCACGCCGAGCTCGCCGCCCGCGGACTCGCGCCCGGCTTCCCGCCCGCCGCCGAGCCCACCGGCGCGGCACCCGGCCGGTCCGCCCGGGCTTGGTGGATGGCCACCCGCGGCAGCAGATGGGTCCTGGCCAGGTCCACCGACCTGCTCCCTGACCTCCTCCGGCTGGCCGCCCGCGAGCGCGCCCACCGCAGGCGCGGAGCGACGGCCGGCCTGGACGCCTGGGCGCGGGCCCGCACCGCCGCCGCCCTCGCCGCGCTCCACCCGCTGCCCGCCACGGCGGACGGCCCGGCGGCCTGAGCCGGCCCGGCCCGCGCCTGCCCATACCCCCGCAAAACCGGTCCACCTGTGGCGAATTGGGTCGCTGTCGGTGGTTGCCCTTAGTCTGGACCACCGTGACGACCGCGACCGGGAGGGACGACCTGACCAGCGCCCCGCACAGCAGCACCGAGAGCACACCGCCCGGCCCCGGCGCGCCCCGCCCCAGCGCCCCCCGCGCCGGCTTCGGCGGCGTGGCCCGGGCCCCGGGCCTGGGCCTGCCCGCCTTCGGCGCGCTCCCCGGCGCCCGCACCGCGCCGGGCCCGGCCGGCGACGAGGGCCTCGCCCGCCGCCTCCGCGCCCTCGCCTGCACCGCCCCGCTGCACGACCTGGACACCCGCAAGGCCAACCTGGCCGGCGAGTACGCGGTCTACGGCATGGCGGAGATCGGCCTGGCCGCGATCGACCTGGTCACCCTCAACATGGACTTCGACGCCGGCGCCGACCGGGACCAGATACTGTCCCGCCTGCTGCCCCGCGTCGCTGCCCAGGCCCCCCGGCGCCCGGCAGCGGAACACGAGCGGGTCGCCCGCTGGGTGCTGGAGTCGCTGATCAACGTCGGCAGCGTGGACCGCGGCTTCCGCGCCGTCTACGGCACCTTCGGCCCGGAGGGCGAGTACGTCCGCCGGGACTACGACTTCAAGCTGGTCGAGGAGGTCCCCGGCCCGGACGGCGGGGTCTACCTCCGCACCACGGACGAGGCGGTCAACGTCCTGGTCGGCGCCCTGGACACGGATGTGACCTCGGCTCAGATCGCCGCCGAGGTCAAGCTGGAGGTGCTGATCAGGCGCGGCCGGCTGGCCGACGCCCAACTCGCCGCCGAGCAGGCCAGATACCGCACCGTCCAGTACGCCGAGACGCTGCGCCGGGCCCTGGACGCCACCCGCCGCAACGTCCGCGCCGTGGACTGGCTGAACGCCGTCCCCGACATGATCGCCGAAGCGCTGGACCACGTCGCCGACCGCTACCGCCACGAGACCGCGATCCTCACCAACATCCGCCGCGCCCGCGACGAGGCCGAGGACGCCGAGCACAAGCGGCGGGCGGCCGAGCTGGTGGACATCGTCAAGGACTGCATCCGCCGGCACACCCAGCTGCAGACCCGCCTGCTGGAGGCCGGCCCGCTGTTCCGCGCCGAGCAGGACCGCCAGGCCTTCGCTGCCCCCGCCGCCCACGCCGGGGTGGACCTCTACGGCCAACTGCTCTGCTCCGTACTGCCCCTCCCGCTGGAGCGGGCGGTCCTGGTCACCGACGCCTTCTTCGGCCGCGGCACCGGCTTCCGCACGCCCGGTTCGGTCCGGCTCACCGATCTGGTCGACGGCCTGCTCACGCCGCCGGTCGAGCGCGAGCACCTCGGCGCCGAGCTCCCCGAACCCGACCTGGTGGCCACCCCGGACGACAGCCGCTTCTCCGAGGAGCAGCTGGAGGCGGCCCTCCAACTGCTGGACATCCCGGCCGAGGCCCCCCGCCGGCTCTCCGGCCTGCTCGCCGAGGCCCGCCGTCAGGACCCCGAACTCCCGTACCTGGTGGCCCTGTTGTCCATTCACGCGGCCAGCCCGCCGGTGGGCGTCGCGCATCGGCAGGGCGAGCCCGGTGTCCTCTTCGCCGTGGACGACGGCACCCCGCTGGACGACCCCGACTTCGGCGGCGCCGACTTCATCCTCGGCACCGCGACCCTCACCCCGGACCCGGAGGCCGCCCGATGACCCCCGCCGAGCAGACCCACGCCACCATCGACGAGGACGCCGCCGACGCCCCGCACGCCGCCGCCGAGGCCCCGCACGCCGCCGCCCCCGTTCCGGAGGCCGGCGCCCACGCGGCCGCCGCCGCGATCACCCCCGCCGACACCACCGAGGCCGCCCGCCTGGTCGCCCACGGCCTCCAGCCCAAGCAGCTCCCGGCCCGGGACGCCGACTACGCGGCCCTGGTCCGCCGCTACCGCGAGGACCCGCCCTTCGCCCGGCTCGCCGACGCCGTGGCCACAGGACTGGGGCTGATCGTCCTCGAGGTCTCCCCGCGCACCGGGATGGCCCTCTCCGCCTACGAGGACTCGGTCTTCTCGGTGCGCCTCGGCGAGTACTCCCGGCGCGCGGTCTCCGACACCGGCGACCGCTTCCTCCACGGACTGGCCCACCTGTCGGTGGCCGCCCTCGCCTTCCCCCGTCCCGAGGACGTGGTCGACGACGGCTACATCGGCCGGATCACCGTGAACGGCGTGGACGCCTTCGTCCGCCAGGCCTGCCGCCGCCTCGCCGAACGCGCCGACGAGGAGGGCGCGAACACCGACCCCACCACCGACGCCCCCGAACTGGAGGCCGCCTGGCGGGTGTACGCCCGGCGCAGCGCGACCGGCGCCACCAAGGACGCCCGCCGCCTGGCCGGCTCCACCACCGGCATCATCAGCAAGGCGGTCGGCTTCCTGGTGGACTCCGGCTTCCTGCAGAAGACCTCGGACGACGCCGGCGGCACCTACCGCACCACCGCGCGGTACCAGCTCCAGGTCCGCGAACTCGCGGCCACCGCCGCGATGTCCGAGCTCCTCGACCTCGGCATCACCCCCATCAGCGACGGCACCGCCACGCTGGCCCCGGCGGCCGACCCGGAGACCGAGGAACTGGCCGCCGACGCGGGCCTCCCGTTCCACGCGCTCTGACCCGCCGCCCCGAGAAGTCGCGCGGCGACTTCAGGGGCGCGGGGAACCGCGCGGCCGGCCCTCTACGGCGCCGCACCCGGCAACGGCCACCGGGCCGCAACCCCAACTCCGTCGCCGAGCGCGCCAGGGCCCGGGGCCCGGGGTCCGGGGCAGCAGCCCCCCGCGGAAACCCGCCGCGCGCAGCGCCGTTTGCCCAGGTCCGCACGGTTCTGTCAGCGTCGTCCGGTAGCGTTGGCCCCCGCTGAGCAGAGATCCAAGCCCCCTCGGAGAGACATGTACGAGCTGAACCGCGTGCGGTTGTACTCGATCGGCCCGGCCGGCGCCCGCTACGCCGACACCGTGCTCGATCTGCGCGGTGTCGGCGACCCCGTCCCCGAGCCCGGCCCCCAGCAGCCCGGACTCTTCGGCGAGGAGCCGGCCGGCCCGCCCCGCCGCCCGGCCCCCGCCGGCGTCCTCTTCCTGGAGAACGGCGGCGGCAAGTCCGTCCTCCTCAAGCTGATCTTCTCGGTGATGCTGCCGGGCCACCGCAACACCCTCGGCGGCGCCAGCTCCGGCGTGCTGCGGAAGTTCCTCCTCGCCGACGACTGCGGCCACGTCGCCCTGGAGTGGCAGCACACGGTGACCGGCGAGCTGGTCGTGGTGGGCAAGGTCAGCGAGTGGCGGGGCCGTCAGGTCTCCTCCGACCCGCGGAAGTTCGCCGAGGCCTGGTACTCGTTCCGCCCCGGCCCCGGGATGACCCTGGAGTCGCTGCCGGTCGCCGAGCGCGTCGTCCTCCCCCCGCATCCGGCCGTCCCCTCGCCCGCCCAGGCGCCCGACGACTCCCCGGCCGGCTCCGACGGGCAGCCCGGGGCCGACGCGGCCGCCCCGGCCGCCGCGCTCGCCCCCGCCCGCCCCACCGCGACCGGCCGCCGCCGCACCATGAAGGGCTTCCGGGATGCCCTCACCGAGGCCGGCAAGGCCTACCCGGACATCGAGGCGGTCTGGGAGGAGACCCACGAGCGCTGGCTCGAGCACCTCGGCGAGCTCGGCCTGGATCCCGAACTCTTCCGCTACCAGCGGGAGATGAACGCCGACGAGGGCGAGGCCGCCGGCCTCTTCGCGGTCCGCAACGACACCGACTTCTCCGACCTCCTCCTCCGCGCGGTCACCGACACCCGGGACACCGACGGCCTCGCCGACCTGGTGCACGGCTTCGCGGCCAAGCTCGGCCGGCGTGCCGAGCTCACCGCCGAGCGGGACTTCACCGCCGGCTCGCTCGACCTGCTGCGCCGGATCGCCGAGGCCTCCGAGGCCCGCGAGTCCGTCCGGGAGCACCACCGCCAGGCCGACCGCCGCACCCGCCGCCTGGTCCGCTCGCTCGCCGCCCGCGCGGAGGAGGAGCGGGCCCGCGCCGGCGAGCTGGCCACCGGCGTGGCGGACGCCGCCTCCGCCGTCCGCGAGGCCGAGGCGACCCGTACCGGGCACTCCCTCACCACCGCAGAACTCGCCCACCGCCACGCCTCGTTGAGCCTGGCCGCGGCCACCTCCGAGGCCGGCGCGCTGCGCCGCGAGCTGCTGGACGCCCGTACCCTCCACTCGGCCTGGCAGGCCACCGAGACGGTGCTCCGGCGGCGGGCCGCCGCGGACCGCTCGGCCCGGGTGACCGCCGCGATCCGGGAGGCCGAGCGGGACGCCGCCCCGGCGCTCGCCGCCCGCGCCCGCGCCGCGGCCGCGCTGGTCCGCGCACTGGAGCGGGCGGCCGGCGAGGCCGAGACCCAGGCCGAGGAGCTGGAGCAGCGCGCCTCCGCCCTCCAGGAGGACGGCGAGGCCGCGCACCGCGACGCCACCGCGGCGGCCACCGCCGCGCAGAAGGCCCGCAGCGAGGCCGACCACCTCCGCCAGCGGCTCGCCGAGGTCGAGCGGGAGACCCAGGCCGCCGTCGAGGCCGGCTGGATCGAGGCCGCCGCCCCCGCCGGCGGCGGTACCGGCGGCGAGGGCGCCGGGTCGGGCTCCGCCCCCGCCCCGGCCGTCGACCCGGCCCGCGCCGCGCTGGACGCCTCCGGCGCCGAGCAGTCCGCGGCCAGGGCCTGGGAGCAGGCCCGGGCCCACTCCGACCAGGCGGCCGCCCGCGCCCGCGAGGCCGCGGCCGCCGAGAACCGCGCCGAGCTCGCCGCCGCCCGCGCGGACGACGCCCTCCGGGCCGCCCAGCGCGCGATGGCCGCCGACCGCGGCGCCGCGGTCCAACTCGCCGCCGAGCCCCGCCTCGCCGAACTCCTCGGCCTGAGCCCGTACGACGCGGACCGCGCGGCCTACCCGACCGCGGACGCGGACCAGGCGGCCGGCGGCCGGCCCGACCCGTCCGATCCGCCGGGCCCGTCCGGCCTCCCGGCGATGCTCACCCCCGAGGCCCTGGACGGCCAGGCGGACGCCCTCCGCGAGCTGCTGGAGGAGTCCGTCGCCGGCGCCGAGCGCTCGCTCTTCGACCTGCGGACGGCCGCCGCCGACGACGCCCGGATCCTCGGCGCCCTCGGGGACGGCGGGCTGCTGCCGCCCGGCCCCGACGTCCTGGCCACCGTCGAGCACCTCGGCGAGCACGGGGTGCCGGCCCTCCCCGGCTGGCGCTACCTCGCCCAGTCCGTGGACCCGGCCGACCACGACCGCATCCTGGCCGCCCGCCCCGAGCTGGTGGACGGCGTCGTCGTCACCGACCCCCAGTCGCTGGAGCGCGCCCGCGAGGCGCTCTCCGCGGCCGCCCTGCTGCCCCGCTCGACGGTGGCCGTCGGCACGGCCGCGGCGCTGATCGCCCCCATCACCGACGCCGCCGACGGACCCTCGGCCCAGGGCTCCTACTTCGTCGTCCCGCCCAACCCGGCGATGCACGACGAGCACGCCGCCGACGACGAACGCCGCAGGCTCCGCGAACGCGCCGGCGAGCGGGACGAGCGGATCCGCGACCTCGCCGCCCGCCTCGGCCACGACCGCGGTCTCCTCTCCCGCCTGGAGTCCTGGCGGGAGACCTGCCCCGAGGGCTCCCTCGCCGAGCTCGCCGAGGCGGTCGACGCCGCCCGCGAGGCCGCCACCGAGGCCGGCGCCGAGCTGGTCGCCGCCCGCGCCGCCCACGGCGAGGCCGAGGCCGAACGCTCCACCGCGGCAAGCCTCCTGGAGGAGCGGCTGGAGGCGTACCAGACGGCCCGCCGGCGCGCCGACGCGCTGGCCGGCCTGGCCTCCCGGCTGCGCGAGGTGCCCGCCTGGCAGCGCCGGCTGCGCGAACTGGCCGAGGAGGTCGCCGAGGCCGAGCAGCGCCAGGAGCTCTGCGCGGAACGCGCCCGCCTCGGCGACCAGGACCGCCGCGGTGTCCAGCGCGCCGCCGACGACGCCCGCCGCACCGCCCGCACGCTGCGCGCCGAACGCGCCGAGGTGGCCGGCAACGACACCAGCTGGCTGGACGAGACGGACCCGGGCGCCGAGGACGACACCCCGCTGGCCACCCTCCGCGACGCCTACCGGGTCGCCTCCCAGCTCTACGAGAAGGTCGGCGTCGGCGCCGACCTCCGCGCCGAGCAGGCCCGCGCGGAGAGCGACGAGGCCGCGGCCGGCGCCGAGCTGGAACGCCTCACCAACAAGGTCCGCACCCGCGCGGAATCCCTGCTGAGCTCCACCGACGCCGCCGACGGCCCGGGCCGGCTGGCCGCCGTCGCCCGCGCCGAGGAGCTGGTGCAGAACATCGAGGCCCGCTCGGCCGCCGCCAGCGAGCAGCTGGGCCGGCTCCGTGCCGAGGTCGAGCGCAGCGCCCCCGCCGAGGGCGAGCACCACACCGAGCTCCCGGACGACCTGGTCCCGCAGGACCCCGAGCACGCCCAGACCCTGCTGCGGGCCGCCACCGCCCGGCTGGCCGAGGCCGGCGACGCCCTGGACGCCGCCCGGGCCGCCCACGCGGACCTGGTCCGCGGCTACGAGTCCACCCGCGCGGCCGCCGCCGAGTTCGAGGAGCTGGCCGGCCAGCTCCGGGACAACCTCCGCGATCCGCGCGGCGACCACGGGCGTGACGCGGAGGGCGAGGAGGCCGCCGAGTCCGCCCCCGCCGAGCCGGCCCCCTACGAGGGCAGCACGGCGGAGGCCCGCACGGCCGCGGCCGAGTCCCGCCGCGCCCTCCGGGCCGCCGCGGGCGAGCTCTCCGCCGCCGAGATGGCCGTCCGCGACGCCTCCGACGTCCTGGTCCGGCACGCCAACGCGGCCCGCTACGAGGCCGTTCGGACGCCGGCCCGCCAGCAGATCCGGGAGCTCCCGGCGGCGGCGCTGCCCGAGCACGCGTCCCGCTGGGCGGACGCCTTCGAGCCCCGGCTCCGCGTCCTCACCGACGAGTTGACCCAGCTCGAACGGAACCGCGACAGCATCGTCGACCGCCTCCGCGGCCTGGTCGAGTCCTCCCTCGCGACCCTCCGCTCGGCGCAGCGCCTCTCCCGCCTCCCCGACGGCCTGGGGGAGTGGTCCGGGCAGGAGTTCCTCCGGATCCGCTTCACCGACCCCGACCACTCGCTCCTCACCGAGCGCCTGGGCGAGGTGATCGACGAGGCGACGCGGGCGGCCGTCCGCAAGAACTCCGACCTCCGCCGGGACGGGATGACCCTCCTCCTCCGCGGTGTCCACGCGGCCCTGGAGCCCAACGGCATCACCGTCGAGATCCTCAAGCCGGACGCCGTCCTCCGGGCCGAACGGGTCCCGGTGAGCCAGATGGCCGACGTCTTCTCCGGCGGCCAGCTGCTCACCGCCGCCATCGCCCTCTACTGCACGATGGCCGCCCTCCGCTCCAACGACCGGGGCCAGGCCAAGCTCCGCCACGCCGGGACGCTCTTCCTGGACAACCCCATCGGCCGGGCGAACGCCACCTACCTCCTCGAACTCCAGCGGGCGGTGGCCCGCGCCCTCGGGGTCCAGCTCATCTACACCACGGGCCTCTTCGACACCACCGCCCTCGCGGAGTTCCCCCTCGTCATCCGCCTCCGCAACGACGCCGACCTCCGAGCCGGCCTCAAGTACATCTCGGTGGAGGAGCACCTCCGCCCCGGTCTCCCCGACCACGACCCCCAGGGCCCCGCCATCCACGGCGAGGTCACCGCCACACGGCTCTACCGCCGCCCAGCCGAATCCGAGACATAACCCGCGCGCCTTTCCCGCACGCCTTTCCCGCGCGGCTTTCCCGCGTTCCTTTCCCGCCCCTTGCCGCGCGCCTTCGCCGCGCCCCGAAGCCCGTGCCGAAGGCGCGCACAAGGGGCGCGGGGATCTGCACGCCCAGCCGTCAGCGCCGCCCCACCCGGTCGACGGTGTTAACCGAACGCGCCCGCCGCCCCGCCCAGCCCCCGTACGAACCACCCCGGCGCGGCGCGCCGAAACGCCCCGGACGCCAGTCCGCCGACCCCGCTCGGCACCACCCCGCCCAGCGGCGCGCCCGCCACCACCCCCAGCTCGGCGACATTGCAGCGCTCCGCCAACCCCGGCTCCGACGGCCAGCATCCGATCACCACCCCCGCACAGGCCAGCCCCCGCCCGCGCAGCGCCTCCGCCGTCAGCGCGGTGGCATTCAGCGTCCCCAGCCCCGCCTCGGCGACCACCACCACCGGCGCCGCCAGCATCCCCGCCGCGTCGGCCAGCGTCCCCCCGTCCCCGTCGAACCGCACCAGCAGCCCGCCGGCCCCCTCCACCAGCACGAGATCGTGCCCGGCCGCCAACTTCCCGGCGGCCTCGGCCACCTGACGCGGGGTCACATACGGCAGCCCGGCCCGCCGCGCCGCCGTCGCCGGCGCCAGCGGATCCGGGAACCGCCCCAGCTCGACCCCCGTCACCTCCGAACCCGCCAGCCGCCGCACCTCCGCGACGTCCCCCGGCTCGCCCTCCCGCACCCCCGTCTGCGCCGGCTTCAGCACGGCCACCCGCAGCCCCGCCCGCAGGGCGCAGGCCGCCAGTCCCGCGGTGACGACGGTCTTCCCGACTTCCGTCCCCGTCCCGCTCACCACGACGACCCCACGCACCATCGCACCCGCCTCTCCCTCAGCCCTCGCCCCACAGCCCTCAGCCCTTAGCCCTCAGCCCTTGGCCGCCGCCGCGCACATCCCCGCGCAGATCCGCTCCAGCTCCTCCCCGCTCACCACATACGGCGGCATCGCATACACCAGATTCCGGAACGGCCGCAGCCACACCCCCTGCTCCACCGCCGCCCGGGTCGCCGCCGCCATGTCCACCTCGTGGTCCAGCTGCACGACCCCGACCGCCCCTAGCACCCGCACGTCGACCACCCCCGGCAGCCCGCGCGCCTCCGCCAGCCCCTCCCGGAGCCCGCGCTCGAGCCCGTGGACCTCGCCCCGCCAGTCCCGCGAGAGGAGCAGCTCCACCGAGGCCCGCGCGACCGCCGCCGCCAGCGGATTCCCCATGAAGGTCGGCCCGTGGGCCAGCACCGGCACCTCCCCCCGGGAGATCCCCTCCGCGACCCGGGGCCCGCACAGCGTGGCCGCCATCGTGAGGTAACCGCCCGTCAGCGCCTTGCCCAGGCACAGCACATCAGGCAGGACCCCCTCCTCGCCCGCCCCCGCGTGCCGATGCGCGAACAACTCCCCGGTCCGCCCGAACCCGGTGGCGATCTCGTCGAAGACCAGCAGCACACCGGACTCGTCGCAGGCCTCCCGCAGCACCCGCAGCAGCCCGGGGGAGTGGAACCGCATCCCGCCCGCCCCCTGCACCACCGGCTCCACGATCACCGCCGCCAGCTCGTCGGCGTGCCGCCGGACCGCCTCCCGCAGCGAGGCCGCGTACGCCGGGTCGACCTCGCTCTCCAGCCCGCCCGCCGGCGGCTCCGGCACGAAGACCTGCTCCGGCAGCACCCCCTCCCACAGCCGGTGCATCCCCCCGTCCGGATCGCACACCGACATCGGCTGCCAGGTGTCCCCGTGGTATCCGCCGCGCCAGGTCAGCAGCCGCCGCTTGGCGGGCCGCCCCAGCGAACGCCAGTACTGGAGGCACATCTTGACCGCGACCTCCACCGCCACCGAGCCGGAGTCGGCCAGGAAGACGTGCTCCAGGCCGGTCAGCCCGGCCAACAGCCGGGCCAGCCGAACCGCCGGCTCATGCGTCAGCCCGCCGAACATGACATGGCTCATCCGCCCCAGCTGCCGCTCCGCGGCGGCGTTGAGCACCGGATGGTTGTAGCCGTGGACGGCGGCCCACCAGGAGGCCATCCCGTCCACCAACTCCCGCCGCCCGTAAGCCGGTCGGGCCAGCCGCAGGCGCGCGCCGGAGGCCGACTCGACGATCAGCGGCTGCTGCCGCCCCGGCATCGGCCCGTACGGATGCCACACATGCCGGCGGTCCCAGGCCAACAGCTCCGCCGGCTCCAGCGGCGCGGGCCCGGGCACGGACTCAGGCATTCGGCGGCAACTCCGTCCCGACCCCGCGCCGCCGCACCGCGACCCGCTCCTCCGACTCCGTGTCCCCTTCGGTGGAGAGCGCCTCCGCGCCCACCACCTCGAACCCCGCGTCCGCGATCATCGCCAGGTCGGCCTTCCCCGCCTGCCCCTCGCTGGTCAGGTAGTCGCCCAGGAAGATCGAGTCGGCCACATGCAGCGCCAGCGGCTGCAACGTCCGCAGATGGATCTCCCGCCCGCCGGCGATCCGCACCTCCGCCGCCGGGCAGACGAACCGCACCATCGCCAGGATCCGCAGGCAGCGCTGTGGGGTGAGCTCCCACCGCCCCTCCAGCGGCGTCCCGTCGAACGGGATCAGGAAGTTCACCGGCACCGAGTCCGGATCCGACTCCCGCAGGGCGAAGGCGACCTCGACCAGGTCCTCGTCGCTCTCGCCCATCCCGGCGATCAGCCCGGAGCATGGCGAGAGCCCGGCCGCCCGGGCCCTCTCCACCGTCTCCCGCCGGTCCTGGTAGGTGTGGGTGGAGCAGATCTCCCCGTACATCCCCTCCGAGGTGTTGAGGTTGTGGTTGTAGGCGAAGGCCCCGGCCTCGCGGAGCCGCTCCGCCTGACCGTCCTTCAGCAGCCCCAGGCAGACGCAGACCTCCACCTCCGGATGCTCGGCGTGCACCGCCTCGACGGTGGACGCCACCCGCTCCACGTCCCGGTCGGTCGGCCCCCGCCCGCTGGCCACCAGGCAGACCCGGCGCGCCCCGCCGGCGATCCCTGCCCCGGCCGCCGCGGCCGCCTGCTCGGCGCGCAGCCAGCTGTACGTCAGCACGCCGGCCTCCGAGCCCAGCCGCTGGGAGCAGTAGGAGCAGTCCTCCGGGCACAGCCCGGACTTGAGGTTCACCAGGTAGTTGAGCTTCACCCGCCGCCCGCGGTGGTGCCGCCGCACGCGCCCGGCCGCGGCCACGACGTCGAGCAGTTCGTCCTCCCGCGAGCGCAGCACCGCCAGTGCCTGCGCGCGCGTCGGCGCCTCGCCCTTGAGGGCCCTGTCCACCAGCTCATCGAGCTCATCGCGAAGATCCACGACCAGCATCCTGGTGCCCGGGGACGAACGGCCGATAGGGCGAATCCCCACAAAGCCGACCCCTGGCACTCTGTGCAGGTCGACCCTATGGGATGGCACTGGGTGCCACTAGGGTCCCCGCCATGATCGCCCCCACCCCACCCGGCGCCTTCGACTGGCTGCACGCCTCCCACGCCCGCCGCCGCGCGGCCGGCCTGGAACGCACCCTCCGCCCCCGCGCGGCCGACGTGCAGCTGATCGACCTGGCCGGCAACGACTACCTCGGCCTGGCCCGGCATCCCGAGGTCACCTCGGCCGCGGCCGAGGCCGCCGCCCGCTGGGGGGCCGGCGCCACCGGCTCCCGCCTGGTCACCGGCAGTACCGGCCTCCATGCCCGCCTGGAGGTCGAACTCGCGGAGTTCTGCGGCTTCCAGAGCGCCCTGGTGTTCTCCTCCGGCTACACCGCCAACCTGGCCGCGGTGACCGCGCTGACGGCCGCGCCCGGCGCACTGATCGTCTCGGACGCCCACAACCACGCCTCCCTGATCGACGGCTGCCGCCTCTCCCGGGCCCGCGTCGAGATCGCCGCCCACGCCGACCCGTCCGCATTCGCCAAGGCCCTCGACACCGCCCGGCACGAGCCCGCCCCCGCCGCCGCTCCCGCCCTCGCCGTCACCGACGCCGTCTTCTCGGTCGACGGCGACGCAGCCCCGCTCACCCCCCTGGCCGAACTCTGCCGCGCCCGCCCGCACACCGGCCTCCTCATCGACGACGCCCACGGCCTCGGCGTCCTCGGCGAGGGTGGCCGCGGAACCGCCCACGCCTTCGGACTCGCCGGCGCCCCCGGCCTCGTCGCCACCGTCACCCTCTCCAAGTCCCTCGGCAGCCAGGGCGGAGCCGTCCTCGGCCCGGCCGCGGTGATCCGCGAACTCACCAGCGCGGCACGGACGTTCGTCTTCGACACCGCCCTCGCCCCGCCCGCCGCGGCGGCCGCGCTGGCCGCCCTGCGGCTGCTGCGCCGCGAGCCCGGCCGCCCCGCCCGCGTCCGCGACCACGCCCGCGCGCTGTACGAGGCACTGTCCGCGGCCGGCCTCGGGCCGGTCCGGCGCCCGGAGGCCGCGGTGGTCTCCGTGCCCGCGCCCACCCCGGACGCCGCCGTCGCCTGGGCGGCCGCCTGCCGCCGAGCGGGCCTGTCGGTGGGCTGCTTCCGCCCCCCGTCCGTCCCCGACGGCATCCCCCGCCTCCGGCTGACCGCCCGTGCCGACCTAAGCCCCACCGAACTCGCCGGCGCGGTCAAGGTCATCACCTCGACAGCCCCGCACTGACGGGCCGGCGCCACGGACGGATGACCGGCGGCCGGGGCGGTCCCGGAGCTAGCCCCCCGCGAGGACGGCGCCCCCGTCGACGGTGAGCACGGTTCCGGTGACGAAGCGGTTCTCCATCAGATAGAGGTGTGCCGCGGCGATCTCGTCCGGCTCGCCGATCGACTTGGTGAGTGTCCGCTCGGCCAGTGCCGAGAACAGCGCGGCACGCTGAGGCTCCGGCACCGGGTCCCACAGCGGTGTCCGCACCGCACCCGGGCGGACCGCATTGACCCGGACGGGGGCGAGCTCCGCCGCCAGCCCCCGGGTCAGTCCCTCCACCGCGGAGGCACTGGCGGCCGCGAGCGCCGTGCCGGGTGCGGGGCGCACCGCGACCGTCCCGGACGTCAGCACGATCGATCCCCCCGGCCGGAGCCGCGGGGCCGCGTGCTTGACCGCGGCGACCGCGCCCCAGAACCGGACCTCGGACAGCTCCCGGGCGCTGTCCAGGGGCAGGTCCGCCAGCGGTTGCGGGCGGACCGAGTCGCCGGCCGTGTACACCAGGTGGTCGAGCTCGCCGACACGGGCGAACAGGGCGGCGACGTCGCCCTCGTCGCGGGTGTTGACGACCACCCCCTCGCAGCTGTCCGGCAACCCCGCGAGTGCGGCCTTCAGCCGGCCCTGGTCGCTCGACGCGATCGTGACCGCCGCCCCGGCCGCGGCCGCGGCGCCGGCCGCCGCCAATCCCATCCCCGAACTGCCGCCGATGACGACGACGCGCTGACCTGCAAGAGCCATGGTGGCGCTCCTCTGCCTCGAATACCCCGCAAGGGGCTGATGACTCACTGAGTCGTCAGCATAGCACCGGCGATGACTCACTGAGTCATCGCTGATAGAGTGGCGGGCATGCCACGATGGGACCCCAATGCCGAAGACCGGCTCCGCGAGGCGGCGGTGGAGCTGTTCCTCGAGCGTGGGTACGAGAACGTCACCGTCGCGGAGATCACCGAGCGGGCCGGGCTGACCCGGCGCTCGTTCTCCCGCTACTTCGCGGACAAGCGGGACGTGCTGTTCGCCGGATCCGAACGGCTTCCTGCCGTCCTCGCCGACTCCGTCCGGCAGGCCGACCCCGCACTCCCGCCCTTCGAGGCGCTGCTGGCCGCGCTCATCGAGACCGCCGGCCCGCTGACCGACCAGGCCGCCCTCGTCGCGCAACGGCAGGCGGTCGTCCGGACCAGCCCCGAACTGCAGGAACGCGGGCGTACCAAGCTGGCCGCCGCGACCGAAGCGGTGGCGGAGGCGCTGCGGGAGCGGGGCACCGCCGCATCGCAGGCGGCGCTACTCGCGGAGGCCGGGATCGCGGTCTTCCGGACCGCCTTCCAGCGCTGGACCGACCGCCCGGACGAAGCCGGCCTGCCGGCCCGCATCCGGGAGGCGGCCGCCGACCTCGCCGCCGGCCTGGCCGCGGTGGACTTCACCGCGCTGCCCCGCCCATGACCCGGACGCCGCCGACGCCGACGCCGTAAGGCTTAGGCGTACCAGGCCCCGACCCGGCCCGCCCATTGCTACCCCGCTACGCCCCCGGCCCCGCGCCCCGGCCCGCTACGCCCCGCCCGCTCCCGCAGCCGCGCCTCCCGAAGCGCCGTCTGCCGCGCCTGGGCCGCCCGGCGGGCGCGCCGGGACGGCCGCCCGGTCCCGGCGGCGTTGGCCCAGGCGGTATGCGTCCCGGAGCCCCAGTCGCGCTGAGCGGCGATCTGATGCGCCACCCAGATGTCCAGCCACCCCCACACCGTGCCCAGCACCCCCGCACCGCTGACCGCGATCGCCGGCAGGAAGAACCACGCGTGGGTCAATGCCGCCAGCACCGTGACCATCAGCGACAGCACGGTGAAACTCAGGATGAGGAACGCCCGTACCGACGCCCTCCGCACATCGTCCGGCGTATACCGGCGCCGCCCCGTCCTTCGCACTCCACCGACCTCCCAGGCAGACACTGCCCGACAGGTCCCCCGGCACACGCCGTTCGGGGCACATTCTCATCACAACCGGCCATAACCCTTACCGGCGCGGTCGAACCCCGAACACAGCGGCGGGCCGGGATCCGCCATGCGAACCCCGGCCCCACCGCGGAGGACTGACGGAGCGTCAGCCCTCCCGCCCGCGCAGGAACGCGTCCACCTCGGCGCGCACCTCCTCGGTGTCCAGCCCGCGCACGGTCACCGTGGTCCGCCGCCGCAGCACGTCGTCCACCGTGTACGCCCACTCCTGCTCGGCGGCGAAGGCCACCTGCGCCCAGATGTCCGGGCCGTCCTCGTGGATCGGCCGGCCCAGCTCGGGCCGCTCGGCGACCAGCCGCGCGATGTCGAAGGAGAAGGTCCCGTAGTGCCGGGCGAGGTGGGCGGCCACCGCCGGGTCCATCCGGGTGCCCGGCGCCCGGTCGACCAGCAGCCGGTGGGCCACCGCGTTCGGCGAGCCGACGCCCGGCAGCGGCACGGACCGGGGGATCGGGGCCATGTCCTCGGCCAGCCCGGCCCCCGGCACCTGCGCCAGCTTGGCCAGCACCGTCCGCCCGATGTGCCGGTAGGTGGTCCACTTGCCGCCGGCCACCGAGAGCATCCCGCCCTTGCCCTCGGTCACCACGGTCTCCCGCTTGGCCGACGCGGTGTCACCGGGCCCGCCCGGCAGCACCCGCAGACCCGCGAACCGATAGGTGATCAGGTCCTTGTCCAGGTGCTCGCCGAGCACCGCGTGCCCCGCCTCGCCCAGGATCTGGTCCACGTCGGCGTCGGTCGGACGCACCTCCGCCGGGTCCCCGGTGAACTCCTCGTCCGTGGTGCCCAGCAGGACGTGGTCCTCCCAGGGGATCGCGAAGGACACCCGGTACTTGTCGATCGGGATGGTCAGCGCGGCCTTCCACGGCGCCTTCCGCTTGACCACCACGTGGGCGCCCTTGGAGAGCCGGATGGACGGGGCCGCGCCCGCGTCCTCCATCTTCCGCAGGTGGTCCACCCACGGACCGGTGGCGTTGAGCACCAGCCGGGCGTCGACGCCGAACTCCTCGCCGCTCATCCGGTCCCGCACCTCGGCGCCGGAGACCCGGCCCCGGGTGAACCGCAGCCCGGTCACCTCGGCGTGGTTGAGCACCACGGCGCCGGACTCCACGGCCGCCCGCACGGTCATCACGGCGACCCGCGAGTCGTTCATCTGGTGGTCGCCGTAGACGGCCACCGAACGCAGCCCCTCGGTGCGCAGCGCCGGCACCTGCTCGCGGGCGTGCGCCGGGGTGGTGACCCGGCCCATTCCGTCCCGGAACATCGACAGCGCCGAGTAGAGGAAGACGCCGGCGCCCAGCACCGGGGCCGAGTGCGGGCCGCCCTTGTAGACCGGGACGAAGAAGTTGAGCGGGTTCACCAGGTGCGGGGCCACGTCGGTGGCCAGCGCACGGCGCTCCTTGTGGTTCTCCGCGACCAGCTTCACCGCGCCGGTCTGCAGGTACCGCAGCCCGCCGTGGACCAGCTTCGAGGACGCGCTGGAGGTGGCGCCGGCGAAGTCGCCGGCGTCCACCATGGCGACCTTGAGGCCGGACTGGGCGGCCGTCCACGCCACCGCGGTGCCGAGGATGCCGCCGCCGATGACCAGCAGGTCGTAGGTGGTGCTGCTGAGGAGGTTCCGGGACTCCGCCCGGGTGGCGGTGCGGCCGGGGGTGTGGCCCGCGCCGAGAGTGGGGAGTCCGCCGGATTCGGCAGGGCTTCCGGGGGAGGTGGGGGTGATGGTCATGATGCGGTCCGGCGGGTTCTCCGCCGTACTCCTCTCACTTCGGCAGGCAGGTGGAACTCGGACGGCCGCCGCCGCGGGCCGGCGCGGGGGAGGCGCGGTGCCGATCGACACCGCGTCCCCGCGCGCCGGCGGCGCGGAGGTCAGCTGTCCGCGGGCTCGTCCTCCTCGACCCAGCCCATGGTCCGCTCCACCGACTTGCGCCAGTTGCGGTACTCGCTTTCGCGGACGTCCTTCTCCATCCGGGGCGTCCACTCCGCCGCCACGTGCCAGTTGGCCCGCAGCGTCTCCAGGTCCGGCCAGAAGCCGACGGCCAGGCCCGCGGCGTACGCGGCGCCCAGCGCGGTGGTCTCCGCGATGTACGGCCGCACCACCGGGGCGTCCAGCACATCGGCGATGTGCTGCATCAGCAGGTTGTTGGAGGTCATGCCGCCGTCGACCTTGAGGGCGGTGAGCTCCACGCCGGAGTCCTTCTGCATCGCGTCCACCACCTCGCGGGTCTGCCAGCTGGTGGCCTCCAGCACGGCCCGCGCGAGGTGGCCCTTGGTCACGTACCGGGTCAGCCCGGTGATCACGCCGCGCGCGTCGGACCGCCAGTACGGGGCGAAGAGGCCGGAGAACGCCGGGACGATGTACGCCCCGCCGTTGTCCTCGACCGTCGAGGCGAGGGTCTCGATCTCGGCGGCGGTGGAGATGATGCCCAGCTGATCGCGGAACCACTGCACCAGCGAACCGGTGACCGCGATCGAGCCTTCCAGGGCGTAGACCGGCTTCTGCTCGCCGATCCGGTAGCCGACCGTGGTCAGCAGTCCCTGGTACGAATTGACCAGCCGCTCACCGGTGTTGAGCAGCAGGAAGGTGCCGGTGCCGTAGGTGGACTTGGCCTCGCCCTCGCTGAAGCAGGTCTGGCCGAAGAGCGCCGCCTGCTGGTCGCCCAGCGCGGAGGCGACCGGCACGCCCTCCAGGTCCCCGACGGCGGTCCCGTACACCTCGGCGGAGGAGCGGATCTCCGGCAGCACGGTGGCCGGCACCTTCATCGACTCCAGGATCTTCGGATCCCACTGCAGGGTGTGGAGGTTCATCAGCATCGTCCGCGAGGCGTTGGTCACGTCGGTCACGTGCCTCCCTCCGTTCACACCCCCCGTCAGATTCCAGATGACCCAGGTGTCCATGGTGCCGAAGAGGATCTCGCCCCGCTCGGCGCGCTCCCGCAGGCCCTCGACGTTGTCCAGCAGCCAGCGGATCTTCGGCCCGGCGAAGTAGCTGGACAGCGGCAGTCCGGTCTCCCGCCGGAACCGGTCCTGGCCGACGTTCCGGCCGAGCTCCTTGCACAGTCCCTCGGTGCGGGTGTCCTGCCACACGATGGCGTTGTGCACCGGCTCGCCGGTGTTCTTGTCCCACAGCAGGGTCGTCTCGCGCTGGTTGGTGATGCCGATGGCGCGGATGTCGTCCTTGCTCAGCCCGGCCTTCTGGAGGGCCCCGCGGATCACGGACTGCACCCGGGTCCAGATCTCCGTCGCGTCGTGCTCGACCCAGCCCGGCTGCGGGAAGATCTGCCGGTGCTCCTGCTGGTCGACGGAGACGATGCGGCCGTCGGCGCCGAAGATGATGCAGCGGCTGGAGGTGGTGCCCTGGTCGATGGCGGCGATGTACTGACCGTTGCTGCTGGTGGTCATGGCGGTTGTCCTTCGGGCGAGTTGACGAATGGTGGGACGGGGGCGACGCGAAGCGGTCCGTGCGGCCTAGAACGCCAGGTGGTAGAGGCCGCCGGCGGCCAGCCCGCCGACGATCGGCCCGACCACCGGGATCCAGGCGTAGCCCCAGTCTGAGCCGCCCTTGTGCGGGATGGGGAGAAGCGAGTGGACGATCCTCGGGCCGAGGTCGCGGACCGGGTTGATGGCGTACCCGGTCGGCCCGCCGAGCGAGAGGCCGATGCCGACCACCGTGAAGGCGGTGATCAGCACGCCCATCCCGGAGAGGCCGAGGCCCTTGGTCAGCCCCTCGGTGAGGATCAGGATGCAGAGGACGACGGTGGCGATGATCTCGGTCATCAGGTTCTGCACCGGGTTCCGGATCTCCGGGCCGGTGGAGAAGATCCCGAGGGTCGGCTCCTCGTTCTCGCGGAACTGGCCGTAGTAGACCAGCCAGACCAGGACCGCGCCGAGGATGGCGCCGACGATCTGCCCGGCGAAGTACAGCGGCACGTGGCTCCACTGCCCCGACTGGACGGCGATCGCCACCGTCACCGCGGGGTTGAGATGGGCCCCGGAGAGCGGGCTCGACACATAGGCGCCGACCATCACGGCGAATCCCCAGCCGAGGGTGATCGCCACCCAGCCGGCGCCTATCGCCTTGGACTTCTTCAGGCTTACGGCGGCGACGACACCGTCACCGAGCAGCACGAGCAGCGCGGTGCCGATGACCTCGCCGAAGAATATGTGGCCGTTGGACACAAAGACTCCCTTGTCCTTGCCCGGTTCGGTGTCCAGGTAGGTGGTCGAGCCGAACAGTTCGTGGATCGGTACATCGATCAGGCGGGCCGAGCCCGCCAACCGGAGGTGATCCGTCCGGTGTTCGACATTGTCGACCCTGATCCGGCAGTTTTCACCTCCCGTTACCGCCGCGTCAAGGCCGGGTGTCGTAAATGTGTGCGGCATCTCTGTGGTGATCGGTGAAACGCCAGGTGAGCATGGGTTTCCGAAGGCGTGCCAGGGGCCCCGGCGGCCCGGCCGGGGTGTCACGAAGTCCATCTCCGTCACAAACCGCTCAGAACCTGGGCGCGCCCAGATCGCGCGAGATCGACCGGGAGGCCTCCCGGACCGACGCGACCAGCTCCGGTCGCACGGTCCCGAGCGCCGGATCGCAGACCCGCTCGACCGGTCCGCTCACGCAGACCGCGCCCACCGGGTTCCGCCGCCGGTCCTGGATCAGCGCCCCGATCGAGGCCACCCCGGGCCAGGTCTCCTCCACGGCGGCCGCCCAGCCGCGCTCCCGCACCAGCGCCGACTCCTCGTCGATCGCCACCGGGTCGGTCAGCGTCCGCACGGTGTAGGCCTCGGGTTCGCCCTCGGCCAGCTCCCCGCGCGCCACCGGGTCGTACGCCAGCAGCACCTTGCCCAGCGCGGTGGAGTGCAGCGGCTGCATCGACCCCACCTCCAGCACCTGCCGGGTGTCGTCCGGGCGGAAGACGTGATGGACGATCAGCACGCCGCCGTGGTGGAGCACTCCGATGTAGACCTGCTCCCCGGACGAGCGCGCCAGGTCATCGGCCCACACCAGGGCCCGCGCCCGCAGCTCGTGGACGTCCAGATAGCTCTGCCCGAGCCGCAGCAGCTCGGCCCCCAGCTGGTACTTCCCGCTCTCCGGGTCCTGCTCGACGAAGCCCTCCTGCTGCAGCGTCCGCAGGATCCCGTGCGCGGTCCCCTTGGCCAGGTCCAGCGAGGCGGCCACCTCCGACAGCCCGAGCCGCCGCTCCCCGCCGGCCAGCAGCCGCAGAATCGCCGCGGCCCGCTCCAGCGACTGAATCGGCCCAGGCATCCCGCCGCACCTCCACCGTCCCGTTCGACAATGCAGACCAGCATAGGCCGATGTCGTCCGGAGCACCCACCACCCCCACCGACGACCTTCTCGGCGGGCGCCCCCGCAGGCGCGCCGAAGGCGCAGCGCAGAGGCGCGGCGCACTACGCGGCCCGCCCGCTCCACCCCCCGGCGACGCCAAGGGGGCCCGGGGGCCTCCCCCCGGTTTCGGGAAGGGGCGGGCTAGGGGGAGAGCCCCTCCCCGGCGGCCCCCGCCACCTCATCCGCCAGCCCAGCGATCTCCCGCGGCCCCACCCGGCAGCACCCGCCCGCCAGCCGGGCCCCTCCGCGACCCACCCCCGCACCCGCCCCGCATCGAACGTCGCCCGGCCCACCCAGGCCCGCGCCCCCGCGTCCCACCGCTCCCCGCTGTTCGGATAGACGACCACGGGCTTCCCCCCGGACGTCCGCCGCGCCACCGCCACCGCCGCGTCCGCATCCTTTGGCGTGCAGCAGTTCACCCCCACCGCCGCCACCTGCTCCACCCCGGCCACCAGCCCGAACGCCTCGTCCAGCGGCTGCCCGGCCCGGGTCCTGTCCCCGGCGATACTGAACGACAGCCACACCGGGACGTCCACCCCGGCCACCGCGGTCAGCAGCGCCTCCGCCTCCGCCACGTCCGGCACCGTCTCCAGCGCCAGCACATCGGCCCCGGCCCCGGCCAGCGCCTCCACCCGCGGCCGGTGGAAGTCCACCAGCTGACGGGTACTCAGCCCGTACCGCCCGCGATACTCGGAGCCGTCCGCCAGCACCGCCCCGTACGGGCCCACGGACCCCGCCACGAACAGCCGCGACGCCTCCGCCCCGGCCACCCCGCTCCGCCCGGCCGCAGCCCGCTCCGCCGTGACCGCCTCCGCCGCCTCCCGCGCCAGCCGCACACTCCGCCGGATCAACGGCTCCGCCTCCGCCCCCAGCCCCACCGAACTCGCCTGGTAGCTGGCGGTGATGGCGACCCGCGCCCCGGCCCGGAAGTAGGCGGCGTGCGCCTCGACCACCGCCTCCGGCCGATCCCGCAGCAGCCGCGCCGACCACAGCGAGTCCCCGAGATCGTGCCCCTGCGCCTCCAGCTGGTTGGACAGCCCGCCGTCCAGCACCACCACCCCGGCGTCCAGCGCCGCCGCGAACTCGTTCATCCCCTCACCCCGGGCAGCCCCGCTCACCCCGCCGTCCGCGGAATCCTCTTCGACCACTCCCGCTCGAAGACCACCTTCCCGCCCTCCTTCGCGGTCACCCGGTCCACCGTCCGGAACGCCTCCTCGTCGCAGCCGATCTCCGACCGGGTCGCGATCGAGACGTCCCAGCCGCGGTCCGGCCTGCGCAGCCGCACCGACCACTCGGAGCGGGTCCGCGCGCTCAGCGGGTCCCGCTCCAGGATCCGATAGGTCTCCAGCGCGTCCTCGGTGAACTCCAGTCCGTCCGGATAGATCCGCGTCCCGCCGTACCGCGGGTCGACCTCGAGCACCCACTCGCCGGCGGCCACGTCCCGCCGCAGCACCCGCTCCGGGCGCGGCCCGGCCTCCGGCTCCGGATAGACCACGCCGAGCGGCGGCGCCTGCTCCGGCTCCTCGAAGACGATCCGCGGGCCGCCGGCCGGGTCCTCCGCCCGCTGCCCGTGGTGGCCGCTCCGGCCGCCGCCGCGCACCGGCAGCTCCACCACGCTGTGCGCCGGGTCCACCCACACTCCGGCCGCCTCCGGCTGCGGCCACACCCACGGCCAGTACGCCGTCGACAGCGACAGCCGGATCCGGTTACCGGGCGCGAACGCGTACCCGGTGCCGTTCAGCTCCCACTCCACGTCCTCGGTGGCGCCCGGCGTCCAGGTCTCCACCCGGTCCCGCCCCGCCGCGCCCCCAGGTTCAGCACCCCGCGGGTCACCAGCGTCGAGGCCCCGTCCGGCCGCACCTCGCAGAGCCGGGCGATCACCTGCCCGCGCCGCGCGTCGGAGCGCAGCCGCAGCCGCACCCGGGGGCGGCCCAGGACCTCCACCCCGGCCGCCAGCTGCCCGGAGTCGAAGACCACCGACCGCCCGTCCTCCTCCCGCTGGTCCGGCGGCAGGTCGGACTCGTTGCCGAACGGGAAGAACCGCCCGGCGTCCACCCCGGTCTGCTGCGGCGAGCTGACGTGGACGAGACCGCCGGTCTCCACGCCCTGAGGCCCCCTCAGCTCGTGGTCCAGCCGGTACGGCGTGGGGTGGACGCTCGGCGCCGGCCACTCCGCCTCGCCGACCCAGCGCCCCGGCAGCACCCGATGGCAGGTGGCCGGCGGCACCGAGCCGGTGATCCAGGCCCGCAGCAGCGGATCCCGTTCCACCCCGGTGCCGGCGTCGTCCTTCAGCCAGCGGTCCCACCACCGCAGGGTCTCCTGGAGGAAGCCGATCGCCGGCCCCGGCGGCAGCCCCCGGTCGGGGTACTGGTGCGACCACGGCCCGATCAGCCCGCGCACCCGGTCGTTGCCGTGCTTCGGCAGCTGCTCCACCAGCCGCAGCACGGTGTCCCGGTACGGGTCGTTCCAGCCGCCGACGGCGAGCACCGCCGCCTTGATCGCCCCGTAGTCCTCGCAGACGCTGCCGTGCCGCCAGTAGCGGTCCCGGGTCTGGTGGTCCAGCCAGGTGTGGATGAACGGCTCCAGCCGGTCCAGTCGCTCCAGCCAGCGTTCCCGCCAGACCTCCCCGACCATCGCAGGGTCCGGCGGCCGGGAGGCGAAGGCCAGCATGGTCGCGGCCCAGGCGTGCATGTCCACCGCGAGTACCGAACCGCCGGTGTAGTGGACGTCGTTGTCGTAGCGGTCGTCGGTGGAGCAGACGGTGACGATCGCCTTCAGCGGCTCCGGCGCCCGGGCCGCGATCTGCAGCGAGTTGAACCCGCCCCAGGAGATCCCGAACATCCCCACCCGCCCGTTGCACCAGGGCTGCCGGGCCAGCCACTCCACGACGGCGACGCCGTCCAGCGTCTCGGTCTCCGAGTACTCGTCGGTGACCAGCCCCTCCGAGTTCCCGTGCCCCCGGATGTCGACCCGGACCGAGGCGTAGCCGTGGCCCGCGTACCAGGGGTGGCGCTGCATGTCCCGCGGCGCGGTCCAGTCGCCCAGCCGGTACGGCAGGTACTCCAGCAGGGCCGGCACCGGTTCGCCGGTGACGGGCCGCCAGATCCGCGCGTACAGCCGCACCTCGTCGGTGACCGGGATCCAGACGTCCTGCACCTCGGTCCGGTAGGGAAGCTCCTCGGCGATCCTCATCCTCGACCTCTCGACCTCTCCGACCTCTCGACCTCTCGACCTCTCGAACTCAGCGGACCGGGGCCATCGTGCGCCGCAGCCACGGCGCGCAGGCCATCACGACGAGTCCGACGACCACCGCGAACCCGCCGTTCAGCGCGAAGTACAGCGGGTCGGAGATGTTCCCGTACAACTTGACCACCTGCGCCTGCGCGCCGTTGGCCAGCGCCAGCGACAGGAACCACAGCGCCATCGTCTGGCTGGAGAACGCGGCCGGCGCCAGCTTGGTGGTGGTCGCCAGGCCGGTGGTCTCCAGGATCACGTCTCCGAGGCCGAGGAGGACGAAGGAGACCAGCAGCCACCAGGCCGCCATCTGCCAGTCCCCGGTGCGCCCCTGGGTGGCGAGCGCCATCACCAGATAGCCCAGGCCGCCGATGACGGTGCCCATGGCGATCTTGTTGGAGGCGTGCGGCTGCCGGCTGCCGAGCTTCACCCACACCCCGGCGACCACCGGCGCCAGCAGCACCTCGGCCGCGCCCATCACCGAGTTGTACCAGGTGGAGGGGAAGGACCAGCCGAGGACCGAGGTGTTCGCATGGTCCGCGGCCAGCAGCGCGAGCACCGTGTACGACTGGAAGAGCACCAGGTTGAAGACCACCGAGGCGATCCACAGCACCAGGTACGGCCGCAGCCGCCCGCGTTCCTCCCCGGCCACCTGCGGACTGCGGAACATCCAGACGAAGTAGACGACCGGAAGCACCACCGACACCGCCGTCAGCACGTCGACGCCGACCGACAGGGTCAGCACCCCGGCCAGGGCGAGCCCCACGCCCAGCCCGACCACGGCCACCGCGCAGACCGCGATCAGCCGCAGGTTGCGGCGCATCACCTCGGGCGGCAGCGGCGACTCCGGCCCCTCCCGCCGCCCGGCCAGATGCCGGCGACCGGCGACGTACTGGACGATGCCGAAGGTCATCCCGACCGCCGCGGCCGAGAACCCCCAGTGCCACCCGTAGCCCTGGCCCAGCCAGCCGGCGATCAGCGGCCCGGCGAAGGCGCCGATGTTGATGCCCATGTAGTACAGCGCGAAGCCGGCGTCCCGCCGCTCGTCGTCGGTGGTGTAGAGCTTGCCGACCATCGTCGAGACGTTGGGCTTGAGCAGCCCGGTGCCGATGATGATCAGCGCGAGGCCGATCCAGATGCTGCCGTGCGTGGGAACCGCCATCGCGTAGTGCCCGCAGGCGATGCACACCCCGCCCCACAGCACCGACCGGTACGACCCGAGTACCCGGTCGGCGATCCAGCCGCCGCCCACCGAGACCAGGTAGACGGCGGTGCTGTAGCCGGCCGCCACGGAGGCCGCGCTGCCGGAGGACATGCCGAACCCGCCGTGCACGGTCGAGGCGAAGAACAGCGCGAGGATGGCCTGCATCCCCAGGAACGAGAACCGCTCCCACAGTTCGAGTCCGAACAGCGGCAGCAGCCCGCGCGGCTGACCGAAGAAGCCGCTGTCCCGCTGGGCGGCGAGGTCCCGCGCGGACTCCTCCGGGGTGGGGGCGCTTGCGGTGGTGCCTGACAAGTACTCGGCCTTCCGTCGGGCGGTCGGGACGGGGGTCGTTCTCCCCGGGGTCGCTCTCCCCGGGGGTCGACCTCCTCGGGGCCGGCCTCCCTGAGGTCGCTCTCCCCGCGGTCGATCTTCCGAGTGACGACCCTATGTCCCGGCCCGTGGCCTTTCCTGGCAGGCGGCGTGAACGGGTCTTCGCAAGCGCCCCGCCGGCACCCCGTCCGACCCCCGGAGAGCCGTCGGATGACGCCTCCGCCGGGGCCGGTCACGGCTGCTAGGAGGCGGCGTTCACCGTGCCGAGCCGCGCCCCGCCGTCGACCGGGAGGACGACTCCGGTCGTGTAGGTGTTCTCCACCACGAAGGCGATGGCGTGCGCCACCTCGTCCGCCCTCCCGGCCCGGCCCAGCGGCGTGGTCGAGGCGGTCGCCGCCGCCGCGCCCTCGGGGGCCCACTCCCACCAGTCGGTCTCGATGACCCCGGGGGCGATCGCGTTCACCCGGCGCGGCGCCAGCTCCGCGGCGAGCACCCGGGCGGCCGTCTCCACCGCGGCGTTCGCCGGCGCCAGCACCACCAGGCCGGGGGAGCTCAGCTGCGAGCTCACCGCGCCGACCAGGGTCACCGACCCGGTGGGGGAGAGGGTCCCCAGCGCCTCACGGACCGTCAGGAGGTGCGGCAGCAGCTTCCCCTCGGAGTGCCGCCGCACCTCGTCCGCCGTCATCCGGTCGAACGGGGTGACCCCGCCCCGCGCGGTCACCGTCACCACCAGGTGGTCGAACGGCCCGACCTCGGCGAAGAAGCCGCGCAGCGACTCCTCGTCCCGCGCGTCCACCACGAGCCCGGTCACCGCCCCCTCGGCGTCCGCACCCTCGGCGCCCGCCCCCCGCGATTCCCGCAGCTGCTTCACTGCGGCCGCCAGTCGCTCCTGGTTCCGCCCCGCGACCACCACCTGGTGGCCGCGGGTCAGCAGCAGTTCCGCGGTGGCCAGGCCGATCCCGGTGGTCCCCCCGACGATCACTGTCCGGACCACTGCCTGCTGACCTTCGGTCATCTCCACTCCCCATTCCGAGACACTGTGCCTCGATACTATTCCGAGACACAGTGTCTTGTAAACTGTCCGCATGATCGGACGACCCCGCGACGACGCGGCCCGCACCCGGATCCTGGACGCGGCCATCGAGCTCTCGACCCGGGACGGCTATCCGGCCGTCACCATCAAGGGCATCGCCGAAGCCGCCGGGGTCGGCCGGCAGACCGTCTACCGCTGGTGGAACAGCCGGGGAGCGGTCCTCGCCGAGGCCCTCGCCGAGTTCGGCGGCGGCATGGTCGACCCGGCGATGACCGACGACCCCGAGGCCGACCTGCGGACCTTCCTGGACGCCACCTTCACCCTGGCCGGCAGGCCCCCCGTGGCCGACGTCCTCCTCGGCGTCACTGCCGACTCCGTCGCCTGCGCCGAACTCCGCGCCACCCTCCGGGAGTTCATCGCCGTCCGACGCAACGCCCTGCGCACCAGGCTGAGCCGCCTCGGCCCCTGGAAGGTGCCGCTGGACACCGCCGTCGACCTGGTCTACGGCAGCATGTGGTACCGCCTGATCTCCGCCCACGCCCCGGTCACCCGCCAGCTCACCGACGAGCTGATGCCGGTCCTGGACGCCCTCCGCGCCACCCCGGGCTGACCAGGCGGAAGGGCCGGACCGGCGCCCACCGGCCATGTCGGCCGTCCCCACAGCTCCGTCCGGCGCCATGTGGCGGTCCGACACACCCGCGGCCACCCCTGGCGCGGAGCCGATTCCCCTGGCAGATTCCTCCCGACGCCACGCGGAACCCGATCGGACGACGGGCTCCGCGCCGACCGCCCGCACCACACTCAAAGGGGAGGACCCGTGGGCACCGCACCCCACCCCGACCAGCAGACCGAGCCCCCCGGCGACGCCCCCCTCTGGCGACCGTCCCCGAGCCGCGCCGCCGCCACCCGGATGGCCGCCTTCCAGCGCTTCGCCGCCGAGCACCACGGCGCCCCGGCCGAGCCGCTCGTCCCGGCCCCCGAGGAGGCCGGCGCAGCGGGCGACGCCACCGCCGCCGCCCGCTACGCCGCCCTCCACGCCTGGTCGGTCGAGGATCTGGAACGCTTCTGGCGGGCCGTCACCGAATGGACCGGCGTCCGGTTCAGCACCCCCGCCGAGAACGGCCGGGTCCTGGAGCTTCCCGCCGCCCCCGAGCCGGCGATGCCCGGCGCCCGCTGGTTCCCCGGCTCCCGCCTGAACTACGCCGAGCACGCCCTGCGAGCCTCCGAGGACCCGGCCCGCGCCGGCGACCCGGCGATCATCCACTTCGACGAGCCCGCACTGGCCGCGGGCGACGCCCCCGCCTCGACCCTCACCTGGCGGGAACTCCGGTCCGCCGTGGCCGCCGTGGCCGCCGAGCTCCGGCGCCTCGACGTCCGCCCGGGCGACCGGGTGGCCGGCTACCTGCCCAACATCCCGCAGGCCGCCGTCGCCCTGCTGGCCGCGGCCTCGGTCGGCGCCGTCTGGACCTCCTGCGCCCCCGACTTCGGCGCCCGCAGCGTCCTCGACCGCTTCCAGCAGGTCGAGCCGGTGGTCCTGTTCGCCGTCGACGGCTACCACTACAACGGCAAGCGCCACGACCGCACCGGCACGGTGGCCGAGCTCCGCCGCGAACTCCCCACCCTGCGCGCCCTGGTGCACATCCCGCTGCTGGGCAGCGACCTCCCCGACGACCCGATCGCCGTCCCCTGGCCGCAGCCGGAGGCGCGCCCATCGGGAGAGACGCCGGAACCCTCCCTCGACTTCGAGCAGGTCCCCTTCGACCACCCGCTCTGGATCCTGTACTCCTCCGGCACCACCGGCCTGCCCAAGCCCATCGTCCAGGGCCACGGCGGCATCGTCCTGGAGCACCTCAAGCAGGCCGACCTCCATGTCGACCTCGGCCCGGGCGATCGCTTCTTCTGGTACACCTCGACCGGCTGGATGATGTGGAACTTCCTCCTCGCCGGCCTCCTCGCCGGAGCCGCGATCGTCACCTACGACGGCAGCCCCGGCCACCCCGACGTCTCCGCCCAGTGGCGGGTCGCCGCGGCCGCCGGCGTCACCGTCTTCGGCACCTCGGCGGCGTACGTGATGTCCTGCCGCAAGGCCGGCCTCGACTTCCACTCCACGGGCGGGGACGGCGACCTCGACCTCTCCCGGCTCAAGGCGATCGGCACCACCGGCTCCCCGCTCCCGCCGGACGGCTTCGCCTGGATCTACCAGCACGTCAAGCAGGACGTCTGGCTCGCCTCGGTCAGCGGCGGCACCGACCTCTGCTCCTGCCTGGTCGGGGGAGTGCCGACGCTCCCCGTGTACCTCGGCGAGATCCAGGCCCCCGCCCTCGGCGTCGACGTCCAGGCCTGGGACCCGGCCGGGAAGCCGCTCACCGACGAGGTCGGCGAGCTCGTGGTCACCCAGCCCGTGCCCTCCATGCCGCTCTACTTCTGGAACGATCCGGAGGGCACCCGCTACCGCGACAGCTACTTCGACGTCTACCCGGGCGTCTGGCGGCACGGCGACTGGATCACCGTCACCCCCCGCAACACCGTGGTCATCCACGGCCGTTCCGACTCCACCCTCAACCGCCAGGGCGTCCGGATGGGCTCCGCCGACATCTACGAGGTCGTCGAACGCCTCCCGGAGATCCGGGAATCCCTCGTCATCGGCCTCGAGGAGCCGGACGGCGGCTACTGGATGCCGCTCTTCGTCGTCCTCGCCCCCGGCGCCGCACTCGACGACGAACTGCGCGCCCGCATCCGCACCGCCCTGCGCGAGCAGCTCTCCCCCCGGCACGTCCCGGACGAGGTCATCGCCGTCCCCGCGGTCCCGCACACCCTCACCGGAAAGCGGATCGAGGTCCCGGTGAAGCGCCTTCTCTCCGGCACCCCGATCGAGAAGGCGGTCAACCCCGGGTCCCTCGACGACCCGGCCGCCCTCCGCCCCTTCCAGCGGCTGGCCGCCGAACGGGCCGAGCAGCGCGACTGAGCCGCCCGGACGAGGCGAACGTGCGGGCCGGGGGAACCGGCCATCGGCCCCCGGCCCGCACGGCTGCCGGTGTCGACTAGGGCAGCTTCCAGACCTGGTTGGCGGTGTCCGCGCAGTCCCAGATCTGCACCTGCGTCCCGGAGCCGCCGTAACCCGTGTCGTCCAGGCACTTGTTGGACTGCGGGTTGTAGAGCTCGCCGTTGGACTGCGGTATCCAGACCTGTGCGGCCGTGTTGTTGCAGTCGTACAGGTCCACCTGGGTGCCGTCGGCCGTCCCGCCGCCGTTGATGTCCAGGCACTTGCCGAGGACGTGGAGGGTGCTGCCCGCCTCGACCACGGTCCACTGCTGTGCCGCCGAACCGTTGCAGGTGTAGACCTGAACGGGGTTGTAGTTCGCTGTGCTGGCACTCCGGTCGTCCAGGCAGAGCCCGTTGTAGCCGACGATCTGCCCGGTGCCGCTGGTGCCGCCGCCTCCGCCTCCTCCGCCGCCGGAGGTCGAACCGTTGGTGGTGTAGGCCGCGACGTACCCCACGCTCATCGTCCCGCCCGAACTCGTCGCCGAGGTCGGTGTGGTGCAGCCGCAGACTCCGTTGGGGAAGCCGCCGCCCATGGCGAGGTCGAAGATGATGGAGAGGTTGTGGTCGAAGGCCTGCTGCCAGGTGCTGGTGCCGACCTGGCTCTCGTTGACGGTGAAGTACTGGGCGCCGTCGAGGTAGAAGGTGATGGACTCGGCGGCGGTGTTGGTGCGGTCGAGGATCATGGAGTAGGTGTGGTACCCGGTCTGGCAGCCGGAGCAGGCCCGCAGGCCGCTGCCGATGCCGTTGCTCTCGTTGCAGGGTCCGCCGGGGTCGGTGCCGCAGTGGATGGTGCCGGCGACCTCGGAGAGGGCGTTGACGTCCTCCATGATGTCGATCTCGCCGTTCTCGGGCCACTGGCCCGGTCCCAGCATCCAGAAGGCGGGCCAGTAGCCGAGGCCGCTGCTCGGGTTGGGCTGCTGGATGGAGGCGGTGACCTCGAGCTTGCCGCCGGCGGGGGCGCCGACGTTGGCCGAGGTGGTCTGGATGCGGCCGGAGGTCCAGTTGCTGCCGCTGCCCAGGGCGGTGATGTCCAGGTGCCCCGAGCCGTCCAGGTGCACGTTGGACGTCGAGTTGGTCATGGTCTCGATCTCGCCGGTGCCGAAGTTGGAGCCGGGACCGGTGTCGTACATCCAGTTCGAGGAGTTCGGCTGGCTGCCGGACGCCCCGGAGAAGTCGTCGCTGAACACTGTGGACCACCCGGAGGGCGGTGCCGGCACGGTCACCGCGTGCGCTGCGCTCGGCAGTGCGACGGGCAGCGCCGCCGCCACGGCGACGGCCAGCGCGACGCCGACGCCGCGCAGCCGCCGGGACACTGTGCGAAGGGGTCTCAACCGATGGGACAGAAGTTTCATCTGCCGCTCCCAGAAACCGAGTTGTGCTTTTGTCGTGCTGGGACGGCCGGATTCAACTCCTGTAGTCATGGCAGTGTCAATGGTTCAGACCAATAAACCTTCTGAAACCAACGAAAGGCGCCGGGCCCGCGACCGGACCCGGCGCCTCGGAGGTCCCGACGAGGACCCCGATCGCTACTCCCCGCTCAGCACCTGCCGCGCCGCCTCCCGCGCCTCCTCGGGCGAGTCGGCCGCCCGAGCCGCCGCGGCGGCCCGCTGGCACTGCGCCAGCGTGTGCTTGGCCAGCGTCGCCCGCACATACGGCAGCGCCGCCGCGCCCATCGACAGGCTGGTCACCCCGAGCCCGGTCAGCACGCAGGCCAGCTCCGGATCCGAGGCCGCCTCCCCGCAGACCCCGCAGCTCTTCCCGGTCGCCCTGGCGGCCTCCGCGGCCGCGGCCACCAGGTCCAGCAGGGCCGGCTGCCACGGGTCCTGAAGCCGCGCCAGCGCCCCCACCTGCCGGTCGGCCGCGAAGGTGTACTGGGCGAGGTCGTTGGTACCCAGGGACAGGAACTCCACCTCGCCCAGGATCGCCCGGGCCCGCAGCGCCGCCGACGGGATCTCCACCATGACGCCGTACTTGGCGTCCAGACCGGCCTCTCGGCAGGCCTGCGCGAAAGCCGCGGCGTCCGCCCGGTCCGCCACCATCGGCGCCATCACCTCAAGGTGCACCGGCAGCCCCCGGGCCGCCTCGGCCAGCGCCCGCAGCTGGGTGAGGAGCACCTCGCGGTGGTCGAGGAGGGTGCGCAGCCCGCGCACCCCGAGAGCGGGGTTCGGCTCGTCCGCCGGCGTCAGGAAGTCCAGCGGCTTGTCCGCCCCGGCATCCAGCACCCGCACCACGACCCGGGCCCCGGGGAACGCCTCCAGCACCTTCCGATAGGCCTCGACCTGCTTGGCCTGCGACGGCGCCTGCTTGGAGTCGTCCAGGAACAGGAACTCGGTGCGGAACAGCCCCACGCCCTCCGCCCCGTTCTCCACCGCGGCCGGCACGTCCGCAGGACCGCCGACGTTCGCCAGCAGCGGGACCGCGTGCCCGTCCGCCGTCCGCCCCGGCCCGGTGGCCGCCGCCAACGCGGCCTTCCGCTCCGCCGCCGCGGCCCGCAGCGCGGCCTGCCGCTCCTCGGTCGGCGCTACCACCACCTCCCCGCTGCTCCCGTCCACGGCCGCGACCGTCCCCTCGGCCACCTCCACCGCCCCGCGCAGCGCCACCACGGCCGGCACGCCCATCGCCCGCGCCAGGATCGCGCTGTGGCTGGTCGGCCCGCCCTCCTCGGTGACGAACCCGAGCACCAGCGCCGGGTCGAGCAGCGCCGTGTCCGCCGGCGCGAGATCCTGCGCGACCAGCACGTACGGTTCGTCGCTGTCCGGCACCCCCGGCATCGGCACGCCCATCAGCCGGGCCACGATCCGGTTCCGCACATCGTCCAGATCCGCCACCCGACCGGCCAGGTAGTCCCCGGCCTGGGCGAGAAGCGCACGGTAGGAGGCGAAGGCGTCGTAGACCGCCCGCGCGGCGCTGCTGCCCACGGCGATCCGCCGGTCCACGTCGGCCTGCAACTCCGGGTCCTGCGCCATCAGCGCCTGGGCCTCAAGGACCGCCTGCGCCTCCCCGCCGGCCAGGTTGCCGCGGGCCTGCAGATCGGCGGCCACCGCCTCGACCGCCCGCCGCGCCTTCGCCTGTTCGCGCTCAGCCTCGTGCGCCGCGATCTGCTCCGCCGGGGGCTCCAGCACGGCGGTGCCCATGTGCCGCACCGGCCCGATCGCGATGCCGTGACTGACGCCCACCCCGCGCAGGGTCTGTTCCATGACGAGCTGTCTCCGTCTCTGCCTACTGGGCTTGCTGCCTGCGTCCGCGTTCTCGGTCAATGCCGCTGCTTCCCGCGCTACTTCCAGCCGAAGAGGAGGTCACCGGCCTGCACGGTGCCCTCCTCCTTGAGGCCGGACAACGCCTCGGCGGTGGCCTCGAGCGCAACCACCGGGCAGACCGGTGACTTGCCCTTCGCCTCCACGTCCGCGGGGTTCCAGCGCACCACCGGCTGCCCGAGGGCGACGGTGTCGCCCTTCTGCGCCAGCAACTCGAAGCCCTCACCGTTGAGCTGCACGGTATCGATGCCCAGATGGGTCAGTACTCCATGCCCCTCGGCGTCCACCACCACATAGGCGTGCGGGTGCATCGAGATGATCGTCCCCGCCACCGGCGCCACGGCCTCCTGTGCGACGCGCTCGGGATCGATCGCGGTGCCAGGCCCGACCATCGCCCCGGCGAAGACGGGGTCCGGAACCCCGCCGAGCCCGACGACGGTGCCGGCGAGCGGCGCTGACACATCGGTCATGGTCCAGCCTCCTAGCGGTGACCGCGCGGAGCAGCGCCCCGCATCCAGTCGAAACACAATAATTCATGGCAAGTCGGACATAGTCGAACGAGGACTCCGACCGCGCGCGATGACGCGCAAGTGGTCTAGTCCACTTGCCTCGGGCGCTGACTCTACGTCATCGCCCACTCGTTCGGCCGCACCCCGATTTGCCTGCGCCGCCGCTGCCCCCGTAAAGTCTGCGTCGTCCCGCCGCGAGAGCGACGGGAAACACCGCAGACGTAAAACCCGCCGAAAGGCCGGGAAAAATCATCTGATACGGTGAACCCCGAACGAAGCGCCCGGAGAGGCCGACGACCCCGACATTGGGGATGGCGGTTCGAAGGAAGCGTCCGTTCCTTGAGAACTCAACAGCGTGCCAAAAGTCAACGCCAGACTATAAAACACCCCGTCTGTCTCGGTCTCCGAGGCGGCGAGGTTCCTTTGAAGAATCACAGCGAGGATTCACATCCTCTGCGTGATGCTCTTTTTTAAAGCATTCACGGAGAGTTTGATCCTGGCTCAGGACGAACGCTGGCGGCGTGCTTAACACATGCAAGTCGAACGGTGAAGCCCTTCGGGGTGGATCAGTGGCGAACGGGTGAGTAACACGTGGGCAATCTGCCCTGGATTCTGGGATAACACCGGGAAACCGGTGCTAATACCGGATATGACCCTCCTCCGCATGGTGGGGGGTGGAAAGCTCCGGCGATCCAGGATGAGCCCGCGGCCTATCAGCTTGTTGGTGGGGTGATGGCCTACCAAGGCGACGACGGGTAGCCGGCCTGAGAGGGCGACCGGCCACACTGGGACTGAGACACGGCCCAGACTCCTACGGGAGGCAGCAGTGGGGAATATTGCACAATGGGCGCAAGCCTGATGCAGCGACGCCGCGTGGGGGATGACGGCCTTCGGGTTGTAAACCTCTTTCAGCAGGGAAGAAGCGCAAGTGACGGTACCTGCAGAAGAAGCACCGGCTAACTACGTGCCAGCAGCCGCGGTAATACGTAGGGTGCGAGCGTTGTCCGGAATTATTGGGCGTAAAGAGCTCGTAGGCGGCCTGTCGCGTCGGATGTGAAAGCCCGGGGCTTAACCCCGGGTCTGCATTCGATACGGGCAGGCTGGAGTGTGGTAGGGGAGATCGGAATTCCTGGTGTAGCGGTGAAATGCGCAGATATCAGGAGGAACACCGGTGGCGAAGGCGGATCTCTGGGCCATTACTGACGCTGAGGAGCGAAAGCGTGGGGAGCGAACAGGATTAGATACCCTGGTAGTCCACGCCGTAAACGTTGGGAACTAGGTGTTGGCGACATTCCACGTCGTCGGTGCCGCAGCTAACGCATTAAGTTCCCCGCCTGGGGAGTACGGCCGCAAGGCTAAAACTCAAAGGAATTGACGGGGGCCCGCACAAGCGGCGGAGCATGTGGCTTAATTCGACGCAACGCGAAGAACCTTACCAAGGCTTGACATACACCGGAAACGTCCAGAGATGGGCGCCCCCTTGTGGTCGGTGTACAGGTGGTGCATGGTTGTCGTCAGCTCGTGTCGTGAGATGTTGGGTTAAGTCCCGCAACGAGCGCAACCCTTGTCCTGTGTTGCCAGCGGGTTATGCCGGGGACTCACGGGAGACTGCCGGGGTCAACTCGGAGGAAGGTGGGGACGACGTCAAATCATCATGCCCCTTATGTCTTGGGCTGCACACGTGCTACAATGGCCGGCACAATGAGCTGCGATACCGCAAGGTGGAGCGAATCTCAAAAAACCGGCCTCAGTTCGGATTGGGGTCTGCAACTCGACCCCATGAAGTCGGAGTCGCTAGTAATCGCAGATCAGCATGCTGCGGTGAATACGTTCCCGGGCCTTGTACACACCGCCCGTCACGTCACGAAAGTCGGTAACACCCGAAGCCGGTGGCCCAACCCTTGTGGGGGGAGCCGTCGAAGGTGGGACCAGCGATTGGGACGAAGTCGTAACAAGGTAGCCGTACCGGAAGGTGCGGCTGGATCACCTCCTTTCTAAGGAGCATCTTGGCCGCTACGGCGGTCCAGAGCCACGACGCCGGCGAATGTCCGGCGGTGGTCAGCTCATGGGTGGAACGTTGACTATTCAGTGCCTCAGGGATGGGGACCTCGCTAGTACTGCTCTTCGGGGCGTGGAACGTGACGGGTCTCCGGTCTGGGGTGCTGGGCGCGCTGTTGGGTCCTGAGGGCACGGCCGTTGGCCGCTCGTTCTCAGTGCCGACCTCATGCTTGGACTAGGTGGGTGGTTGGTTGTTGCTTGAGAACTGCACAGTGGACGCGAGCATCTGTGGCCAAGTATTTAAGGGCGCACGGTGGATGCCTTGGCACCAGGAACCGATGAAGGACGTGGGAGGCCGCGATAGGCCCCGGGGAGCTGTCAACCGAGCTTTGATCCGGGGGTGTCCGAATGGGGAAACCCGGCGATCGTCATGGGTCGTCACCCGCTGCTGAACGCATAGGCAGTGTGGAGGGAACGCGGGGAAGTGAAACATCTCAGTACCCGCAGGAAGAGAAAACAACCGTGATTCCGGGAGTAGTGGCGAGCGAAACCGGATGAGGCTAAACCGTTTGTGTGTGAGACCCGGCAGGGGTTGCGCAGGCGGGGTTGTGGGAGCGAGCTTCAGTCTTCTGCCGGAGGCTGGGTGAGTCAGAAATCGTTGGTGTAGGCGAAGGGCATGTGAAAGGCCCGGCGTAGAGGGTAAGACCCCCGTAGCTGAAACGTCAGCGACTTGCTTGCTTGTTTCCCAAGTAGCACCGGGCTCGAGGAATCTGGTGTGAATCTGGCGGGACCACCCGCTAAGCCTAAATATTCCCTGGTGACCGATAGCGGATAGTACCGTGAGGGAATGGTGAAAAGTACCGCGGGAGCGGAGTGAAATAGTACCTGAAACCGTGTGCCTACAAGCCGTGGGAGCGTCGGGGTGTGCTTGCACATCCTCGTGACTGCGTGCCTTTTGAAGAATGAGCCTGCGAGTTTGCGGTGTGTTGCGAGGTTAACCCGGGTGGGGTAGCCGTAGCGAAAGCGAGTCCGAAGAGGGCGCCGGAGTAGCACGCTCAAGACCCGAAGCGGAGTGATCTAGCCATGGGCAGGGTGAAGCGCGGGTAAGACCGTGTGGAGGCCCGAACCCACCAGGGTTGAAAACCTGGGGGATGACCTGTGGTTAGGGGTGAAAGGCCAATCAAACTCCGTGATAGCTGGTTCTCCCCGAAATGCATTTAGGTGCAGCGTCGTGTGTTTCTTGCCGGAGGTAGAGCACTGGATAGGCGATGGGCCTGACCGGGTTAC
The DNA here is from genome assembly GCF_000744815.1 of Phaeacidiphilus oryzae TH49. NCBI lineage: Bacteria > Bacillati > Actinomycetota > Actinomycetes > Kitasatosporales > Streptomycetaceae > Phaeacidiphilus > Phaeacidiphilus oryzae. The sequence goes on from NZ_JQMQ01000005.1 coordinate 6,857,457, forward strand.
TGACCTTAGCCAAACTCCGAATGCCGGTAAGTGAAGCGCGGCAGTGAGACTGTGGGGGATAAGCTCCATGGTCGAGAGGGAAACAGCCCAGAGCATCGACTAAGGCCCCTAAGCGTGTGCTAAGTGGGAAAGGATGTGGAGTCGCAGAGACAACCAGGAGGTTGGCTTAGAAGCAGCCACCCTTGAAAGAGTGCGTAATAGCTCACTGGTCAAGTGATTCCGCGCCGACAATGTAGCGGGGCTCAAGCGCACCGCCGAAGTCGTGTCGTTCCAGCATGAGGGCCAACGCCCGCTGGGATGGGTAGGGGAGCGTCGTGTGCCGGGTGAAGCCTCCGCGGAAGCGAGGGGTGGACGGTTCACGAGTGAGAATGCAGCATGAGTAGCGATTCAGGAGTGGGAAACTCCTGCGCCGATTGACCAAGGGTTCCTGGGTCAAGCTGATCTGCCCAGGGTAAGTCGGGACCTAAGGCGAGGCCGACAGGCGTAGTCGATGGACAACCGGTTGATATTCCGGTACCCGTGGCAGTGCGCCAGCGCTGAACCAGGTGATGCTAAGCCCGTGAAGCCGCCCGGAGGTCTTCGGAAAGGGGAGTGGTGGAGCCGCGGACCAAGCTTGTAGTAGGTGAGCGATGGGGTGAC
>NZ_JQMQ01000006.1 GCF_000744815.1 Phaeacidiphilus oryzae TH49
GCTGGCAGTGCTGATCAAGGAGGGGCCGAGTCTGCGGGTGCTGTGGGCCTTCCTCCTCCAGCTCTGCGGCCATGTGCCCGGCGTGGTCTACGGGATCTACCGGGTGGTCAACGACTGACGGGCGCCGTCCCCCGGCCTGCCCGCCGAACGGGTGAGCCGCCCCTCTCGACATGCGCGACCCGGCCCGTCCGCCCAGGCTGGACAGCGATCCCGGCGAGGGCCGCCGGGAAACGCACCGAAAGGGTGGCCATGGGCACCGACGACATGCAGCGCAAGGCGGACGAGGCTCTCGGCAAGGCCAAGGAGAAGGCCGGTGAGCTCAAGGGGGACGAGCGGATGCGGGGCGAGGGCCAGGGCGACCAGGCCGAGGCGAAGGCGGGCCGGCTCGGCGACAAGGCGCAGGACGCGACCGACCAGGCCAAGGAGAAGGCCGAGGGCCTCGCGGACCGCGCCAAGGGGATGCTCGACCGCTGAGGGCCCCGCTGAGGCCCCGCCCGGAGCCCCGCCCCGGGACACCCGCGGCGTCGGCCCCCGACCCGCTCCGCCGGACGGCGTCTCACCGTGCCGGCGGGCGCGTCGGAGGCGAGGCCAGAGGGCTCAGTGCCGGCGGTGGAGGATCCCGCGGCGGGTGCCCTTGAGGGCGTCCTCCCGCCCCTGCGCCTGCGGGCTGGGCTGGGTGCGGCCCACCAGGGCGTCGCGCTCGTCGGCGAGCCGGTCGCGCTCGGCCTCCAGGCGGTCGCGCTGGCGCCGGTGCTCGGCGGCCCGCCGCGTCTTGCGGCGGGCGGAGCCGACCAGCATCGCCAGTCCCAGCAGGATCGCCGCCCCGACGAGGGCACCGATCACGAAGAGGACCCAGCCACTGGTGACCCCCAGACTCTGTCCGAAGATCGTGGGCGCCGGGGAGATCCTCGCGGAACTGTTCTCGATGAGCAGATCGATGCCGAAGACCGCGGCGGCGGCGATGAGCAGGAGCCCGAGGATGATCATTTCGATCTCCCCTTTCCCATCTCTTCGGCGGCCCGCAGGCAGCCGATCGAGCATCCACACGATCGATTATCCGGCGGTGGCCGCGCCCTCGCCGCCCGGGAAGCCCGCTCCCCCTCAGGCCGGCGGGAGGCCCAGCGCCCGGCGTGCCAGCCGGAAGTACTGGTCGCCGCGGACCACCCGGTACCGGGTGTCCAGCGAGCCGGCGATCGTCGCGACGTCGGCCGGCACCAGGTTCCAGGCCAGGGTTCCGATGGACAGGAAGAGCGGGGCGGATCCGTCCCACCCGGCGGACTCCTGCGCTATCGCGTCCTTCGCCTCCTGCACCGAGCTGGTGAGCCGGCTGACCGACAGCGGCACCCGGCCCTCCAGCGCGGTGGTCCGGGTGTAGTCGGTCCAGTGCTGGAGGAGCCCCAGCGGCCGGATGTCGGCCAGGTACTGGAGCGCCTTGGCGTCGGGCAGCGGGACGTCCGCCCCGGAGACCCGGTTGAGGATCACCGCGCTGTCCAGCCCGGTGCGGCGCATATAGCGGGCGGAGAGCTGCGAGTAGACCGGGAAGCTGTCGTCCGGCCAGGGCGTCGGGTACGCGTAGCCGGCGCCCGAGGGGCCGGCCATCAGGTAGTCCCAGGCGGTGCCGGTGCGCTGGTAGTAGGAGAGGAAAGCCGGAGCGGCGTCGGCGAGCAGCGGGTTGGTGGTCCAGTTGATCGGCACGCTGCCGCGCGCCGGGTCGTCCCAGATCTTCCGCATCCGGTGCTGGCCGTACTGGAGGTTGTCGCCCTCGGTCATGGTGAAGGTGACGTAGATCCGGTTCTCCAGGCGCGGGGTCGGCAGGGCGGGCTGCCGTGCCGAGAGCCCGGCCGGCACTCCCCCGAAGACGGTGAGGTTCTGCGACCAGTCCGCGGCCAGCACCACGAGCCCGTGCTGCGACGTGAGTTCGGTGCCGTCGCTCTCGCCGCCGACCCCCGCCGGCCACCATCCGAGGTACGGGGAGCCGGGCGCCATCTGCGACATCACCTGGTCGCCCAGCGCCCGGGAGTCCGCCTGGTCGGGGTGGATCCAGAGCACCAGGGCTCTGGTGGCCACCGCGTAGTCGCGGAGGTAGGCCCCGATGGTGGGGTCGAGCCCGACCAGCAGGCGGTGGCTGGTCCGCGGCCACAGCTCGTCCACCGCCCAGCGGTAGGCGGCCAGTTCGTCGGTGAAGCGGCCACGCAGGTCCTCCAGTACCTCCAGCCGGTAGGGCGCGGCGGTCAGTGCCGGGAGCTGTTCCGGCGAGACCGCCACCGCGTCGCGCAGCCCGGCCAGGGTGGTGGCCAGGTTGACGGTGGCCGGCTGGGCCGGATCGGTCACGATGAGGCCGCGGATCTCCGCGCGGTACTTCGCCAGCAGTGACCGTGGGTCGCCGACCGTGCGGCTGGGCACGCCGATGCCGTCCAGCCAGGTGGTCTCCCCCTCGTCGGCGGGCCGCAGCAGGGCGATCCGGGGCCGAGCGCGGTTCACCACCCCCTGCAGCGTCGCGAACAGCAGCTGATCGGCGGTGCTCGCGGTGGTCAGATCGACCACGTCCAGGGCCGCGGGCGCGGCGAACGAGGGCAGCGCCTGGCCCTGCGGCCAGCGCAGTCCGCCGGCCGGCGACGGCGCCGCGGCCGCCGTGGCCGTGGCCGCGAGCGCCGTACCGGAGAGCCCGGTGCTGAGCGCGGCGCCGGCGCCGGCCGCGCCGAGCAGACCGAGCAGGCGGCGGCGGCTGGGGTGGGAAGGGGAGTCGAAGGTACCCGAGCGCCGTCCGAGGACGGGGATGCTGGTGGTCGCACGGTCTTCCGCGTCCTCGTCCTCCCGCCGCCGCTCGGCCGGCGGAATTCGGGAATAACGACCGCCCGCCCGGCGTCGGAGTCGACATGGCTGCGTTCCCGGGCGAGGGCGAGGGCAAGGGCGAGGGCGGCGTCTCCGCTTCGGCGGCGGCGGCCGCGCGCGTCCGTGCGCTGCTGGCGGCCGAGCGGGAGAGTACGGGCGAGCGCATCCGCGCCCTCCAGCGCGAGTACGAGGGAATCGTCGAGGCCAACGCCCTGGTCGCGACGGACGACGAGCACGACCCCGAGGGGTCGAGCACCGCCTTCGAGCGCGCCCATGTCGCCTCCCTGCTGGCCGAGGCGCGCGAACACCTGGCGGACCTGGATCTGGCGCTGGAACGGGTGGAGCGCGAGGACTACGGCCGCTGCGAGGTGTGCGGCGAACCGATCCCGGCGGCTCGCCTTGAGGTGCGCCCGACGGCTCGCACCTGCGTACCGTGCGCCGAGGCCGCGCGACGGCGCTGAATCGCGCTGAACCGTCGGCTCGGCCGCCGGGACCTCCCGCCGATCTTCACTCCCCTGTCATCCGGACCGGACTCCGGCATCCTCGGAGCCCGTCTTCCATTGAATTTTCAACCTTTCCGCGCTACGGTGGAAACAGGTTGATACTTCAACAATCGATTGCCAAGGAGCACACCATGGGCATCTTCGGTCGCAAGAACCAGACCACCGCCACCGCGAGCACCCCCGCCGCAGCCGGCCCCGACCTGTCCGCGCTGACCGGCGACTACACGGTCGACCCGAGCCACACCACGCTGGGCTTCGTCGCGCGGCACGCCATGGTCACCAACGTGAAGGGCAGCTTCACGGACTTCACCGGCACGCTGCACCTGGACGGCACCGACCCGTCCAAGTCCACCGCCTCCTTCGACGTGCAGATGGCGAGCATCGAGACCGGCAGTCCGGACCGTGACGGCCACCTCAAGAGCGCCGACTTCTTCAAGATCGACGAGTTCCCCACCATGACCTTCCGCTCCACCTCCGCCGAATCCCTCGGCGGGGAGGACTACCGGATCACCGGCGACCTCTCGATCCTCGGCACCACCAAGCCGATCAGCATCGACCTGGAGTACAGCGGCGCGGCCAAGGACCCGTTCGGCAACGAGCGCGTCGGCTTCGAGGGCACGGCCACCATCAACCGTTCCGAGTGGGGCCTCAGCTGGAACGCGGCGCTGGAGACCGGCGGCGTCCTGGTCTCCGACAAGATCAAGCTCACCTTCGACATCTCGGCGATCAGGAACGCCTGAGCCACGCGGCCGCTGGGGCCGGAGCGCGATCCCGTCACGGCCACCGTCGCCCTAGCCGTTGACGACGAGAGAACAAGAAGGAAAGCTTCCTAACCACAATCCGTTCTCTCGTGAGAGGCATCCCCACATGCGATCACCCACGGGACTCGCCCTGGGCGCCGCCGCGGTGGCCGGCTGCGCCGCATTAGCCGCCGCCCTCCCGGCGCCGGCGCACGCCGCCGGCGCCGCGCCCCGCGCAAGCGTCTGGCAGGCCGCCGGCCCCACCCTCGACGACGACCAGCGCTACGCGATCGACGAGATCACCAACGTCTTCGAGAACGGCGACCTCACCTCCGGCTTCGCCGACATCCAGGACTACCACGACGGCTGCGGGTACACCGCCGGCTACATCGGCTTCTGCACCCAGACCCAGGACGACGTCCGGCTGGTCACCTCCTACGACAAGCTCGTCCCGAACAATCCGCTGGCCAAGTACCTCCCCGCACTCAGGAAGCTGGCCGACGCCGGCTCCGACGCCCACACCGGGCTCGGCGGCTTTCCCGCCGCCTGGAAGAGTGCGGCCGAGAACCCGAAGTTCATCCAGGCCCAGTTCGACCAGGCACACCTTTACTACCTCGCCCCGGCACTGGCCGAGGCGGACAAGGTCGGGCTGAAGACCGCACTGGGCGCTGCCGACTTCTTCGACACCGCGGTGGAGATGGGCCCGGACGGCGCCCCGGACAGCCCGGACGGCCTGCTGGTGCTGGTCGCCGAGACCGACCGGAAGGCGGGCGGCAGCCCGGCCTCCGGGGTGAACGAGAAGACCTGGCTCGCCGACTTCCAGCAGGTGCGGATCGCCCACCTGAAGAACCCGAAGACCCCGGGCCGGAAGTCGGACTGGCCGGACTCGGTGGACCGGGTGGAGGCGCTCCAGCAGATGGCCGCGGCGGGCGAGTACGGCCTGCCGCTGCCGCTGAGGGTGGGCGGGGACTTCGACACCACCATCCCCGTTCGCGGCCCCGGCGATCCGGTCTGACGCCGTTCTGACGATCTGACGAGCCGTCACGCCCGCTCGCGGGCGTGTGGCGCGGCGCGGGCGCGGCGGCGGTGGCGGTGGCCCGCCATCCCGCCCGTCGCGCCCTCAACCGCCGTTCGAAGAAGCCGCCGCAGCACGGAGAGCCGCCGAAGCCGATCCGAGGATCGGCTCACCGTGTCCGAAGCAGGCGACCTCCGCCTCCAGCCGGCTCAGGGCCCGCAACGACTGCAACGCACGGGACCGGTCCACGTTGAACACGCCGACCATGGTCCTGCCTCCCACGTTCGCCGCGGCGTCGCCCAGGAAGAGCACGCCGGAGGCGGGGAGATGAAACGCGGCACTGCCCGGCGTGTGCCCCGGCGCGGCCACCACCCGAGCCCCGCCTCCGAAGGGAAGCACATCCCGGTCACCGACCTCGTGGTCCACTGCCACCGGCGGCGCCGGGGGCAGTTCCCGCTTGCTCTCGAACAAGGACCGTTCCCAGTCCGGAGCGTCGGTGAAGACCGGTGACGGAGCCGGCGACGTCCCACGGATCACCCCCGCGTCCAGTCGCGGCGCGAACACCTCGACCCCACCCCACGCGGCGATCTCGGCGGCACCGCCGGCATGGTCCTCATGAAAGTGGGTGAGGACGACACGCCGCAGGTCCCCGAGCTTCGCGCCGACGCTCCGAATGGCGTCGGCGACTGCCGGGCCGGCCCCCGCGACCCCAGAGTCGATCAACGTGAGCCCATCCGCATCCCGCCACAGATACGCCTGCACCACCTCGAAGCGGAGCAGATGCAGCTCCGGCAACAGCTCAACGATCTCCATAGGCCCAAGCTAGGCATCGCCGGCGCCTCGTACTCGCCGCTTCGCCTTCAGCAGAGCAGCCGGCCGCGCTCCGGCGCGGAGCTCAGCGATGACGCCGGCCCCGATCGGACGGAACCGGTGGGGTCGGCCGTCGTCCTCGCCCGATCGGGTTGAATATCGTCAACGGCTTCTCGCGAGGCGACGACGCCATGGAATCGGAGGGGGCTGGGGTCGGTGAACGAGCTGAACAACGTCCTGGCGGGGAACCACTACCCCGGGCGCGGGGTGCTGTGGTGCCGCACCGGCGACGGCGCCACGCTCGGCGGCTACTTCCTCACGGGACGAAGCCCTGCTCGTCGCCGACGGCCGAGTCCGCGGGCGGGCCTGGCTCGGCGCGGCTCGGCGCAGCAGTGGCGGACGCACCGCTACCAACCGGCTGACGTTGCAGGTCAGCGATCTGGAGCCGGGCGAGGGGGTACTGATGACGACATATCGCTCGGACGGACATGAGATCGCTACGGGTGACCCGTTCACCGAGGTCCGCGTCGCCGCCGAGAACCGCAGCGGTCTTCTCGATCAGCTCTGGGGCTCCCTGCCGCCTCGGCTTCGGATCGCCGCCGCAGTCTTCCCGCCCGGCGGTCTCGGGAAGGCAGACATCCGACAAGCAGCGCGGGCTCAGAGCTGAGATCGGCCCGGCCCGCGAAGTGGCCGGCCTCCGGAAGGGCTCTCAGCTCGGCTCTGCGTCCAGCAGCTCGCTGGCGGACCGGTGGATCTTTGCCAGCGCGCTCATGAGGTGTTTGCGTTCGGCCGCGGTGAGGCCTGCGGTGATCGTTTCCTCCAGCAGTCGCCGTTCGGTCTCCACCGGTTCGCGCAGTGCGCGTCCGGCGTCGGTGAGGTAGAGCCGTACGAGGCGGTTGTCCCGCTCGTCGCGACGCCGGGTGATCAGTCCGGCCTCGACCATGCGGGCGCTGACCTTGGTGACGGCGGGTGTCGTGACGTTCGTGGCGGCCGCGATCTCCCCGGGGGTGCGGCCGTCTTCTTCCCAGAGCGCTGCCAGCAGGTGGTCCTGTCCAAGGCGCAGCCCATGACGTCGTATCGCGGCGTCGGCCGCCGCTCGGATCGCCTTCGTCGTCCTGCCGTGCAGGTCGAGGAATTCTGGCACCAAGGGCCTCCGGGGTTGTTGGGTCGCCGGGCGACGTGGTCGCCCGGCGCCGGTTGACAGGCTTTTCGTTTACCGGTTAACGTCCTGGCGACTCGTAAACCGGTAAACGTTCTGGAGGTCATCATTTTACTGGTCACCGGTGCCACCGGGCACATCGGCCGCGAACTAGTCCGCGAACTGGACGCGAAGGGCGCACGCTTTCGCGTCCTGCTGCGTGACCGGGCACGTGCGGCCGGCCTGCCGGCGTCCGCAGAGCGTGTCGTCGGCGACTTGGGCGAGCCCGCGACGCTCACTGCCGCCCTCGACGGAGTCCAGAGCCTGTTCCTGCTGGTCCCGGGCACTGGTCTGGAGCACACGGAGAACGTCCTCGCCGCTGCTGTGGCAGCCGGGGTGCGGCGCATCGTGTATGTGTCCTCGTACGCCGTCATCGGCGACCCGCTCCCCGCAATGGGCCGCTGGCACCACGAACGGGAGCGGCTGATCCGCGACTGCGGCATTCCCGCCACCATCCTGCGGCCGACCGGCTTCATGACCAATGCCTTCGACTGGCTGCCCACCCTTCGCACCGAGGGCTATGTCCTTGACCCGGTCGGGCCCGGACGTGCGGCGCCGATCGACCCGGCCGACATCGCCGCCGTCGCCGCCCTCGCACTCACCGAGGACGGCCACGAAGGACAGGTGTACCTGCTGACCGGCGGCGAGAGCTTCACCGTCGCCGAGCAGGTCCGGATCCTGGCCGAGGCGATCGGCCGCGAGATAGAGGTACGGCCGGTGGCCACCCCGGCCGAGGCCGTTCGGTTCCGTTATCCCGACGGAGCACCGCCGATGCTGGCCGAGGCCCTGGTGGAGGGACTGACGCTGATGCGCCAGGACACCGTGGGAGTACGCAGCGACACCGTGCAGCACCTGCTGGGACGCGAACCGAAGACCTTCGCGGACTGGTGCGCACGCAACGCCGCCGCCTTTCCCGGGACCGCGGCCTGACAGGGGGCGTCGGGAGCGGTCCGAGCCGCGAGCCTTGACGACCATTCGGCGCAGGAAGGTCCCGCGCGCCCCGGGGGCCGCCGGCTAGACCGCTAGCCGAGGTGGCCGGGCTCGTAGTCACCGCCGCGCTGCCGGACGATGACGCTCATCCTGTTGGTCGCGTTGATCAGGGCGATGAGCATCACCAGGTCGGAGAGTTGGCCCTGGTCGTAGTGCTTGACAGCGTCCGTCCAGGCCTCGTCGCTGACGCCGCCGGCGGCGTAGGCGATGTCAGTGCCCTGCTCCGCGAGCTCCAGGGCGGCGCGCTCAGCGTCGGTGAAGACCGTGGACTCGCGCCAGGCCGCGACCAGGCTGAGGCGGGTGGCGTCCTCCCCGGCGGCCGCGGCGTTCTTGGCCCACACGTCGGTGGCGTAGGCGTCGCCGTTGATCTGGCTGGCGCGCAGCAGCACCAGCTTCTGGGTCGCCGCCGGCAGGGTCGACTCCTGAAGGATCGTCCTGCTCGCCGCACCGAACCGGGCAGCGGCTTTGGCCGCGGTCGTGTCCGGGTCGCCGAGCAGATTCAAACGAGCGGTCATGATGGGTGCTCCTGGTGTGTGGTGGTTGCCGCAATCGACCAGGAGATGCCGACGGCCCGAGCGCCGTGACAGCACAGCCATGTGATCCATGTCACTGGCGGCGGCTGTCACGCGATCCGCGGGGCCGGCATCTCGTGTGCGGCACCAGGAAGGTCCGGGACGGATGGAGCCGGGGATGAACGAGCACGGGGACCGCACCACGGAGAGCGAGGAGCCGCAGGGGGAAGGCGGTCGTGTCGACCGGGCGACCGCGTCGTTCGTCGCCCACCGGAACCTGCTGTTCACCGTCGCCTACGAGATGCTCGGTTCGGCCGCCGACGCCGAGGACGTCCTTCAGGAGACCTGGATGCGGTGGGTGAAGGTCGACCAGGACGGCGTGCAGGACCCGCGCGCGTATCTGGTCCGGGTCACCACCCGCCAGGCGCTGATGCGGCTGCGCGCCCTACGCCGGCGCAGGGAGTCCTATGTCGGCCCCTGGCTGCCCGAACCGCTGTTGACCGCGCCGGACGTGGCCGAGGACGTCGAGCTGGCCGAGGGCGTGTCGATGGCGATGCTGCTGGTGATGGAGACGCTGACGCCGACCGAGCGCGCGGTGTTCGTGCTGCGGGATGTGTTCGGTCTGGACTACGACGAGATCGCCGAGGCCGTCGGCAAGAACGCGGTCGCGGTCCGGCAGATCGCGCGCCGGGCCCGGAACCACGTCGCCGCGCGGCGGCCGCGCGCCGCCGTGTCCCAGGCCCAGAACCGCGCGGCGCTGCTGGCCTTCCGACGAGCGGTCGAAACGGGGGACCTGCAGAGTCTGCTCGATCAACTCGCCCCGGACGTGGTGTTCCTGAGCGACGGCGGCGGAGTCGTCCAGGCGGCCCTGGAGCCGATCGTGGGGGCCGCTCCGGTCGCTGCCTTGTTGACGGCGGGCCTGGGGAGGATCGCGGGCACCGTGTCGGTGGAGTCGGCGCAGGTCAACGGACGCCCAGCGCTGATCATGCGGATCGGCGGGCAGGTCGAGGGCGTCCTGGCGGTACGGACCGAGGACGCCCTGATCACCGGGCTGTATTTCGTGCGCAATCCCGAGAAGTTGTCGCACCTGGAGCGGGAGACCGCGCTGCGCCGTTGAACTCGCACCTCAAGCGGCCGGGAGGGGAGGAGGATGTTCGGCGCACCCACGCCCGGAAACCCCACCTTGGGCCACCATCGGCCCCCCGCCCTACGCAACGTCAGGTCGCGTCATCAGCGGCGACCGCAGATGCAGTTCCAGGCTGGGACCGGTCAGCGGCGGGGTGCTCCAGGTCGCCGTCGCCGTTCCGGCCTCGGCGTCGACGACCAGCCGCACGCGGTGCGGGGTGGTGATGACGTAGAGATCGGCGACGTAGGTGCCGCCCTGCCAGGCTCCGGCCGCGACGATCGGCCGGCCCAGCGGGGCGCACTCCCGCCAGTCGCCGTGGCCGACCTCGACATGGCCATCGACATCGCCATCGCCACCGCCACCGCCACCGAGGAGCGACCCGAAGCGCACGAGCCATCCGCCGTCGACGGGTTCGACGGTGACCGTCGTGCCGTCCGGCAGGGCCGACCCCTCGACCGAGGCGTCGAGTGTCGCCCTGACCGCACGCCCCGGGAGGGCTGAACCCCGCACCGGCGGCAGCGACAGCCGCCGCAGTCGGTCGGCGAGGATCGCGTCCTCCTCAGTGCTCGCCGCGTGGCCCACGCCGGGCAGCAGGCACTCCCACACAGCGTCGAACAGGTCTTGGGACTCTCCCTGGGCGGTGGCCGCGACGACGAGGTCGTGGGAGGGGATCACCAGGCACTGCTGCCCATAGGAGCCATGGCCGTGGTAGCCGTGACGCGACATCCAGAACTGGTAGCCGTAGCCGTAGGAGAAGTCCGCCTGCTCCGCTCCGTCCAGGATCCACTCGCTGTCGATGTGCCGACGGGTCGCCGACTCCACCCAATCGCGAGGGACGAGCTGTTGGTCGCCCCACCGGCCTCCGCGCCGCAGCAGCTCGCCGAAGGCGGCGACGGACTCGGTCGTCAGGTGCAGTCCGTGGAATCCGAAGGCGGCGCCACTGCCCACCCGGTCCCACTCGGCATGGTCGATGCCCATCGGCGAGAACAGACGCGCGTCGAGGAACTCCGGTAGACCGCGGCCCGTCACACGCTCCACCATGCGGGCCAGGATGTAGGTGGTCGCGTTGTCGTAGACGTGCCGGGTCCCCTCGGTGGCGGCGAACGGCAGGCTCAGGAACCCCTTCACCAGGTCATCGGGCTGCCGCTCCCAGGCCTCGGCGAGGCTGTCGACGGGGTGCCCGGAGGTCATGGACAACAGGTGGTGAACGGTGATCCGGCGTCCCTGGTCCGAGACGTCGGCCGGGACGCGGTCGGGCAGCACGTCCACCACGCGGTCGTGCAGCGAGAGCAGCCCGTCGCCGATCGCGAGCCCCACGGCGGTCGAGGCGAACGACTTGGTCAGCGAGTAGAGGAGGTGCGGGCGGTCGGCCGAGTAGGGCGCCCACCAGCCTTCGGCCACCACATGACCGCGGTGGACGACCATCAGGGAGTGGCTTTCGCCCGATCGCGCCTCGAGCCTGTCCAGCATCGCGGCGATCGCACGGGACGAGATCCCCGAGTCTGCGGGCGCCGAACGGGGAAGCAGGGTGCGCTGAGACGGCATTCCGGCTTTCTCACACATCCACACGGGTAGGGAGAGTAGTCGGCGACGCGCGCCGACACCCGATCAACGGCACTCGTGCCAGAAGCTCTCAAGGGACAGATGGTGCCAAGCGGACGCGATCAGGCGGTGACGGGCTGTACCTCCTGGGCCGCCCGCGCGTCATAGGCGTCTCGGGCGTCCAGCACGGCATCGATGTTCTCCTCGGACCAGGCCCGGATCGCATGCATCAGCGCAGTGACGCCCTCGCCCAGCCCGGTGGCCGCGTACTCGACCTTTGGCGGAATGGTCGGGTAGACGGTGCGGACGACGAGCCCGTGCCGCTCCAGGATGCGGAGGGTCTGGGTGAGCATCTTCTGTGTGATGCCGTCGAGGCGCCGCCGCAGCTCGCCGAAGCGCATCGGGCCGCCGGACAGTGCGCCCATGACCAGCATGGTCCACTTGTTGGCGAGGACGTCCAGGATCTGGCGCGAGGGGCAGGCAGCGAGATAGGCATCCGCGCCGCCGTAGAAGCGCAGGTTGTCAGTAGTACCCATGAGGTACCTATATACCTTTCAAGTGCCTTCTGTTCAACGGGTACCGCGCTGCCGAGGATGGGGACGTCCACAACGAATCCCCGCACAGGAGTACATGACCATGCGTGCGATCACCCAGAAGACCTTCGGTGGCCCCGAGGTGCTGGAACTCGTCGACGACGTGCCCAAGCCGGCACCCGGACCGACGCAGGTGCTGGTCCGGGTGAGAGCGACCAGCGTCAACCCCGTGGAACTGTTCGTCCGCTCCGGCGCCTTCCCGCTGCTGGGCGAGCCGCCCTTCGTCCTGGGCTGGGACGTCTCGGGGGTGGTAGAGCAGGTCGATCCGGGTGTGCACCGGTTCGAGGTCGGCGACGAGGTCTACGGGATGCCGTACTTCCCGGCCGCGGCCGGAGCGAACGCCGAGTACCTGGTGGCCCCCGCACGGCAGTTGGCTCGCAAGCCCGCAGGAATCAGCCACGAGGAGGCCGCGGCACTGCCACTGGTCGGCCTGACCGCCTGGCATGCACTGGTGGAGATCGCGCAGCTGCGGCCGGGGCAACGGGTACTGATCCACGGTGCGGGCGGCGGGCTCGGACACGTCGCGGTACAGCTGGCCAAGCACCTCGGCGCAGAAGTGATCGGCACGGCGAGCGCGGCCAAGCACGACTTCCTGCGCGAGTTGGGCGCGGACCAGCTGGTCGACTACCGGACCCAGGACTACGCCGAGGTACTCCGGGACACCCCGGTTGACGTGGTGCTGGAAACCCTTGGCGGCGGGAACGCCGAGCCTTCCTTCGGCGTGCTGCGACAGGGCGGCACGCTGGTGACGGCGGTGGAGCGGCTCAGTACCACCCTGCCGGAGCTGGCGAAGCGGTCCGGCGTGCGCTTCGCGGCGGTGGGCGTGGAGCCGGACCCGGCCGGCCTGGAGGCACTGACCCAGCTGGTCGAGGCGGGGAGACTTCGGGTGCACCTGCAGCAGGTGTTCCCGCTGGAAAGGCTGTCCAGGGCACACGAGGTGCTGGCCGCCGGCGGCGTGCAGGGCAAGCTGGCGATCACCGTCTGACGGGGACGTCTGGGCCGCGAGTGTCAGATGAGGCCGCGGCCGAGCTCCGCGCCCGCCCGGTGTTCTCCCCTCGACGTGGTGAGACGCCCGGAAGCAGGCTGAACTCGTCATACCCCGGGCGCCGGTCTGCGGGCAGTGCCCGCGGACCCTGAAGCGCACATAGGCCAGGACCGACGCCCCCCGAGGATGGCGTTGCGCCGCTCGGCGGCTCCGCCGCGACCGCACGCTCGCCCGGCCATCGTTGCCGTACGGCTCTCGGAGGTTGGTTCCGGCATCCTGTCCCGGGGCCGTCAGCCGCCGCCCGCCCAACCGGGGCCGGACGTGTGGTCAGCGCGGCTGGGCTGCTCTGCCCGTTCCTGTTTCCGGAGTGGCTCGGCCGACTCGCGCGGGGGGAGCGACCGGGGGAAGAGGCCGAGCAGATGGAGGAAGCGGGCGCGCGCGGCGGAGGTCCCGGTGAGAGTGAAGCCTAGTTCGGCCGCGCGGGATTCGCTCGGCTCAGTCGCGAAGGCGGCCCAGGCGCCGGCCGGCCCGCTCACCGTGACGTCGACCGCAGGTGCCGCCGCGCCGGCCGCGCTGATGCGGGCGGCTCCGCTCGCGGCTGGTGGCTCCGCGGTGAGGCGTAGGTCCTCCGGTACGCCGTGGATCAGGTAGGCGCCGTGCGATCCGAAGTCGAACCGCCAGCCGACCGGCTCGCGGTCGGCGCCGGTGTGCTCGGCGCCGGTGTGCTCGGCGCCCTGTCTGATCGCCTGCACGCAGGCCCCGAGGAGGTGCTCGATGTGCAACGGCTCGCCGGGCTGCGGGGGCCGCCAGGCGTGGCGCAGGCTCCAGCCGGCCAGAGCGTCCAGCACCGGGCGCAACTCCTCCCCCGCTTCGGTGAGTTCGTACCACACCTCACGGCGCCCGCTGATCCGGTCGGCGCGCACGATGTCCGCCTCCTGCAGGTCACGCAGGCGCCGGGTCAGCACCTTTGGCGTGATCCCGCCCAGCCGGTCGGCGAGGTCGGTGAACCGCTTCCGTCCACTGAGGAGATCCCGCACCACCAGCAGCGACCATCTGTCGCCCACCTGCTCCAAAGCCCGGGCCAGTAGACAGAAATGGCCGTACGTACGACTCTCGCTCGCCATGCGGCGACGGTACCCCTTGACTTTTCCTATCTCAAAGAGACTATCTAAAGGATAGGTAGTTATCCGAGGCCGACGCGCTCCCTGGAGGTACGTGATGGCCCAACTTCCCTTCTACGTCTGGCTGCTGACGATCGCCGGCGCCGCCCTGTTCATCGCTTCGACGGCCCTCGCACTGCGCCGCGCCCCGATCGTCGCCTGGAGCGTCGTCGCGCTCTCCGCGGCCTGGTTCGCCGGCGACTGGCTGCTCGCCGACGCCCACGCGTACCAAGCCATCGGCTCCTCGAACCTGAGCATCGGACTGATCGCGGCCTTCGCCGGCTACCTGACGATCCTCCTCGCGGCCACTGGCCTTCCCGTGGTGCGCCGGGCCCTCGCCTCGCCGGACGCCGTGGCGCGGCTGACTCGGCCGCAGAGCGTCCGCGTGATGGGCGTCGTTCTGCTCATCGCGCTGGCGATCGGCAGACTGCCCGCCGCCTTCGCCCTACCCGCAGGGATAGGCGACATCGCGGTAGGACTCGCGGCGCCCCTCGCGGTCCGTGCGCTGCGGCATGCTCCCGCGACCGACCGGCTCCATCGGCGGGCCGTGACCTTCCATCTGCTGGGCCTCGCAGACCTCGTCATCGCGCTCGTCATGGGCGTCGTGTCCGGCCTGCTGGTTCTTTCACCGACCATGCAGCCCATCACGGCGATGCCGCTCGTTCTGGTGCCCACCCTGGCCGTCCCGACGGCCTTCGCCCTCCACCTCACCGCCCTGCGCCGGCTGCGCGCCGACCGAGCGGCCTCCCGCCCCGCCCGCACGACCGCCCCGACACACCAACCGGGCCCGGCACCTGTACCCGAACCCGCACCCGCACCGGATGGCGCACTGGGTTGAGAGTCGGTACGCGCACCGGCTGCGGCGGGGGGCAGGCGGGGCGAACGGGGCGAACGGGGCACTCGGCCCCACCATCGTCCGGGGCGGCGAAGCAGCCGGCCCGGACGCGCCACACCCCGCTCCCCCGCGCCCAGCGCCGCGCCCTGACGCCCTGTGCTCACCATCCTCAGCGATCACGACTTCCCGGCCGGTGCCCACCAGCGCAGCTCCGCGCGGACAGGCGGCGCCCCGGACCCCTACGATGGCACTCACACGCGTTCAGGGCCGAGGAGTTGGGGAGTTGACGATGCCGGACGGCTTCGCGGAGATCGAGGAGAGCCAGCGCAAGCCGAGTATCGCGCGGGTCTACGACTACCTTCTGGACGGCAAGGACAACTACGCCGTCGACCGGCAGATCGGCGACCACTTCAAGGTCAACCTGCCCGGCTCGGTCGCCATCGCGCACACCAACCGCCAGGCACTGGTCCGCGCGGTGCGGGAGATCGCCGAATCCGGCATCCGGCAGTTCATCGACCTGGGCAGCGGACTGCCCACCGCGGACAACGTCCATCAGGTCGCCCAGCGCCACCAGCCCGGTTCGGCCGTGATCTACGTCGACTCGGACCCGATCGTGCTGAGCCACGGCCGGGCGCTCCTCGCCGAGAACTCCACCACCTCCGTGATCCAGGCGGACGTCCGCCGCCCCGAGGACATCCGCCGCCACCCGGAGACCCAGCGGCTCATCGACTTCCGGCAGCCGGTCGGGATCATCCTCAGCGCGATCCTCCACCACCTCAACGACGACGAGGACCCGATCGGGGTGGTGCGCTACTGGGCGGACCAGGTACCCAGCGGAAGCCACGTCTTCATCTCCCACTTCCGCTCCGGACACAACGAGGAGACCCGCGCCGCCCAGGGAAAACTCCTGGACACCTTCGGCCGCGGCCGCTGGCGCACGGACGAGGAGATCGGGGCTCTCTTCGGCGACCTGGAGCTGCTGGAGCCGGGGATCGTCCCGGCCGCGCTGTGGCGCCCGGACGCATCCGAACCCCATGAGTCGGCCCTGATCGGAGCCCCCGCAGGCGAGTTGGGGGTATGGGAACGGCTCATCGCCGCCGGTCTCGCCCGCAAGCCCTGACTCAGACAGCGAAGACCAGGCCAACGCCGCTACTTCCGGGGCTTCAGGCCCACCTTGGGCAGCTCCGGCGCAAGCAGCCGATCCCCGTCGTAGCCGTGCACCACACCGAAGCGGTCGCCCTCCATCCAGTCCCGGCGGGCTTGCAGGATCTCCTCGTTCGATCGGGCGACGAAGTTCCACCACATGACGATCTCCTCGCCGAACGGGGTTCCGCCGAGGAGGACGGCCCGGGCCGTCGCGCCCGAGGGGTTCACCACGGCGAGGCTCGCGCGGCCGGGGGCGGCGTAGCCCAACTCCCCCGGCTTCAACGGGGTTTCGGCGAGGACGACGGTGCCCTGGTCCACCAGCAGCCCGTGCTCGAAGGCCGGGTCCACCGCCAGCTCCACCGAGGCGCCCGGTTCGAGGGTGATCTCGGCGCCGAGCAGCGGGCTGAAGGCCCGCACCGGTGAGTGCGCACCGGCCAGCGAGCCGAGGAAGACCCGGAGTTCCGCGCCCTCCACCCGCACCGGCTCGGGTACGTAGTGCTGGAAGTCGCGCCCGGTCCGCCGGTGCTCCTCGGGCAGCGCGACCCAGAGCTGTACGCCGTGCAGCACGGTGGTCCGCTCGGTCGAGACCTCGGAGTGGGCGATGCCGTGGCCGCCGGTCATCAGGTTCAGCTCGCCCGGGCGCACGTAGGCGTGGTTGCCCATGCTGTCGCGGTGCTCGATCTCCCCGGTGAAGAGCCAGCTCACGGTCTGCAGCCCGGTGTGGGGGTGCGGCGCCACGTCCATTCCGCCCGTCGCGGCCACGTCGTCCGGTCCGTAGTGATCGGCGAAGCACCAGGCACCGATCAGCGATCGGCTCCGCTGCGGCAGAGTGCGGCGTACGGTCATCGCCCGCGGCCCGCCGAGGGGCACCTGGCGGGGCGTGAGGACCTCGATCCGCGGGGGCTCGGCGGGCGGAGTCGTTTCGCTTTCAATGACCATATGACGATCCTAGCCCCGCGGCCCAGGGCGCCTGGCGACGAACCACCGGCGCCGAACGGCGGGCTACCGGATCTCGTAGCTGCCGTCCAGCCGCGCCCGCCCGAGGAGGTGCCCGGCCATGGCCGCCGTCACCTGGCCGAGGGTGGCCCCGGCCGGGAGCTCGGAGGTCCGGTCGAGGGCGAAGAGCTGGAAGACGTAGGCGTGCGGCCCGTGTGAGCGGATCGGCAGCGGCCCCGCCCAGCCGCGGCGGCCGAGGGCGCCCTTTCCGTGGCGGAGGCCCGGCACCGGGCTGGGCTCGGCGAGGGCGTTCTCCGGAAGCCCGGGCAGCGCGGAGTCGATGCCCAGGGTGAGCGCGTGGAGGGCCGGCTTGCCGAGCGGCACATCCGGGTCCTCCGCGATCAGCACCAGTTCTGCGGTGCCGGCCGGCGGCGTGGTCCACTCCAGCGCGGGCGAGATGTTCGGGCCGAACATCCTCCCCCGGTACTTCTCCGGGATCGGGGCCTGATGCTCGAAGGCCGGGCTGGTCAGCGTGAAGTTCTCCGGCGCCCGCAGTTCGGGGCGGGCCCACTGGAGGCTTTGCTGCCCGGCGCGCCGATTGCGCAGCAGGACGCCGAGGGGATTCGCGGGCATGCTTCAGCTCTCCCTGACAGAGGGGCTCATCGCTTAGGTACACGAAAGATCTTTTTAGGTATACTAATGAGCCATGGAGAACCACGCAACCGCCCCCCAGCCGGCCGGAGCCGACCTCGGCGCCCAGCTGCGCTCGGCCGTGGGCCGCCTCTACCGCCGCTTCCGCAGTGAGCGGCCCGCGGGCGGCCTGGGGGACGTGGCGCTGGAGGTGCTGACCCGCCTCCACAAGCACGGGCCGCAGAGCCTGACCGAGCTCAGCCGGCAGGACCGGGTCTCCCCCGCCTCCATGAGCCAGACCGTCAACCGCCTCACCTCGGCCGGCTATGCCCTGCGCGCCCCCGACCCGGACGACGGCCGCCGCGTGCTCTTCGCCGCCACCCCGGCCGGCGACGAACTCGCGGGCGCCGCCCGGGCCCAGCGCCACGCCTGGCTGGACGCACGGCTGAACGCCCTCAGCGCCGAGGACCGCGCGGTGCTGGCCCGGGCCGCGGCACTGCTCAGCGACATCGCCGACTCCTGACCGGCCGTGCCCCGCATCGAAGCACCGCCCCACCCCCCACCACAGCCCGCCACCGCACCGAAACTCCCCACCGCCCTACCGAATGAGGAACCCCCCGTCCACAGGCAGTGCGACACCGGTGACGAAGGCCGCGTCGTCCGAGGCCAGGAAGGCCACCCCGGAGGCGATCTCCTCCGGCCTGGCCAGCCGCCCCATCGGGATCGGCTTCGCCAGCTCGGCCTTCTCCGCCTCCACATCGCCCCCGGCGAGCAGCGCGTCCAGCAGCGGGGTGTCGCAGTCGGAGGGGCAGAGGGCGTTCACCCGGATCCCCTGCTTCGCGTACTGGACGGCCATCTGCCGGGTGAGGTTGAGCACTGCCCCCTTCGACGCGTCGTAGGCGCACTCGTCCGGCAGCGCGGTGAAGCCGAAGACGGAGGCGATGTTGACGATCGAGCCGCCGCCCGCCCGCAGGATCTCCGGGACGCCGTGCTTGCCGATCAGATACATGCTCTTGACGTTGACGCCCATCACCCGGTCCCAGTCGTCCTCCGAGCAGGCGACGACGTCCCCCTCGGCGGCCAGGATCCCGGCCGCGTTGACGATGACGTGCAGGGCGCCTAGCGCCTCGACGGTCCTGGACACGGCGGCGGCCACCTGCCGCCCCGAGGACACGTCGCACTCCACCGCGACCGCGGTGCCGCCGGACGCCTCGATCCTCTTGGCGGTCTCCTCGGCGGCCGGGAGCCGGATGTCCACCGCCGCGACCCGGGCGCCCTCCTCGGCCAGGCGCAGCGCGCAGGCCTGCCCGATGCCCGAGCCGGCACCGGTCACGAAGGCGGTCTTCCCCGTCAGTCCTCGCATGTCGTCTCCCTCTGGTCCCTCTCGGTTGCGGGTTTCGCCGGGCCCTCGGCCAGGCCCGGTCCGAGCGTCCGTCCGCCGCCGGCGCCGCTCACCCGGCCGGGGTGGAGGCGTCGGCGGCCAATGCCGCCTCGGCGGGCGCCGGGGAGCGCCGCCCCGCCCGCCGGGCGGCGACGTAGTAGAAGGGGCAGGTGACGATCAGGCCGACGATCCAGGAGATGTCCGCGCCGTTCAGCATGTGCGCCACCGGCCCGGTGAACAGCGCGCTGGAGAAGAACGGCACCTGCACCACGATGCCGACCAGATAGGCGACGATGGCCGCCGCGTTGTACCGCCCGTAGACCCCGCCGTCGGCGCTGAAGAAGGACCGGACGTCGTACTCCCCGTGCCGGACCAGGTAGTAGTCCACCAGGTTGACGGCGGTCCACGGAGTCAGCACATAGAGCAGCAGCGCGATGAAGTTCTCGTAGAAGACCAGGAAGTTGTCCTTGCCGGCGATGGCCAGCAGCAGCGCCACGAGGAAGACGACGATCGCGATCACCGCCCGCGCGCCGGCGCGCGGCACCCAGCTGCGCCGCACGGTCTGCCCCACAGTGATCACGCACAGGACCCCGCAGTAGAGGTTCATCGCGTTGGTGTTGGCGATGCCGATCGAGAAGACGATCAGGATCAGTGTGCTGATCCCCGGGGTGAGCGCGGAGAGGCCGCCGACCGGGTCGTCCCCGCCGACGGCCGCACCGGTGAGCGCGCCGAGGAGCATCGGCAGCACCGAACCGAGGACGCAGCCGCCGTAGGTGGCCCAGAAGGCCGGCCGGCTGCCGGTGCCCTTGGGCATGTAGCGGGAGTAGTCCGAGACATAGGGCGCGTAGGCGATCTGCCACAGCGCCGAGGCCGAGACGGTGCCGAGGAGCCCGGTGGCGGTCAGCGCCCCGTGGCTGAGGGTGCCGGCGGGCAGGCCGTGCTCGAAGAGGATCCAGCAGAAGGCCAGCAGCAGCGCCAGGCCCGCGGCGATGGTCATGACCTTGCTGTAGGCGTGGATCAGCTTGTAGCCGAAGATCGTGGCCGCCACGCTCACCAGCCCCACGATGACGATCCCGCCGGCGACCGAGATCCCCGGCGCCACGATGTGCAGCGACTGCCCGCCGAGTACCAGGTTCGAGGCGAAGTAGCCGGTGTACATCACGATGACCAGCACGACCACCAGCAGGGCGCCCCGGACGCCGAACTGACCCCGCGTCTGGACCATCTGCGGGACGCCGAGTTGGGGCCCCTGCGCGGAGTGGAGGGCCATGAAGACCCCGCCGACGGCGTTGCC
Source organism: Phaeacidiphilus oryzae TH49 (assembly GCF_000744815.1). Taxonomy (NCBI): domain Bacteria; kingdom Bacillati; phylum Actinomycetota; class Actinomycetes; order Kitasatosporales; family Streptomycetaceae; genus Phaeacidiphilus; species Phaeacidiphilus oryzae. Next base: position 20,229 of record NZ_JQMQ01000006.1, read on the forward strand.
GACGACGATCCCGGCCAGTGCCCACCACAGCGGCAGTCCGTACACCGTGGTGGCCAGTGCCCCGGTGACCACGGTGAGCACCATGATGTTGGAGCCGAACCAGATGGTGAAGAGATCGCGGGCCCGGCCGTGCCGTTCGTCCTCCGGGATCTGGTCGATGGTCCGCACTTCGACGGTCGGTGCCGGTGGAGCGGTGTCCATGCCGGGCCCCTCTCTGCTACCACGCCAGGTGTGTTGGAAGAACACCCTGATCCAGCCACCACTAACAGTCAATCGCATAATATTGTGGATATAGATCGGAAAAATCGATGCCCTATCCGAAGAGGGGTTCCATGCCCGGCGACTCGGCCTTCACCCTGGTCCAGCTGCGCTACTTCGCGGCCGCCGCGGAGACCGGAAGCATGACCTCCGCGGCCCGGCGCCTCCTGGTGTCGCAGTCCGCCGTCTCCACCGCCGTGGCCCAGCTGGAGCGGGCGCTCGGCGTCCAGCTGCTGATCCGGCACCACGCCAAGGGCCTCTCGCTGACCGCCGCAGGCGCCCGCTTCCTCCAGGAGTCCAGGAACCTCCTGGCGCACGCCGACGAACTGGTGGAGACGGCCCAGGGGCTGGGCGCCGCCCTCGCCGGCGAGCTCTCCGTCGGCTGCTTCCTCTCCCTCTCGCCGTTCGTACTGCCGCGGCTCTTCGCCGAGTTCACCGCCCGCCACCCCGGCGTGCGGCTGCAGGCGGTGGAGGGCGAGACCGAGGAACTGCAGGCCGCCCTGCTGGACGGGCGCTGCGAGATCGCCCTGATGTACCGCATGGACCTGGCCGATTCGCTGCTCACCGAGCAGATCGCGGAGGCCGCGCCGTACGCGCTGGTGCCGCCGGGCCATCGCCTCGCCGGGAGCAGGGGCGTGCGCATCGAGGAGCTCGCCGAGGACCCCTTCGTCCTCTACGACCTGCCGCACAGCCGGGAGTACTTCACCGAGCTGTTCGCGGCGGCCGGCCTCGCCATGCGGCCCGCGTACCGCAGCACCACCTTCGAGACCGTGCGCGCGCTGGTGGCCGCGGGCCAGGGGTACTCGATCCTCAACCAGCGCCCGGTCAGCGACACCACCTACGACGGCGGGCGGGCCGTGCCGGTGCCCCTGCTGGACCCGCTGCCCCCACTGCCGGTGGTCCTCGCCCGCCCGCGCGGCGTCCGGCCGACCCGCAGGGCGCAGGCCTTCACCGAGCTCGCCCGCAGGCTGCTCGGGACCGCATCCAGCGCCTCTCACCTGCCTGTATCTGAAAAACTGGGCCATTAGGCCCGAAAGATGTGTTGGACAAGAGTCTCCGCTCGGCCCGACGATTCTGCCGTGCGGAGACACGGTCGACCTGTCACACCGGAAGCGTCTCCGCCGGATAGGAGATGGGGATGCCGAACGAAGAGACAGACGTGGTCGTGGTCGGGGCGGGCCAGGCGGGCATCGCGATGAGCGAGCACCTGACGGCCGCCGGCGTCCCGCACGTGGTCCTGGAGCGGCACCGGATCGCCGAGCGGTGGCGCTCGGAGCGCTGGGACTCCCTGGTCGCCAACGGGCCGGCCTGGCACGACCGCTTCCCGAACATGGAGTTCGCCGGCGTGGACCCGGACGCCTTCGCCACCAAGGAGCAGGTCGCGGAGTACTTCGCCGCGTACGCCGAGAAGTTCGGGGCGCCCGTCCGCACCGGGGTGGAGGTGACCTCGGCGCGGCGGCACGAGGGCCGCCCCGGCTTCCGGGTCGAGACCTCCGAGGGCGCCATCGACGCGCGGTTCGTGGTCGCCGCCACCGGCCCGTTCCAGCGGCCGGTCATCCCGCCCATCGTCCCCGAGGACGCCGGTCCCCTCCAGCTGCACTCCAGCGGATACCGCAATCCGGCCCAACTCCCGGACGGCGCCGTGCTGGTGGTCGGCGCCGGCTCCTCCGGCGTGCAGATCGCCGACGAGCTCCGCCGCTCCGGGCGCCGGGTGTTCCTCTCCGTCGGCGCCCACGACCGTCCGCCCCGCCGATACCGCGGACGGGACTTCTGCTGGTGGCTCGGCGTCCTCGGGCTCTGGGACATGGAGACGCCGCCGCAGGGCGCCGAACACGTCAGCATCGCGGTCAGCGGCGCCCGCGGCGGCCACACCGTGGACTTCCGCCGACTGGCCGAGGACGGCGTCGAGTTGCTCGGGATGACCGCCTCCCACCGGGACGGCGTCCTCGGCTTCGCCTGCGACCTCGCGGCCAACATCCGGGCCGGCGACGAGAAGTACCTCGCGGTGCTCCGGCAGGCCGACGCGTATGTCCGGCGCAACGGCCTCGACCTCCCCGAGGAGCCGGAGGCGCACCGCCTCGGCCCGCTGCCGGAGTCGGCCACCGCGCCCCGCCTCGAACTCGACCTCGCCGAGGCCGGCGTCTCCACGATCGTCTGGGCCACCGGCTACTCCGCCGACTACGGCTGGCTGGAGGCCGACACCTTCGACGAGCGAGGCCGCCCGGTGCACAAGCGCGGTATCGCCGCTGAAGAGGGCGTCTACTTCCTCGGCCTCCCCTGGCTCTCCCGTCGCGGATCGAGCTTCATCTGGGGCGTCTGGCACGATGCCCGGCACATCGCCGACCACATCGCCACCCGGCGTTCCTACCTCGCCTTCGACGGCGCCGACCGGACCGCCCCGGCGCCGGCCGACGACGCACAGCACTGACCCCATCCACGAGGAGAGCGGACCATGAGCACAGACCCGATCACCGCCGGCGGCCACACCAGGATCAGGCCGTTCAACACCCGGGACACCTACCCGGAACAGAACCTCGACAACGACCTGTGCCAGGCCGTGGTCGCCGGGAACACGGTCTACGTCCGGGGCCAGATCGGGCAGAACCTGGACACCAGTGAGTCGGTCGGCATCGGCGACCCGGAGGCCCAGGCCGAGCAGGCGATGGCCAATATCGCCATGCTGCTGGAAGAGGCCGGCGCCAGGATGGAGCACCTGGTCAAGCTGACCGTCTACCTGGTCGACCCGCGCTACCGCGAGGCCGTCTACCGCACCGTCGGCCGCTGGACCAAGGGCGTCCACCCGATCTCGACCGGGCTGGTGGTCTCCGCCCTGGCCCGGCCGGAGTGGCTGTGCGAGATCGACGCGGTCGCGGTCATCCCCGGGGAGGCCCGATGACCCTCTCGCTGATCGCCCGGGACGGGGACCGGTTCGGCATCGCCGCCGGCTCCTCCAGCCCCGCCGTCCTGGCCCGGGTGGCGCACCTGCGCCCCGGGGTCGGCGTCGCCTCCTCGCAGAACATCACCGATCCCCGGCTGGGCACCCGGCTGCTGGACCGGCTCGCCGCCCACGGCGACGCCGAGCGGGCGCTCTCCGAGGTCGCCTCGTCCGCGCAGGACATCGAGTACCGGCAGCTCACCGTGCTCGGCCGGACCGGCCCCGGCTTCGCCTTCAGCGGCGCCCGGACCCTGGGCACCCATGCGACCGCGACCGGCGAGGGCGTGGTCGGCGCCGGCAACCTCTTGGCCGGTCCGCACATCCCCCAGGTGCTGGTGGACGCCTACGCCGCCACGGCCGGCCGGGAGTTGGAGGAGCGTCTCCTCCACGCCCTGCGGGCCGGCGTGGCGGCCGGGGGCGAGGAGGGCCCGGTGCGCTCGGCCGGCCTTGCGGTGGTCGCCGACGTGGACTGGCGGGTCAGCGACCTGCGGGTGGACTGGGCCGACGACCCGGTCGACCGCCTCGCGGAGCTGCTGGAGGTCTGGCTGCCGCAGCGCGACGACTACGTCCGCCGCGGCCTCGACCCGGCGGGCTCACCCTCCTACGGCGTACCGGGGGACCTGTGATGCCCGGCTCCATGGACGGCGCGCGGACCGGGGCGCTGGACGGACGGAAGGCGGCCGCCCGTGCGCGGGTCGAGCGGCACGCGGAGGAGCTGATCGCACTGTCCGAGCGGCTGCACGCCGACCCGGAGACCGCCTGGGAGGAGCACCGGGCCGCGGCCGCGGTCCCCGAACTCCTCGACCGGCGGGCTTCGCGGTGACCCCGCGCTACCTCGGCCTGGACACGGCCTTCCATGCGCGCTTCGGCCAGGGCCCCGTCCGCATCGCGCTGTGCGCCGAGTACGACGCGCTGCCGGGCCTCGGGCACGCCTGCGGGCACGACCTGATCGCGGCAAGCGCGGTCGGCGCCGCCCTCGGCCTGGCCGCCGTCGCCGACGAGGCCGGGATCACCGTGGAGGTCTACGGCACCCCCGCGGAGGAGGGCGGCGGCGGCAAGATCGAGATGCTCGACCGCGGCGCCTTCACCGGGGCCGACCTGGCCATGATGGTCCACCCGGCGCCGGTGGACGTCGCCGAGGCCCGGCCGTTCGCGGTGAGCCACTCGCGGATCTCCTACACCGGCAGGTCCGCGCACGCCGCCGCCTACCCGGAGGCCGGCGTCAACGCCGCCGACGCGTTCACCGTGGCGCAGGTCGCGATCGGCCTGCTCCGCCAGCAACTGCCGCCCACCACCCGCGTCCACGGCATCGTCACCCACGCGGGCGACGCCCCGAACGCCATCCCGGAGCGGGCCGAGGGCCGCTGGTACGTCCGCGCGGAGACGCTGGCCGAGCTGGAGCGGCTGGAACCACGGGTACTGCGCGCCTTCGAGGCCGGCGCCCTGGCCACCGGCTGCGAGCTGGACGTCGAACCGGAGAGCAAGCCGTACGCGGAGTTCCGGGCCGACGAGACCGCCCTCGCGGACTACCGGGCGAACGCCGTCGCCCTCGGCCGGCGGTTCGCCCCGGCGGAGACCGCCGCGCGGATGAACCGCGCCTCGACGGACATGGGCAACGTCTCGCAGGTGGTGCCCGCCATCCACCCGTACATCGGTATCGGCTCCCTGCCGGCCACCAACCACCAGCGCGAGTTCGCCGCCTTCTGCGTCGGCCAGGCGGCCCGGCGGGCGCTGCTGGACGGGGCGGTGGCCCTGGCCTGGACGGCGGTGGACCGGGCGGCGCGGGGGCCGTCGGCGAAGCCCTGAACCGAACACCCACCGACCGGGGCATGTCACATTTCCCGCTGCTGTGATGTCCTCCCTGGGCAAGGTCAGAACGATCTCCACCTGAGGGAGCGTCACCGATGAAGGCCGTCATCGTCTGCGTCTCGGAATCCCACGGCAACACCAGGCGGGTCGCCCAGGCCATGGGCGAGGTGCTGGACGCGCCCGTGGTCGACCCCGCCGAGCTCGACCCGGCCGCGCTCGCCGGCTACGACCTGGTGGGGTTCGGCTCCGGGATCTTCCAGATGAACTTCCACCGGCGGCTGCGGGACTTCGTGGACGCGCTCCCGCACGCGCCGGAGGGCCGGTCGACCCGCGCCTTCCTCCTGGCCACCAGCGGCCTGCCGGAACCCCGCCCGGTCCGGTACGTGCGGCGGCTGACCCGGAGGGTGGAGGCGAAGGGCCTCCCCGTGCTGGACGCCTTCACCTGCCGCGGCTTCGACACCTGGGCCCCCTTCAAGCCGTTCGGCGGCCTCCACAAGGACCGTCCGCACGCCGGGGACCTGGCCGCCGCCCAGGCCTTCGCCCAGGGGCTGCGGAAACTCCAGGAGCCCCCGGCGCGGGCCGGCCGCCGCACGGCATTCTGAGCCGCCCCCGCCCCGGGCCCGCTCCCGCCCCGGGCCGGCGCCCCGCGTTGCGCTGTTCGGGGCCGCCGCTGATTGAGCGGACGGGGTCCGGGGAGAAGCTGTTCCGGCACGCGGGGAACCCGCGGCCACCGGAGTCCGCACAGGAGGAGGCGATCGTGTTCAAGGTGCTGCTGGTTCTGCTGTGCCTGGTGCTGCCCTG